>JANTHP010000008.1 GCA_024762395.1 Anaerolineae bacterium | reverse complement strand
GGGTTGACCGGTTCGTCAATGAGCCGGATGAGGAAATCATGCTGGCGATACCACTTTTTCTCCGGCGATTCGTCAATTTCCACGACGCCTTGCTCGGCCAAACCGAAGAGCGCTCCCAACGCGCTGGCCCAGGTAGGATTGGCGTCTTGCGTCAGCAGCGTTCCGGCAATGCCTGGGGACAGCTTGGTTGGCGGTTCGTAGGCGATATTTTGGCTATTGGCAACACGGGGACGATAGCGGCGCACCTGGGCTACAACAGCGACCAAACCAGAGCCTAAAATCGCTGCGGCAATGCTTAGCCAGATGGGAACCTGCGCCGCTTGCGCTGCTTGCCGGGCCTGCCATGCGGGCGGTGCGGTCAGGATACTGCCCGCCGGGAAGTTGGCGCCGATGACGACCTCGCTGTTGGGCTGGAGGTTTTGGGTGGCGAAGATCAGCTGATCGCCGTCGCGGGTAACAGCCACTTCGCCAGCGCGTACAATCGGTTCAGCCACATAAATCAACTCCGCCGGAGCGGTGACGGTGACGGCGCTACTGCCGATGGTGTATTCGTACTCGTCGGGCAGCGCCTGCCAGAGGAGCAAATCGCTGTTTTCTTCCTGGCGCACCACGCCCAACACATGGTAGCTGAGGACGAAGGTGCGGCTGGCGTTGCCGGTGGGTTCCAGATGCCAGGTGATGCGGATGGGGTCGCGGCCTGTGATTTCCAGTTGGCCGGGTTGGTCGCCGTGGGGGATGGTACGGCCGTCCACGCTGCCCGTAATCTCTACAATCCCATCGGTATGGTCAGTAGGCAGTTCGCGGAAAACGAAGGTGAACGGGCCGCCGACAAAGTCGAAGACCACCGTTTCTGTCACCAGCAGGGAGCCATCCGCCTGCACGGCGACGGCTACATCAAACCGCTCGGCGCTGTAGCTTTTTTCCTGGGCCTGCGCCGCGCCGGTAAAAACGAACAAAGCAGCGACTAAAAGGAAAGCCACCCACCCTGAACGCTTTAACATCTCAATCTCCTTTGCCGCCGGGAGACGGCCGTTTATTAGGTTAATTATAATTGGGTCTTTCGGATTTCATGAGGTCAAATGCGTGGCGGGTGGCGAGTGGCGGGTACTTTCTCTGGACGCGCCACTCGCTACTTGCTACTCGCAACCTGAAACCTCACGAAGCCCCAAAGAGCCTTATAATTGCTATACGGGGATGGGGAACGGCCGTTGCGCTGCCGATTATGCAAAAGCGGGTTGATGTGAAAGCTTGGTTGGTAGTTGATCCCAGGTACGGCCGTCAAGCTCCCGGCCAGTTTTCTTTTTGTTCGTACCGCCCCATTGTTTGAAAAAGAAGGGGACTTTTGCGGATAGGCATTGGTCTCTAATTTCAGTAACCCATTCTCGCTTGATTGGGCGCGATCCTGGCCCTGATTCGCCGCCAACGATCGCCCAATCTATATTTCCCAGGTTAAGCTCTTTTAATGGGCCAAGAAGAGGTTCCAATGAGAGAAATTTAATCCTGGCCCCTGTTTCTCTTAAATGATCAATGCGATATGTATATTTTTGCGTTTCGACACTAACACCCATCCACACATTTTCGGGCCAATCAATTTCATCGCTCAAGTCAAATAAACGCTGCGAACGTTTGGTCAAAACTTGAAAATTGTGCCAATGAGCGCGGCGCATCACATCAAAAACGCGCTGGATATAGTCAAGCGGAACATCTTTGTGAAACAGATCGCTCATGGAGTTGACAAAGATAAGTTGGGGCTTTTTCCATTGTAACGGCCGTTCCAACATATGTTCATGCAAAGTCAATTCAAATCCATTGGCATAATTGGCCTGTCCCATCGCTTGCAAACGAAAAGCCATTCGTTCTGCATAGCAGTTCTTGCAACCGGGGCTAATTTTTGTGCAGCCTGTAATGGGGTTCCAAGTTGATTCTGCCCATTCAATTTTTGTTGTAGCCATAACAAAACCTGCCTTACACCAATCAACAGAACGTGCGTTCGCTTAACATTCTATAACAAACGACGCTGTCCGTAAACATCACGTTTAGTAACCTCATCCCAAAACTTGTTCCCTAATTTATTTTTGCTTGCGAAAAGGAGACGATAGAGAGGTGCGTTTTTTGACGTATGTCTGATTAGTGGTTCTGAGTCTGGATTTTGTTCGACGACATCCACATAACCCAAGTCTGCTAAATTGCTTTTGTATAGATCGATAAGGTCACGGTGAATCCGTGCATTGCTGGCACCTTTGGCCCGTTTTTGAGCATAAACAGTTTTCCATGCCTTACCTCCAAAAAAGCGATCAACTACGGTAGTTTCATCTTCATGAAAACAGCGTTCCATATTTCGAGTTAGTCCAAACTGTGAATAATGGATGATCAGATCCATTTTCTTGACTTTAGCAAGACTCTCGACCGTACTCCATTTTAACTCTAGCCCTTCTGGATCTAACACTGCCAAGTTCAGTGACTTCCATCTTCCGGTAATATAACTTGCATCACGCTTTTGAAATTCAGCTACCAATTGATGAACTATTTCATTGGCGTCACCGTGTCGAAAGTTTACGTGATCAAATTGAGGCAACGAGTTAGTTCGAGCTTTGAGAGCCTCCAAATTTTCATCAGAAATATCCACAAAAAAGTAGTCGGTAAACGGACGTTTGGTTGTTATTGCTAGCAATGGTGAGCCAAGGACTATCTGCCCATTATTTCTAAGCTTGCATTTGCCAGGACCTGCAAAAAGATCGATATATCGTATATTACGCCAGGGTTTATCAGCCATGGCGGTTGTGAACATGTTAATGTAACGTTGAATGTAATCTAGTTTTTCGACGACCCATTGTCCAGAATCTCGAACCGCAAAGCCATCATCTTCTGGTGCAATTGGTGGATTTGATGCTGTTTTGTTAGTCATTTCTATTGGCTCTCATATTTGCACGAAAAATCTTTGACTTCAAAAGTATATCACAAACAATGTGACACGAAGAACCATCGCGGCCGTTCCCCCGTCCTGCCTATGTGTGAGTGAATGATGGAGAGGAGGGGTACGGCCGTTTCCTTGCGGAGGAAAAGAGCCGCCATGCATTTCTGCGGGCAAATAGCTGCGTTGCTGCCGATGTCGTTTGCGTAGGAGACCCTTAATTGTGAGGAGCGGTCGTTAAGCGTGATACAATTGGTTTAACTGGTAATGACGGCCGTGCATAAGCCGGCAGAATATACACAAAGTTGATCGTATAATAGAGGCAATCAGTAACGGTCGCCAGCTAGTGCCTACTGGCAACTGTCGCACAGTCGCGGCCAATCTTAGGCAACCATCACGGAGGAAACAATTATGAGTAATGAAATAGCCATCATGCTATTAGACGATGATATGCTTGTTAAGCAAAAAGCAAGAGTGAAAGAAGATGGAGAAGTTTGGATAATTCATAAAACAGACGAAGACCCCTTTCCATCACATCCTCATGCCCATAACTATGAAAGCCAAACTAAATTAGATTTAAGTAACGGGGAACTGTATAGAAAGACTCTGCGTTATGGGCAAATACCTAAAAAGAAATTAAAAAAAATCAGATGGTTGTTTGAAAATATCAAAAGCAAAGATGAAGATAAATACGGTTGGTTAACACTACCAGAACTTGCACTTTAACTCGCAAGAAACGAGAAGTTGTCAGCCCCTTGTTGTCTCGCTCTCAAGGCCGAAACAAGGGTTCAGGTTCCCTAGGGGGTAAGGCGTGAGTGAATGGGGCGAGGCCTTCATTTTGCTAGCGTAAGGTTCTTGCTACTCTCGCGGTCGCTCCCCGGTATATTTGGCGCGGGGACGAATCAGTTGGTTGGCGCGATACTGCTCCAGCGCCTGCCCAATCCAACCAACGGTCCGCCCCAGGGCAAACAGGGTCAGCGGGGCGCTGCCGGGCAGCTGCGCCGCCTGGGCCAAGGCGACCAGCGCGGTGTCTATGGTCGGCAAACGGCCAATGGTAGCGGCCACGGCCGTTGCCACCCCCTTTGCCAATTCCACAGCAGGCGAGTCGGGATAAACGGCCGTAACCCCATCCAACAACGCCCGCCCCCGCGGGTCCCCGTCAGGATAAAGCGGATGACCAAATCCAGGGATGGGATCGCCGCGCTTCAGCCGGTTGGCCACAACCAGCTTCGCTCTTTCCGGCGTTCCGACCTCTTGAAAGAAGGCGGCGACCTGTTCCGTCGCGCCGCCATGCAGCCGCCCGCGCAGCGCCGCCAGCCCGGCGCTGACGACGGCATAGGGCGTGGCTTGCGCCGAAGCCACTGTTCGCGCTGCGAATGACGAGACGTTGAGTTCATGATCGGCGCAAAAGATGAGGGCCATATTCAACAGCGCCGCCACCCGCGCATCATGCGGCAGCCATGCCTGCTGCAGAGCGCTGGCCATACTATTCTGACTCTGACGACCGGTGACAACGGCCGTTAACACCTGAAGCAGTCGCACGCCGGTTTTGATAACGGCCGTTTCCCTTAAATCATAGGCCGCCAAATCATGGGCCGCCAGCCACGGCAGCGCGACCTGAAACCTTTCCACGGGGGCCAAACTATCGAGCAAGGGGCTGATTTGCTGGACGCGCTGCCATAAAGTGTCCGGCAGCGCTGCGGCAAAAAATGGCGGCTGGCTCAATTCGCCTTGCCAAATCAGCCCGGCCACCGCTTCGAAGCTGTGCGCTGGCGGCAAGGCAATCACATTGTAGCCCCGGTAATAGAGACGGCCGTCTTCAATCAATGTAATCGCCGATTCCAGAACTGGCTGCCCAAAATGGAGCGCCGTTGCCGCCGCTTTGGCCGGATTGCGCCGCATCTCTTTGCGCGATCGCAGCGCGGCCACATCTTCGGCCCGGTATCGCCGCGCCCGGCTCTTGCCTGTACCCTCTTCCGAGCGAATCAAGCCGCGACTCACATAGGCATACAACGTCGGCAGGCTGATTTCCAGCGCAGCGGCGGCTTCTTTTGCGGTTAAGTAACGCTTATCTGCCATATTTTATGACCACCCTAAAAACATTGATTATTTAATCAACATTGACAACGTTTATCAATCATTATAAGCTGAAACCGAAAAGTTTCAAACAAAATCGTAGTAACACACGTCATTCCTGCGAAGGCAGGAATCCACATTTCTGGATACCCGCCTTCGCGGGTATGACGGACGAAAGACACTTGTATAGACACAAAAGCTTCCTAAAAAGGTGAACGATGAATAAACAAAAAGGTTTTATCCCCGGTCTTGAAGGCGTTGTTGCCGCCCAAACACGATTGAGCCGCGTTGACGGGCAGCGCGGTGAATTGATTATCGCCGGTTATCCGCTGGCTGAACTGGCCGGCAAGGCAACGTTTGAAGAGACGACGTTTTTGCTGTGGCACGGCTGTCTCCCCACCCAAACTGAACTGACTGCTTTCCAAACCGAGCTGGCGCAGCTGCGCCCATTACCCGGCGCGACGCTTACCCTTTTACAAGCCGCCGCCCGCAAGCAAATTCCGCCAATGGATGCTTTGCGTATGGCCGCCGGTACGCTCAGCCTGGACATGGGCGAGCGGGACGCACCGCAAATGGCCCAAGTCATCACGGCGCGTTTTCCCACGATTGTGGCTGCGTATGGACGATTGTTGGGGGGTGAAACGGCCGTTTCCCCCGATCCCACCCTCTCCCATGCTGCCAACTACTTGTACATGCTCACCGGCGCTGCGCCCTCCGCCGCCCAAACGCGCGCTTTAGAAACTTACCTGAACACCGTTGTTGATCACGGCCTTAACGCCTCGACTTTTGCCGCGCGCGTGATCATCGCCACCCAATCCGACATGACCTCGGCCATCGTTGGCGCGGTGGGCGCATTAAAAGGGCCGCTGCACGGCGGCGCGCCTGGTCCGGCTCTGGATATGGTGTTTGAGATTGGCGCTGCGGAGCGGGCCGAATCCTATCTGCGGGAAAAGCTAGAGCGCGGCGAGCGGCTGATGGGATTCGGCCATCGTGTTTACAAAGTACGTGACCCCCGCGCCGAGGTGTTGGGTATCGCTGCGGAACGTCTTTTTGCTGCAGATGGGGATATGGCGTTGTATTCATTGGCCAAGTCAGTCGAGAAAACGGCCGTTGCCCTCCTGGCAGAATACAAACCGGGCCGCAATTTACAAACCAATGTTGAATTTTATACCGCCTTGCTGCTGCATGGTCTGGGATTGGAGACGGCGCTGTTTACGCCTACATTTGCCATCGGGCGCATCGCCGGCTGGATCGGCCACTGCTTTGAACAACTGGAAAACGGCCGTCTCATCCGCCCCAAAGCCGCCTATATTGGCAAAACCCACCTTAAATGGCAAGCTGTCGAACTGAGAACTAGCCAATAACCAGCGCGCCGCGAAAAACCGTTAGCGCTTACCCCGCCAACCGCACCCGCTCCCCATCCATCCGAATTTGCAGGACGCCGCCGCGCGGGGCGACGAAATCGGCTGTCAACGACAATTAGAATTACCCACCGGCTACTTCAATCAAGAGTTTGGCGCTGGTTTTGCCGGCGTAAACGGGTTCAGCTGTGTGTGGAGCCGTCCGGCCCATGTGTGTGAATTAGACCCCGAATTGTGAAGAACGGCCGTTAAATGTCAAGAATGTACGGCTTTATGCCCACAGTTGACAAATATCACAAAACGAATAAAATGTTAGTATGCACTTACACACAAAAAGGACAATCCAATGCCCGAAACGCTTGATAAATCCCCTGCCAAAAAGATAGCCCGTCGGCGCATCCTTGACGCAGCGGCAGAGTCCTTTAAAACGCTCGGCTACGCCCGCACCACCACACAGGGAATTGCGGACAAAGCCGGTGTCGCCGAAGTGACAATTTTCCGTCACTTTGGCGATAAACAAAAACTCTTTCAAGCTGTCGTTCAGCAAATCGGCGGCGGTGTGAATTTCGAGATGCTCGAAGCCCAACTCACCGATGACCTCGCTGCTGATTTGCGCCTTATCAGCGAACACGCCCTACAGTTCTTCATTTCTCAGCAGGATGCAATCCGCATGTTGATGTTCGAATCGATCCACTTCCCTGAGATGAAGGCTGCCCTGGCGCAAAACCCAAGCGATATGATCGAATTATTGGAACGTTATTTCCAAAAACAGATTGATACCGGCAAGATGCAGGCGGTCAATCCGCAAGCCACGGCACAGAGCTTTATGAGCATGATCTTCGGCTATGCCATTGGGATGCACCCCGTGAGAGATTTGCTGCCGTCAAAAATTTCTATCGAAGCGATGACGGCAGAATTTGCGCGCATTTTTTTAGCCGCTCTAAAAACTAGCCAATAAAGGAAAATAAAATGACTCTCAACGCATATTTTGCCTGGTTCAAACGAGACTGGGCAAAAGCCGGTTTTCTCATCTCCATCTTCCTCTTTATCTTTCTCTTTGCCCTTATCAAAAATACGGACTTCGCGCTCTTTTTGCTGCTTCTGCAAACACCGCTCTATATGATCCACGAAACCGAAGAATACATCTTTCCCGGCGGATTCGGGAAATTTTTCAATATGGATATTATGAACTTTGAGACGGAAGATAAGCCCCTTGATGAAAACTTTATCTTCTATCTTAATGTTATTTTGATTTGGATCATCTTGCCGGTTTTTGGCTTGCTTTCTATCCGAAATTACCAATACGGCCTCTGGCTGCCCTACTTCTCATTTTTTGCCGGCGTTTCGCACATCGGGTTGGGCATCAAAGCCCGTAAACGCTACAACCCCGGTTTGGTCGTTAGTCTTTTGCTGAATATCCCTGTGGGGACATGGGCCGTTCTTTATCTTGTGGAACAGGGTCTTCTCCCCAACATTTTCTTAAACCCGCACTTCTTTATTGGCTTAGGGGTGAATTTAGCGCTGCCTGTGATTGGGCTGGTCGTATACAAAAAACATCTGCGCACAATTGCCGCTTAAATAGCAAAGGATCTCCCCCAATGTTTGTCGAAAAGAAAAACGCCCCCAAGCAAATTCTTGGAAAGCTCAGGGGCTTGATCAATCCGCCCAATGTGCAGGTCAAGAAAATCAGCCCGAGCGTTAAAATCTTGCGGGATGTTCACATCCCCACCCGTGACGGCTCTTATCTGAGCGCCAACATCTACATGCCCTCCCACGCAGGGACTTTCCCGGCCTTGCTTTCGCTTCATCCCGCTCGCAAGGATGTACTTTGCAAAGATGGCTACATGCACATCCAGTTCCGCTTTGCCCGCCAGCCAGGCACGATCACCTTCTCGGACGAAACCAGTTTTGAAGCGCCCGATCCCGATTTTTGGGCAACGAATGGCTATGTCGTCATCAATATTGACAAGCGGGGCTTTGGTCTCTCACCCAAAGGATCGTCGCCCCAAAAGTTCTTTGATCAGGACGAAATTGAAAATCTGTACGATGCGGTTGAGTGGGCGGGTGTCCAGCCCTGGTCAAACGGCAATGTCGGCTTGCTCGGCGTATCCTATCTGGCGATTAACCAATACAAAGTCGCCGCCATGAACCCGCCGCATCTCAAAGCCATCTGCCCCTGGGAGGGCGTTTCTGACCTGTACAAGGATTGGTTCTACCCCGGCGGCGTCCGTGAAGATGGCTTTACGCCCTTCTTTTCCAGGCGCATCCAGCAATTTGGCTATGCCATGAATTTACGCAAGGAACAAACCGAGCACGAAACCCGGGATGAATGGTGGCAATCCTTTGTGGCGGATTACGAGAAGATCACCGTGCCGATGCTAAACTGCATCAGTTTTGCCTCGCAGATGATGCATACTCGCGGCAGCCAGCGCGTGTACCAGCAGGTAGGGTCAGCACACAAATGGCTGTATACCCATCGTGGCGGCGAATGGACAGCCTATTACAGTACCGAAGTGAATGCCCTGATGTTGAAGTTTTTCGACCACTTCTTGAAAGATATTGACAACGGTATGCTCGAACATCCCAAAGTACGCCTTGAAATTCGTGAGTTTGGCGACCAAGTCAAGGAAGTACGCTACGAGAAGCAATTCCCGCCCGAAAATGTCGTCTGGACGCCCTTTTATTTGGATGGACAGAGGGCTTCCCTGTCTGCTTCCCCCGAAGCTCCAGATTCTGCACCCGCTTTTGATCTTTCTAAAGATAGCCTGCAATATACCTACACCTTCGAGCGTGATACTGAGATCGTCGGTCCCATGAAACTGACTCTCTACATAGAACTCGAAGGCTGCGACGATGCCAATCTTTTTGCAGGTATCCAGAAATTTCACAATGGCAAGGAAGTTAACTTCGATGGCACTTATGGCTTCCCGAACGATATTGTCACCAAAACGGCGCAGCGGGTTGCTCTGCGCTCAGTTAACGAAGCGTTGAGTACGTTTTATTCCCCCGAACATGACTTTGATACCCTCAAGCTTCTCCAAAAGGATGAGGTCGCCAAAATGGAACTCCAACTTGAACCTTCGGCGACGTTCTTCCGTAAAGGCGATGAACTTCGCTTGGTTATACAGGGACGTTACTTCATCAGCGGCGTGAAAGTTAACCAGCCCTTCACTTACAAGAAAAGCGCGGCAGGCAAGTGTACGATCCACTCATCGACACAGTATCGCAGTGAACTTTTGATGCCGTTGATCGAGAAGTAAAATGTTGCGAATGGTGGGAGGACGCGGATAAAGCGCAGCGACAAGATCCGCATTTATCTGCGGTTATCCGCGTCCAATTCAATTTTTCTGCCCATATAAAATGGCAAGGTCGGGGTTTTCGGTGCAGTACATGTGTACCCAGATATAGGCATGTTGGAACAGCGCCAATCCCAGCGCCGCCTTTGAATCGCAAAAAAGGGCGATTGACCACAAAATGAGAAAGGCAAAGGCATACATCGCGTTGTCGCTGTAGCGGAAAGCGCCCTTGCGCACAAGCGGCATGGTCTGGTATTTGACCCGAAAATGGTCGCCGCCTAATGCCCGCTCGATACCAAAATAATGCTTGACAGACCACAGCGTGTAAACGGCGGGAACCAATAAAACGACGCCCACGGTGATTTCCAGCGGACGGTAAAACCCCAATGAATTGATATCGCTGAGACCGACGGCCAGCATGAATAACGGCCGTGCCAGCAAAAAAGGGAAAAAGAGGACGCCCCACACGGTTAAATCGGCGCGGCCAAAGCGTTTGCTGAGCCAGGAGTAGCAAATTTGCAGCCGGAAGACGAGCCAGCCCAGAATTTGTTGGGTAACGGCCGTGCCAATCACCAACATCGCCCACCAACGATCAGACACGCCGAGAAAAGTACGGCCGTCCAGAGCCGGTTCAATCCAAAACCACGCGCCGGGAACCAATACCAGCAGGAACAGCAAATGCTGTATTTGCCCGTGAAAAAAGTAGCCTTTGGGGATGCGCTTGTTGATGGCAGACAGTTCAGTCATGATGTTGTCGCCTCAATCAGGCTAACGCATCCCGTAAAATTTCGGCGGGGTGAAGGGCGCGACGGCCGTTCATCCCCTACTTCCCGATCTCCATTGTTTTTAGTCCGGCTTTGTTCGCTGCATTTAGCTGCCGCTTATCGGCGGAAACAAATGATTCCGCACCCCATTCCAAAGCGCAAGCCACATGCAGCGCATCCATTGCCCGCAGCGGCGAGGTTTCAAGCAGAGAAATGGCCAAAGCAATAACGCGAGGCGTCAGATTGATGATTGCGGCATCGCGCACATCTTCAAATAGGTATTGTTTGATCGCGCGGTATTGTTCCGGGGCAAGAATTTGTTCTCGTACGCGCCTGTTGAGCGCAGATATAATTTCCGGCACACAGATGACGCTTATCCCCAACTCCGACGCCGCCTGACAAAAACCATCAACTTGCTGGCTCCCAGGTTCTTCTATGTAGCGTTTAACGAAAGCGGACGCATCAAAGAATGTTCTCATATTCGCGATCTTCCATGATGGCGGCGGAGAGGTTGGCTCCTTTTACGACCAGTCTCAAACCAGGGCGCTTCCAGGAGGGCACGGCCGTTTCCTCCACAATCGGCTTAATCTCAGCGATGGGCTTGCCATGACGAAGAATGGTAATAATTTCACCCTTTTCGACAGCGGAGAGGAAACTGGAAGCATTTTTACGAAATTCAGTAAACGTAATCGTTGTCATTGTTTAACCTCCTACATCTTGTACATCACTGTACATTTTTGTGTACAGAATGTCAAGCGATGAGCGCATCCCGTAAAATTTCGGCAGGATGGAGGGGGCGACACATGAAAGTGTAACGCACAAATGATTGCAAGTAGAGCAAAATGCTATTTCGCCCCCACATGCGTCAGGAAATTTTGGGGCGTGATAACCTCAAATTCCGATTCCGGGTAGGCAGTCAAGAATGATTTAGGCAGTCGAGGCCGTTTTGCGCCCCACTTATATTCAAATGCCAACAGTTTGCCTTCCCGTTCTTCCACCAAATCTATCTCCGCGCCGCCGTATGTGCGCCAGAAATAGACACTTCCCAGCGCTCCTTGATACGCTAACCATTTGCGACGTTCGCTAATCATCAAATTTTCCCACAAATGCCCCACATCATTTCGCGCCGAGAGCGGATTTAGGTTGCCCATGATCGTGTTGCGAACGCCCACATCCCAGAAGTAAATTTTGTCTCGTTTACTAATTTCCTTGCGTAAGTTACGACTGAATCCAGACAAGCGGAAAATAACATACGACTTTTCCAGCAAATCAATATAGGCCGCTACCGTACCTTTACTCATCTCTAACTGTGCGCCCAATTCGTTCAAAGAAACCTCTTGCCCGATTTGAAACGCCAGCAGTTGAAGCAAATTTTGCAGTTTGCGCGAGTGGTGGATGTTGCTGATTTCTAAAATATCTTTGTAAAGGTAGCTGGATGTCAGGTTACGTAAATAATCTTGCTTGATTTCGCGCCCTTCCAATGAAAACAGTTCTGGGTAACTACCGTAAATCAGACGTTCCGGCAGCATATCTTGTAATTCAAACGCATTGTAATGATGCGCTAATTCGCAAAAAGCAACGGGGTAAAGCGTGTGTGTCCAGGCGCGCCCCGTGAGCGGTTCGCGGGTTTTGCTGGCAAGATGTAATGACGACGATCCGGTGGCGATAATGCGTAAATCGGGGATGTTGTCGGCCAACAGCTTTAGATTGATGCCAATTTCGGGGATGCGCTGCGCTTCATCAATGAAGATGAGTTCATATCCACCTGTGAGATCGCGCAGTTGGCGCAGGTCGCGGCTGGATAAGACATTGGTGTAGCGCAGCTCGTCGGCATTGACGGATAAGACGCGATAGGCGGAGTCTGCCAGAATGCGTTGTACCAATGTGGTTTTCCCTACCTGCCGCGCCCCAAAAAGCAGGATAATTTTGTCTCCCTTTTGGAGTTCGCTTTCTAACTTGGCCTGGATGTTTCGGTGGATGATCATGGCTAAATGATAATAGATTGGCCGAATTAGCGCAAATTCGGCCAATAGATTGGCCGAATTAGCGCAATTTTAGACAAAAAGGTGCGATGCGCTTTGGAGGCGCGTTGCACCTGGGCGCGTCACACTAACGCATCCCGCAAAATTTCGGCAGGATGAAGGGCACGACGGCCGTTCCCCACCCCTTCCGCAATCTGATGCCGGCAGCTTGTTCCCGCTGCCGCCACAATCGTATCTTCGCTGGCGGCGCGGACAGCCGGAAACAACCGCCGCTCCCCCATCTGCAAGGAGATTTCCACATGCTCCGCCTCGTAACCAAACGCCCCGGCCATGCCGCAGCAGCCGGAATCCACCTCCTCGACGGTGTAGTTGGGCGGCAGCGACAAAATTTTGTGACTGGGAACCGTTCCCACCAACGCTTTTTGATGGCAGTGGCCGTGCAGCAGGATTTGACGCGGTTCATCGGTGAAAGTCAGATTGAGGTCGCCGGCGTCGGCCAGTTGGGCGATGAACTCTTCAAAGGTCAGCGCCTGGGCGGCCACCTGCTGCGCTTTTTCGTCGCCGGGGAGCAGGTAAAGATACTCGTCGCGCAGGCTGAGCAAGCTGCTGGGTTCCAGCCCGACGATGGGCAGGCCCTGGGCGGCGAAGGGGGCCAGTTTGTCTACGGTGGCGCGGGCGTTTTTGCGCGCTTTGTCTACCAGACCTTTGGAGATGGCGGAACGGCCGTCATCCCCCACATCCACCGCCAACACCTCAAACCCGGCCGCTTCCAGCAGTTCAACCGCCGCAATGGCAATGTCCGGCTCGGTGTAGGTGGTGAAGGGGTCGGCAAACAAGATGACACGGTGAGCAGGTGAACGGGTGAAAGGGTGAGAGGCAGTGCGCGTCTTAAACCATTTGGTGAAGGGGACGCGGGCGAATTCGGGCAGGGTGCGTTGGGCGGAAATGCCGAAAAGCCGTTCCATCGCAGCGCGGATGAGCGGGTTGCGGATGGCCCAATTCGACAGCGGCGCCAGCGCTCCGCTGCTAAACTTATTAAGCTGCGGAATCGCGCCAATGAGCCGGACGCGCAGCGGAATGCCATTGGCCTCGTAATACTGCGCCAGAAATTCAAACTTGATTTTGGCCATATCCACCGACGAGGGACATTCCGCCTTGCACGCCTTGCATTCGACGCACAAGTCCATTGCGTCGTACAAGGCAGTGGCGAGTGGCGGGGAACCAAAGGTTCCTCGGCGAGTGGCGAGTGGCAAATTCCCAGCTCCCAGCCCCCAATCCCCAGCCCCCAATTTCCCAGAGTACGCCGCCCGCAGCAGGTTGGCCCGGCCGCGCGTGCTGTGTTTCTCGTCGCGTGTTACCTGAAAGCTGGGGCACATCGTATCAATCGTCCGCTTGCGGCAGATGGCGGCCCCGTTGCACATCTCGATGGCGCGGTCAAAGCCGCCCGCCGTTGTGTCGCCATGCTCGCTAAAATCGAGATGGGGCGTGATGGGCACAAACTGGTAATCGGCGCCGAAGCGCAAATTTTCGGTCATCGGCCCGGCGTCTACGATGTTGCCGGGGTTGAGGATGTTGGCGGGGTCGAAGATTTGCTTGACCTGCCGGTAAAGGCCGTATAAATCGGGGCCAAAGAACTGTTCATTGGCCCAACTGCGGGCACGGCCGTCTCCGTGTTCACTCGATAACGCACCGCCGTACCCGTGCAGCAGATCCACCGCAAAATCAATGATGGCCGGCATTTTGGCCGCTTCGTCCGCTTTTTTGGCGTTGATCAGCGGGCGGATGTGCAGGCAGCCGGCGCTGGCGTGGGCGTAGTAGGCTACATCCGTGCCGATGCTGTGGCAGAAATCTTCCAGTTTATGCACATATTCCGCCAGATGTTCCACAGGCACGGCCGCATCCTCAATAAACGGAATCGGTTTGTGGTCGCCCTTGATGGACATGAGCAACCCCAATCCCACTTTGCGCACCTTCCACACCTTCGCCTGCTGCTCCGGCGCAAAAGCGGTCGTCATAGCAATGTGTCCGACATTTTCATCTCGCAAATGCGCCTTCAATCCATCAATCTTAAATCTTAAATCTTCCTCGCTCTCCCCATAAAACTCCGTAATCAAAACGCAGTTGGGCTGGCCTTCGATGAAGCTGTCCAGCAGGCGGGCATATTCCGGCACGTCGCGGCACATGGTCAGCCCCAGATTGTCCAGGACTTCGACGGCGGATGGGTTGGTTTCCAGGATGGTGGGTACGGCCGTTAACGCCGTATGCAAATTATCAAAATGAACCACCGCCAGAACCGTCATCTTGGGGCGAGGAACCAGGTTCAGCTTGATGTCGCTGATGACGGCCAGCGTCCCTTCCGCACCGCTGATGAGCTTGGAGAGGTTGAAACGGCCGTCCTGCGGCCACTGAAAGCTCAATTCCTCCCCGGATCCAATCATCCGATCCAGATTGTAACCGCCGCAGCGCCGCCAATGGCGCGGCGTCCCTTCGCGGATGATTTGTTGGTTGGCCGGGCTGCCGGTTAGCTGGTGAATGGCGCGGTAAATGTCCCCTTCACGGCCGTCTTGCGCCAATTTCTCATCCAGTTCCGCCGGGGAGAGTGGGGCAAAATGGGCAGTCGAACCATCGTTCAGAATGACGTTCATTTCTAAAACATGATCGGCCGTCATCCCGTACACAATCGAATGCGCCCCGGTCGAGTTGTTGGAAACAATCCCTCCTATGGCCGCCCGGCTGCTGCTGGCCGGATCGGGGCCGTATTGCAACCCGTGCGGACGCAGATAAAGATTCAATTCATCCAGCACAATCCCCGGCTGGACGCGCACCCAGCGCTCTTCCACGTTCAACGCCAATACCTGATCCAAATGGCGTGTAAAATCAATGATTAGCGCTTCATTGACGGCTTGCCCGGCCAAACTGGAACCGGCCGTGCGCGGCAGGATGGGGATTTGATGTGCGGCGGCGAGGGTAACGGCCGTTTGCACATCCTCAATCGTCTTGGGAATCAAAACAGCGTGCGGCATCACCTGGTAAATACTGGCGTCGGTACTGTAAAGCGTGCGGCTGACCTCATCAACGCGCAGCTCGCCGGCCACATCTTTTTCCAATTGGGCTAAAAATTCATGAACCTTCGTCTTGGTCGCCATCTTAGACTCCTCATTCGTGAAAAATAGTACGCTTGCTATCCAGAAACATCCCCTCTTATAATATAGTACTATTCTCTATCCTTGCAGTCCATTTTGCAGCAAAAAAGAATATTGACTCACCCCCGGAGGTTTTTGCATGAGTGAGAAGAAAATTGGTCGCTACACGATCAAGAGCGAACTGGGGCGGGGGGGCATGGCAACCGTTTACCTGGCCTACGATCCTGTTTTAGAGCGGGAAGTGGCGCTGAAACTGCTGCCCACCTATTTTGCGCACGATCCGGAATTTTCAGCCCGATTTGAGCGCGAAGCCAAGACGGTAGCCGCCTTGGAGCATGGCAGCATCATTTCCATGTATGACTACGGCGAGGATGGGGAATGGCCCTATTTCGTCATGCGCTTGATGAAGGGCGGCTCGCTCAAGGAACGGATAGCGAACGGCCCGATGAGCCTGGAAGAGGCGGCGCGGATTGTAGAACGGGTGGCCGGTGCGTTGGACAAGGCCCATAGCAAAAATATTGTTCACCGCGATTTGAAGCCGGGCAATATCATGTTTGATGAGGATGGCGCAGCCTATCTGGGCGATTTTGGCATTGTCAAGCTGGCAGAAGGCTCGGAAAGCCACACACGCACGGGCAACATGCTGGGCACAGAAGCATACATGAGTCCCGAGCAGGTGGATGGCAAGCCGGATATTGACGGCCGTTCCGACATCTATTCGTTAGGCATTGTTCTATACGAAATGTTGACCGGAACCGCGCCCTACAGCCACAAAAGCCGCACCCGTCTGTTGATGATGCACCTGGAAGCGCCCACCCCCAATCTGCTGGAAAAACGGCCCGATTTACCGCCGAGGCTGCAAACAATTATCGAAAAAGCAATGGCAAAAAAGCGCGAAAATCGGTACGCAACTGCCGGGGAAATGGCCGAAGCGGTGCAAACGCTGTTGGCTGGCAAGGCTGTGGCGGCAACTGCCATCGCCCCCTCCACGCCTCCCGCTGCCAAACCACAGCCGCAGCCAACCAGGCCCGCCGAATCGCCAACCCAACCCAATGCGGCGCCCACCCGTACCGCGCCCACCCGCACTGCGCCCGCCAAATCCGGCATCCCAACCTGGGCTTATGCCATTGCCGGAATCGTCGTCATCGCCCTCATCGGCGTCTTCGCCCTGGGCGGGAACGGCGGCGATGATGACGCCGCTCTAGACCCGGCTCAAATCGAAGAACCGGCGGTCGTGGAGCCGACGGCCGTCTCCATCAAACCAACCACAGCGACAGAGCCAACCTCGCTGCCGGCCCCAACCGCCGAACCAGACAGCCCCAACACGCAGCCGCCGGTCAGCGACAGCATCCACCGCCCCGACTTTAACTATTTCACCGATGTAGACGGTTGGAGCATTGAGTCTTTGATCGAAAGCGACGAGTTTGACATTACCAATGGGCAGGCGACTTTCATTACTCGGATTGAAGGCACAAGCTGGATCACGTATGACGATCTGTTTGGCAGCGGGACATACGCCGTTGACGTCATGATGCCGGACGCAAAGCCGCTGACCACCGGCGCAGGTATGGTTTTCATGTTCGATGATGTCCATGAAAACTGGTATGAATTTATCCTGGACAGCGACGGCCGTGCCACCGCCAACCGCTGCCTTTCTCGCTGCGACGAGCTTGAGACCTTGTTTCATAACGAACCGACGAAAGCCAACACCCGCGTGGGAGCAATGAACAATTTAAGGGTGGAGGTTGGCGACAACAGCATGATTTTTTACGTCAATGACGAGAAAGTCGGCTCAACCAGTAACCGGGACTTGACCAAAGGCTCCCTCGGGTTGATTTTGTTCACTGATATCGATCAGGATGTGAAAGTGGTTTACGATAATTTTAATTACGCGCCTACGCCTTGATTTTTGCTTATGACCATTGAAACCACACCACCGGCTCTAATTTGGACGGCCGTCCTCGATCAAAACGTCGCTCTTCCCCTGGTCGTCATTGGCAAAACCGTCATTATCGCAGCCCGGCCGTCGGGCAGCACGCCGGAACATGGCAGCCTGCACGCCATTTCCCTGAGCGATGGCCGCTTGCGTTGGCAGCACACGTTTGAATACGCGCTGGTCAGCGGGATGCAGGCTTACCGGCTCAATGCCGAACAAAAGGAGATCGTCGTTGTTGCCGTCAGCAGCAGTAACTTTCTCAAGGGCGAAGGGGCCATATTGGCCTTTGATGAGACGGGCGCCATTTTTTGGCGCTGGCCGGACGCGGGGCAGCATTACGCCGCGCCAGTTGTCGTTGACCGCCAAATCGTCATAGCCGGCGGCAAAGATTTGCTTATTATTAGCCCGGAACAAGAGGGGGATGATGCCGAACGCATTCCCCTCCCGGCGACGGCCGCGCTATCGGCGCCAGCCGTTCATGACGGTGTGGCTTACGTCCCTTGTCGCGGGCCGGAATTGCTGGCGGTCAGCCTGGCCGGGGAGATGCGCTGGCATTTTCACTATTCGGGCAGTAAGCGGGACTGGCTGGACAAAACGCCGGTTCTGGCAGCCGATTCTATATTTGCCGCCAGTAGTTTGGGAATGTTGTACGCATTGGAGCGGGAATCGGGCAATTTACAATGGAAAACGGCCGTTGGTGAAAATCGGCCATTAGGTCAACCGGTCATCCATGACGGCCGTCTCTATGTCGGTCATCATGATGGCCTGGATGCGTTGGATACGCGCAACGGCCGTACCCTGTGGACATTTTCCACCCCGCGACCGGTTTCCGCCGCCCCGCTCGTTATCCATGACACGATTTATGTGACAGATGAGAATCATTTTTTGCACGCGCTTGATCTGGAAACGGGCGCTGTGCGCTGGCAGTACGAGTTGGAACGCCGAATTGAAACGCCGCCGCTTTTGACAGAGTTGGCTCTGCTGATTGCCGATCATGGCGGACATATTGCAGCGTTGGAACGGCCGTCCTTCCCCAAAACGGCTGCCGATGGCCTGCCAGAGACAACCATCGCCGAGAAACGAGCGGTCGCCCAGGCCCTCCTCGCCCAAAACCAGCCGTTACAAGCGGCTGACATTTGGCTTGAATTGGGCGACCTGGCGCAATCCGCCAGCGCCTACGAAGCGGGGAAAAGCTGGCAAAAAGCAGCCGATTTATGGCAGAAGTTGGACCGGTATGGCAAACGGGCAAAAGCGCTGGCCCGCCACGCTGAGGCCGTCAGCCAAAAAGATGTCGCGGGCGAGAAAAAAGCTGCCGCCTGGCAACAAGCCGCCCGCGCCTTTGCCGAATCGGGCGAAAAAGAAGCCCGCCTGAAAGCGGAGCGGGAAATTGCCCGTTACCGCCAACAGGCCCTCTTGAGCGTAGGAATCGCACCCGAAGCGGACATGATCCTCAACGCCTGGTCGCGGTTAAATTTCACCGTTCATAACACAGGATTCGGCGCGGCGCGGCGCCTGCATGTCAGCTTAAAAGATGATCGCTTCGAAGGTCAAACCGCGCACACGCAAACCATCATTACCTTACAGCCAGATCGCAACTATACCCACTGGTTAGATGTGATTCCCCGTGCTTACGGCAGCGATGTCCCCATGCAGTTGGTTATTGAATATGTAGACAAGGCCAATAATATTCACACGCTGGAACGGACGTTTTATCTGGAGGTTAAGCCGGAAACCGGGATGCTCTCTCTCTCGTCTTCTCCCGATTCATCCACCGGCACGCAGGAATTGGCCGAACTACCACAGGTAGACGGCCGTAACCTTTACGACCTGCGCGAAAAATTAACCGAATATTTCAGTAAGGATGAATTGACTGACATTATTTTTGAGTTGGGTCTACGAGCCGGCGATTTTAGCGAACGGCTGAGTACAATGGCGCGTGAGTTGGTAATAGGGTTAGCGGAGAACGGCCGTCTCGATGACCTCATCGCTATTTGCCAGGAACGCCGTCCCAAAGTGGCGTGGTAAACACAAGAGACACACTGCTATCACGGTCACAAGCGGCCAGACATTCATTTTTGGTCATTACCCAATACTTAAAAGCCTGACGCCCCCTCACACCTCAAAATCTGCCCCTTAAGTGTATTTTTAATCTTTGTACCGCATAGTATAAATAATACGGTACTGTTCCCATTAGTAAACTATAGTTCAAAACACAAAAATTCAGTAACTATATAGGTGACAGTCACTCTTTCCAGAGGTATTAGCCAAAGCCACGATGTTTAGTAAGTCACTGTCACCTCTGGTAGCTGTATAGTTACAAAATTCAATTGATTTTTGCGTTGTTTTATGTTAGCGTATACACCAGTAAAATGATAGAAAACTTTGCCAATGGTTTTCCGGGAGCAATTAGTTAGAGGAAGAAGGATATGTCAAAAAAAGATACAGTCATCACAGTCGAGAAAACAAATTCACCTTCTGCGGCTCATAGAACCGCGCCCCCTCCACCACCTGCAGCGCCTTCCACAGAAAGAAGCAGGGGGTCACAAAACGATCTAGAAGATTTACGTGAGATATTTTGGGGCAATCATATTCGAAACACAGAGGGGCGTTTTAACGCCGTGGAAGCGCGCATTGAAACAGTAAACCGCACACTTACCACCTTGCTCAACGAAAAATTTGCAGACATTGCCGACTCTTCCAAAAACAGCCTGGTTGCCACACACACTCAGCTAAACAGCCAAATAGAGGCCCAGGCCAAACAAACCGCGCAAGAACTGCGGCTGGCAAAACAAGAAATCAACAACCGTCTCAGCCAGCAAGCAGACAATCATGATGCCGACCTGCGTAAAACCAGCCGTGAATTAATGGCCTATGTTGACGAACAAAATGCCAAGCAAGCGGCGCAGCTTCGGCAGGCGCAGAAAGAATTCAATGAACGCATTGACCAATTAGCCAGCGATCTCATCACCCAGTTAGGAAAAGTGCAAAAAGAGCTGACCCTACAAATCACGCGGCTAAACGATGAACAAAATGAACATCTAAACAGCGCGCGCGCAGAAGCCCACAGACAAAACAATGATTTACGTGAAGAAATGCTCAAATTAACGGCCGCTTTGGATGACAAAGCCACAGCCCGTCATGATTTGGGGCAAATGTATATGGAAATTGGCCGACGCCTCTACAACGGGTAATGAACAGCCTATGCCATAATTTGTCATGACGCCGCCGCCACCAGATGAGCAATCATCGGCTCCCCATTTTCGTAAAAATGACGCCGATTTATTACGCACGGCGCAATCCATTTTATTCGCCCAGGAGCGGGAGCGTATTCGAGCGCTTGAGGCGGAGATTGCCGCCCGCAAAGATGCAGAAGCGGAAATCGCTATTCTCAAAAAGCAGATTGAACGTCTGGAAGCGAAGTTAATCGCGGCTGAACGCGCCTACGAAGACAAAGTCCTCGATTTACAAACCAACGTCAGCATCCTCAATTATAAAAACTTTGGCAAGTCAGAAAGCTTGCTAAGTCGTCTTTCGCCTGTCTTTAGCCGCCTTATTGGGCAGCGAATAGAAGAAGATCGGGAAGAAATGGCGAAAACGTTTAGCCCTATCATGGGGCAGGCAATTCGCACGCAAATTCGCAACAGCCGCCAGGACATGATTGATGCGCTGTATCCCATTATTGGGTCTTTGGTACAGCGTTCGGTTACAGAAACCCTTCGTGAAATTCAACGAAACATTGATGCGCGTCTTCGACAAACGTCGCTAACAGTGGCGCGTTCGCTGCGGGCGCGGTTTCGCGGCGTTTCTCAATCTGAACTCACGCTACGGGACGCGCTCCCTTTTTCAATCCGGCAGTTATTTTTGATCCAACATGGAACCGGATTAGTGTTGTCCAGCCATCCCGCCGAGGAAACGGAACTCAGTTCGGGCATGATTGGGGGGATGTTGACGGCTATTCGGGAGTTTGCTCGTGATTCATTTGGGCGCGGCAACACCGATACGGAACTAGACGAAATCCAATACGGGAATGAGCGCATTATTATTCGCAGCGGACAGTATGCTTATTTGGCGGTTGTCATTGATGGCGTGGAACCCGGTGGGTTTCATGCGCAACTGCGCGAATTTGTTTCTGACCTGCATTTGCAATATGATGCTGAGCTGCGTGATTATGATGGCGATCCCGATTCGCTGCCTCCGCTCCAGCCTAAGTTGGCACAGTTATCGAACAGTCTGACTAAGGGAAAGAAAAGAGAGCCAAATCCATTAAGCCGCGCTCAAAAACTGGTCGCTTTATTTGTGGGCCTGGGCGGTGTTTTATTGTTGGGTGTGGCTTGTTTTTATCTGCAATTTACGATTGCGCTGCTGCCAATCGCGTTTCCAAACCCAACAGCGACGAGTACCACAACGCCAACGGCAACGGCAACGGCAACAGTGACGCCATCGTTTACGCCGACAGCTACTAAAACACCGCTGCCAACGCCAACGAATACGCCAACGGCGTCCCCGACAGCTACGCCGACGGCTACGCATACGCCATCGCCATCGCCGACTTTTACGCCTGAACATACGCCTACGAATACGGCATCGCCCACGATGACGCTAACGCCGTCGGCGACGCCAACGCCTATTTCGGCCGTGATGATTGGGCATGTGTATGCGCTGTCTGAACCCAGGTTGTTTACGCCGCGCACAGGGTTGGTTTTTAAGGGAACGGCCGTCACCATTACGGCCGTTTACGATACCTGGGCCAACATCACGTGGACAGATTCATTCGGCGTGCATCACGGCTGGGTTTTGTTAAAATGGATAGACTTGCGTGAAGCAGTGCCCTCTTATCTAATCACGCCCACTGTTGTCAATTGATGGATTCGTTTTATGAAAACTGTGCAAAAAAAGATATGTCTACTCGGTGACTTTTCCGTTGGCAAGACTAGTTTGATACGCCAATTTGTGGAAGAACGATTTGAAGAAACGTATTTGAGCACCATCGGCGTACATATGTCGCGCAAACGGCTGGAACGTGAAAATCATTTCCTTAACTTTTTCATTTGGGATCTAGCCGGGGGAGAGGATTTTGATGTCATTGGTCCCAATTACCTGCGCGGTGCAGCCGGCGCCATCATTGTGTGCGACCTCACACGACAAGAAACGTTACCGGCATTATCTTTGTATGCCCGGCGAATGCGCGCGATGAACCCTGAAGCGGCGCTCGTTTTTGTTGGTAATAAGCATGATTTGGTGAACGATCGGGTTATCACTGACGCCATGATTCAAACCGAAATCACCCCATTGGCCGATCAATTTCTGCTGACGAGCGCCAAAACGGGAGAGAATGTAAACCGGGCATTTGAACTACTCGCCGATCAAATTGAGGGGTAATATGAGCGTCTCGATTTCTAAACTTAACGCTGACTTATTGTCATCACAAATACTCACCATCATTCACACATCCGATTCAATGGCGTATGTCGTTTTATCGCCAGAGTTAACCATCCTACAGCTTTCCCCTAATTTAGAACTCATTTTGCGTCAAGAAAACCTGTCCTCGTTTGCAGGACGGCCGTTAACCGACCTCTTTGGCGAATTCATCGGCGCAGAAGATGGATTGGCGGCCATTCTAAATGGCACAGAACCCGTATACCGTTTAGATAACATCGCGCGCAAACAACCGGATGACTCATTCATCTACCTTACCGTTCAGGTCATGCAGCTTGAACGCGGCAACCCGGACGCAGGCATGCTGCTGGTTATAGAAAACAGCACAAAAGTCGGCCATTTACACCAAAGCCTGGCCCAGCAGCGCAACGAATTGAAACACGAAATCAAGCGCCGCCGAGAAGCCGAAAAAGCGCTGCAAGAACTGAATGATGAACTGGAGCAGCGCGTCAAAGAACGAACGGCAGAATTAGCCAAAGCCAATGAACAACTGCGCTTATTAGAAGCCGCCATCGTCAACACCAGCGATACCGTCATCATTACAGACGCTGAACCTGAAGACCCAACCCGCAGCGGCATCGTCTACGTAAATAAAGCCTTTACGAAAGCAACCGGCTATACCTACAAAGAAATAGTCGGCCAATCCCAACAAGCATTTCATGGCCCCAACACAGATCCGCGGCAACTCGCAAGAATCCGTGACGCCTTGCTCAATCAAGAATCTGTCCACGTAGAACTCGTCAATTATCGTAAAGACGGCTCAGAATTCTGGGCCGACATGACGGTGGCGCCAATCATTAACGAAAATCATGAGCTTACCCACTTCGTATCCATTGAGCGGGACGTAACAGAACGCAAGCAGTTGGAAAACGCCCTGCTCCAGGCACAGAAAATGGAAGCGGTTGGTTTGTTGGCCGGTGGGATTGCCCATGATTTCAACAATGTCCTTACTGTCATCATTAGCTATTCCGATTTATTATTGCGGGCGTTCAAAAACGAAGACAAAATACACAAATACGTAGAACCAATCTACACAGCCGGGAAACGCGCTTCAGATTTAACGCACCAACTTTTAGCGTTTAGCCGCCAGCAAGTCCTCCTCCCAGAAATAGTCAACCTCAACGAAATCATCACAGAAGTAGAAAAAATGATTCGTCGGCCCATCGGGGAAGATATACAGTTTACGACACTGCTGGCCTCAGACCTCTGGCAAATCGAAGCGGATCCAGGGCAGCTAAGCCAGGTCATCATGAATCTGGCCGTAAATGCCCGCGATGCAATGCCGCAAGGCGGCACGTTGACAGTTCAGACAGAAAATATTATTTTGGACAAAAAAGACGGCCGTATCAGCCCCGAACTCGATGCTGGCGAATACATCAAACTGTCCGTCCAAGACACAGGCGAAGGCATGGACAGCAAAACCCTGTCCCGTATTTTTGAGCCATTCTTCACCACAAAAAAGACCGGCAAAGGAACCGGACTAGGCTTGTCAATGGTATATGGCATCATAGCCCAAAGCAATGGCGGCATTTATGTTCACAGCGAACCCCAAACAGGCACAAGATTTGAGATTTACCTGCCGCGCGTTCAAGAAGAAACAGAAGCCAACGCAATCTCAGACGCTCTAACACAACAACCACAGGGACGCGAGACTATCCTTCTCGTTGAAGATGAAGACAGCGTGCGCAATTTGGCGTTAGAAGGGTTAACAGAGCGCGGCTACAACATCTTGGTTGCCGCCAACGGGGAAGAAGCGCTTGCGCTTTGTCAAGAACACGGCAATGAAATTGATTTGCTGCTAACGGATGTTGTTATGCCAGGAATAAGCGGCTATGAATTAGCGAAACAACTGCAATCACAATTCCCCAAAATGAAAACACTTTATATGACCGGGTATACGGACACCATCATTTCCAGACACGGCCTATCAAGCAATACCAGAGACCTGCTGCAAAAACCATTTACCATTGGCATTTTAACCGGCAAAGTATACAAAGTCTTGAACGACTTAGAATAGCCGCTGTTATTTACCAAAACGGTCTTCGCTGCGTGCGCGAAAAACGAGACGAATCGGCGAGCCAGGAAAGGGAAACGTCTCTCGAAGCCTGTTTTCCAGGTAACGCTGGTAACTAAAATTCACCCATTTCGGTTTATTCACAAAAAACACGAACACAGGCGGCGCTACACTAGGCTGTGTTGCATAGAAAAATTTCACGCGCTTCCCGCCCTTGCTTGGCGGCGGATGCCGTGTCACAGCTTCGCGCATCATCTTGTTTATAGCCGCCGTGGGGACTCGTTGATACCGGGCTTCATTAACTTCCAAAACGGTCGGCAAAATTTTCCCCACCCGCTGCCCCGTTTTAGCGGAAATGAATAACAGCGGCGCATATGGCAAAAAGTTCAATTCGTGCCGGATTTGCGCTTCAAACTCATTCAATGTGTGCGTATCTTTTACAACCAAATCCCACTTATTCACCAAAATGATGACGCCGGCGGTTTCTTCGGTCAACATACCTGCGATATGCGCATCTTGGGCGGTAATGCCTTGCTCGGCGTCTATCAAAAGCAAGGCTACATCGGCGCGCTGCAAGGCTTTGATGGCTCGCAAGACGCTGTATTTTTCCACGCCAGGGTCAATTTTCCCCCGCCGCCGAATGCCGGCCGTGTCTATGAGGGTGAAGGCTTGTCCATGCCATTTCAAGACGGTATCGGTGGCGTCGCGGGTGGTTCCGGCAATGGGGCTGACGATGGCGCGTTCTTCGCCTATGAGTTTGTTGAGGAGGGTGGATTTACCGGCATTCGGCCGCCCCAGCAGGGCGATTTTTACGGAATCGTCGTTATCTTCTTTGCCAAATTTTTCTAGCGGAATAGCGCCGACAATGGCGTCGAGCATGTCGCCGGTTCCGGCTCCATGCAGTGCGGAAAGGGGAAACACTTCGCCCAATGCAAGTTCATAAAATTCGTAAGCTGTATCCCAAAGACGGGTGGATTCCAGCTTGTTGGCAGCAATAATGGTTGGTTTTTGGGATTGGCGCAAAATATCGGCTACTTCCCGGTCGGCGGCGGTGATGCCTTTACGGCCGTCTACCACCTGAACGATCACATCCGCATCCTGAATAGCAACCGCGGCCTGGCTGCGAATCAGCGGCAAAAAGCGTTCCGAATCCTCCGATAGCGGCTCCGTATGCCAGCCGGAGGTCAATTCGATACCGCCCGTATCCACCAGCGTAAAGGTAACGCCGCCCCACTCCGCTTCGGCGTACAACCGATCCCGCGTCGTTCCCGCCACCTCAGACACGACAGCTAAACGACGACCGACAATTCGATTAAAAAGGGTGGATTTGCCCACATTGGGCCGCCCCACCAGAGCAACAAGCGCTTTTTGTGTCATGGGCGTATTCGTCCTGGAAAACTAATGGGGTACGGCGCAGCAAAAAAACCGGTAAAGAGACGGCCGTCAAATTCATTTCCCGGCGCAGTCTGCAAAGGCAGCGGCAACGCTCCTGTTTCAGTGATGGGAAGCGTCCCGGTTAATTCATTTGTTGCCGTCACCGCGCGGGTAATCGTTACTGTAACTTGGGATGGTTGGACAGAGCGCAGTTCAATTCCCCGGTCAGGGAAACTGACATCCGGTTCCAAACTGTATGTACCGGTTATCAGCCCAAATAAATCAATCGTCACGCCAACCTCCTCATCCAAGAGCGATTCCAGTACCGGCAGCGGCCCAAACAGAACAACGCGCACAAACTCCGGTTCGATGCTTGCTACCAGCCCCTCCCCCACACCTTGCACGGCAACGGCTGGGTTATATGTATCTGTTGTGTAGAAGGGTTGAATGTCAATATCAACGAATATCTCTTCCACTTCATCCTGCGTCACACCGTCAGGCAGCGCCAGTGTGACTTGCTGCCGAAACGGCTCTTTAAGTCCTGTAATGTCTATGGGTTCTGTTTGCACACGGTCTAGCTGTTCCAGCAAGGTTTGCCGGCCTCGAACCAGCACGCTAAGCGGAGTAACTTTTAGACTAAGAACGCGATAGCCCGGGGCCGGTTCTCCCACAATATCAACATCAATGAATTTTTCGGCATAATTAGCCGATTCGATCACTGGAATTGTAATATCAACCTGGTCGGCGCTCAAGTCAAGGGTTCTGACGCTGGCGATGCGTCCTAGCTGGTCGTAAAAAATGGGCTGCCGGGAGACGATGACGTCTTCGGCCTCGTTGTTCAAAAAAACGGTTACGCGCGCAAAATCAAGTTCGTTTACGCTGGAAGCCGGGCCGGAAACGGTAATTGCCGCCGGATCAACAAGGGGCGTCCCCTGAACATGCCCGCGCGCTACATCACCTCTCAAATCAAGGGTGACGGGAATCTCTCGTTCAACCAGTTTTTCTAAAAAAACATCAATCTCGATTTGGGATGTACGTAGGGTAATGTCGGGCACATTGGGCAGGATGTTGATGATGGCGATGCTTTTTTCACCCACGGGGATGTTGCTCAGGTCCAGAACGGCGGAAAAGTCGCCGGGTGTTAATTGGGAAATGGCGGAGGCGGGACCGTCAAATACAATTTGGGTATTAAGCCGCTCGTCGGCCGGCGGTTCTATTAAGATGCTATCTTCCGGCTGGTTAATGATGTCAACGGGGATGGTCATGAATTCGCTGCGCACAGGGTCGTTGCTTTGCTGGGCATTCACCCAGATGAGGATTGCCAGTGTCAAGGACAGGAGCAGCGTGAACAGGTTTGAGAGAATGGCGCGTGCAAATTTTTTCATGTTTCCTTCTTTGCACGGTCGGCCTGGGGCTGTAGAAAAGCGTTGAGGATGGTATCGAGGCGGGAGGGGTCTTGACGGCGGATGATACGGCCGTTATGGGCGATAGAGACCTGTCCCGTTTCTTCTGAGACAACCACGGCCACGGCGTCGCTGACTTCACTGATACCCAATGCCGCGCGATGACGCAGTCCCATCTGCCGGTCGCTTAAACTGCTGGTGGATAGGGGCATTACACAAGCGGCAGCAGCCAATCTCTTGTCACGCACGATGACAGCGCCATCGTGAAGTTCTGTTGTTTTATTGAAGATGGTCAGGAACAGTTCAGGCGAGGGAACAGCCTCAAGTTGAACGCCTGTGTCTATGTATTCCTGTAATCCGGTATCCCGTTCAAAAACAATGAGCGCGCCATGCCGTCGCTGCGATAGGCGGAGGCAGGCCGGTTTTAGGGCTGTAATAACCGGATTTTCCTGGTTACGTTTGAAAAAGCGCACGTAATTGCCGGTACGGCCGAGTTGTTCCAAAGCGCGGCGCAGCTCAGGCTGAAAAATAACGGGCAGCGCTAATAACAACGTGGGCAGCGCTCTGCCTACCAACCAATTAAAGGCGGGAAGTTCAATGATTGAGGAAAGCAAGACGATGATCAATGCCAACCCAATCAAGCCGCGCAGCACTTGCACGGCCCTGGTTCCTCGGATAAGGATGAGCGCGCTGTAGATAACGGCCGTTACCAACAAAATATCCAGCACATCCGTCATATTCAGTTGGCTTAAATACTCAAACGCTTTATCCACGGCGGTCAATCATCTTCATCCAAGTTGTTGACGCAACTGGGATAGCAATTGCTGATAACTATTCGCATTAGGCGGATTCAGCATCAAGATTTTTTCAATCGTATTGATAGCATTTTTCGTCTCTCCGGCCTCTAACTGCGCTTCTCCCAGCTTGTCCAATAAACCAACGGCCTTCTCAGAACGTTTTTGCTGAATGTACAACTTAGACAGACGATTAACCAGCTCGGCATCTGTAGGACGTTGGCTAACCATATCTTCCAAAATGCCGACAACTTTTGCGCCCCGTCCGCTGCGGACCAGATGAATCAGATACTTATCCAATGTTTTGACCGCCTCTTTGTTTTGGCCGACTCGATAATATAAATCCACCAATGTCATTGCGGTTCGTTCATCCTTGGGGTCAAGTTGGCGCAGTTCTCGATACCCGGTCAGCGCGCGCTTCCAATCAAATCGCTGCATATCAATATCTGCAATGAGGCGCAAAATACGCACTTTCCAACCATCGTCAGCGGCGCGCGGCGTCAACTTCAATGCCTCCTGGTACGTTTCACGCGCTTTATCTACTTGCGCCAACTGGTAATAGGCTTCGCCCATGGCAACATAATGTTCCAGAGAACGGTCTATTTGCCCGTGCCGCTTCAGCAAATCAATCAACCGCGCTCGTGTAGAAAGCTCTAACGGCGACAAAGCCACAACCCGCTCATAGGCTGCAATGGCGCTGTTTACATCGCCGCGCACCTGAAATGTGCTGGCTATCGTAGCAAATTTTTTGGCCGCAATGCTGGTTCGCCCCTGTTTAGCCATGACTTCGGCCAATTGGATGTGGGCGGGCAGATAATCAGGCGAGAGTTGAATGGCGCGATAGGTCTCCTCAACGGCCGTGTTATACATCCCTCGTCGCGCATATTCCTGGCTCAAATAAAGCGACTCCAACACCTGTTCTGTCCCGGACGTCAACACATCTCCCAGAATCATCATACCGGCATCAGAAATAGAATCTAACCGTTGGCGGGCCTGCTTAACCTTATCCTCCCATCCTTTATGGCTCAAAAATTCCACCAGCGCATTAGCAAATGCGGTTGCCTGCTCATGTTCTCCCTTCGTTACCAACCCGTCGGCCAAATTTTCATAGAGTTCAATCAGCCGGTCAGCCTGACTGTGCTGCACAGTTTTCAAGTCCACAATTTGCAAGACATGAATAAAATGCTCAATCGCCTGCTCAATCTTTCCCCGTCCGCGATAAGACTCGCCTAGCGCAAAATGACTGGCTAACCGATACGCTTGTTCCTCAACTGATATCTGAAACTCTCGAATAGCATCCTCGTAGCGCATCTTATCCTGGTAAAGCAGCCCCAGATTAAAATGCGCCGCCGAGCTCTCCTCTCCAGCCGCAATAGCCTTTTCATAACAGCTAATCGCTTCATTTTCCATATCGCGCCGCTGGTAATCCAGGGCCTGGCTAATAAGGTGGTCTCGCTGCAATTTGCCAACGTCGGTATCTTCCTCGTCTTCTTCAAACAAGCCAACCGCTAATTGTTCCATAGCCTTACGGCGCGCATCTTGCACGGGAGCGGCCGTTTCCACCTCTTGCTTATCAAGGAGGCCTTCATCGTTTTTAATAGCTATCTGCCGCAGCATCCCCGTAACGCCGGTTGACAAAGTTGTCGTTGGCTCGTTTTTATTGAAGATGCGCTTCTTCTGTTTAACCTTCTCAATGGCTGTCAAAATATCCGGGTTGCGGGAATCTAACTGAAGCGCAAGCTGGCATGTTGCTAACGCTTGTTCATGGTCGCCCTGGGTTTGTAGAATGTGCGCAATGGTCAGGTATTCCTTAATGGCATTTCTGACTGCGCCTTGCCGTTGGTAAATTGACGCCAACCGTTGATGCGCCCGCAGTAAGTTTGGCTCCAGTTGAATCGCGCGATGCCAATTCTCCATCGCTTCGTTGAGCTTGCGCCGGCTAAGCGCCATTTCACCCAGGGCCATATACGTTTTCCCCGCTTCGCCGGTTCGCCCCAACTGTTCCTGCATCTCGGCAACTTTGCGCAAGTAAATGATGCTGCCGCGCGAATACTTGGCAGCCAATTTATAATTTTCCAATGCTTGGCCAAGCTTCTCCGCCCCCATATACGCATCGCCTAATCCGGCATAGGGAGCTGGTTCAGTAGGGGAGAGGGTAACGGCCGTTTCAAACGCCGCCACAGCATCCGACCATCGTTGATCCCACAAAAAAGAATGACCCTTATTCAACGCTTGCTCAAACAGGGCTTGTTTCTTAGCCACAGCAGAATCTCCTAAAACATTAGTTTCTGGCTGCCGGCCACCAGTGGCTGGCAACCGCCAGCCACAAACAACCAGTACCCATCCCCTTTATTTTGCCAACAACTCAAACAAAATCGCCTTCTGCGCATGCATCCGGTTCTCAGCCTGCGGGAACAAAACCGAGTTTGGCCCATCCGCCACCTCATCAGTAATTTCCTCGCCACGATGCGCAGGTAAACAATGCATCACAATACAATCCGGCTTAGCCCGATTGACCAGCGACTGATTGATCTGGTAAGGCGGGAAAATTTTAAGGCGTTCAGCCTTTTCCGCTTCCTGCCCCATACTCGTCCAAACATCCGTATAAATCACATCGGCGCCAGATACAGCCTGCACCGGGTCTTCATACACCTCAACCTGCGCGCCGGCCGTGCTAAACTGCCGACCTAACGCCAAATCCTCCTCCGTCAATGAGTATCCAGGTGGCGTAGCAATAGCGAAATGCGTCCCCAATTTCATCGCCGCAAACAGCAGAGAACGCGCAACATTATTCGCATCGCCTACATACGCCATTTTTAAGCCTTCCGTTTTGCCTTTATGTTCCAAAACGGTAAAGAAATCGGCCAATGCCTGTGCAGGGTGGTTATAATCAGACAAGCCATTGATAATGGGAACAGACCCATATTTCGCCAGATCAAGGATGTGTTCATGCTCAAAAACACGGGCCATCACCGCATCCACATAGCCGGACAAAACACGGGCTACATCAGCCACACTTTCGCGTCCGCCCATTTTGATCTCATTTGGCGACAAATAAAAAGCGTATCCACCCAAATGCACCATGCCCATCTCAAAAGAAACGCGCGTTCGCAATGACGGCTTTTGGAACACAAGGGCAAGGCTCTTACCTTTGAGTACCGGTTTATTACCGCCGTCCCGCCATTCAGATTTGAGACGAGTCGCTAAATCCAATAAGCTATGTAATTCATCGGGGGTTAAATCAGCAATACTTAAAAAATGGTTCACCTTTCTATCTCCAGGCAAAAATTGAGGGATTATTGATACCTACTAAGGGAGCTGCCGTTTTCAACTTCCCGATCTTGGTCGGCAACATAACGGACGGTTGCTTAGTAGTTACAATTATTGTTAATCGTCAAAAAGTATACCACAAAAGAGAGATGGCAAGCATTCAACATAATTTGTGAGGGCTATCGAGTTATGGTAAGATAATCGGTGCAGAGGGGATGTCACTAATGTTTCGTCCCGCAGGGGAAAATGAAGGTAGGTGACAAATGGATATGATTCGGAAACGACCTGATATTGCAGTTTTAGTATCTTTCATTTTAGGCTTGGTTATCGGATTGGTTGTGTTGGGTTGGGGAATTTGGCCCGTTCAGTGGACAGATGCCGGCCCGGCGCAGTTAGCAAAAGCTGATCAAGCGCGCTACATTCGCACCGTAGCGGAGCTGTATTCCCATCAAGGCGACCAACAAAAAGTGCGCGACGCGCTTGGCGGCTGGGGCGGCGATGCAGCCGCTTGCCAACTGGCAGCAACAACAGCCGACCCGGCAGATGCAGCGCGTTTAGAAGCTGTTGCCGCTATCGTTAACGGGCAAGGCTGCGCCGGTATAGACGCCGCCGCACCGGACGCCACATCACCCCAAGCCCCCGAAGGCGCAGAGGGTGGCAGCTCTCTAAATCCCATCTGGCTGCTTTTATTGCTGTTGGTTATTCTGGGGGCGGCCATTTGGATTGTTATGAATCGCCGCAATGCGCTTATGGCTGGAGATGGCGCATCCAAATCTTATGGCGATATTCCCGATGCAGCGCCGGTTGCTGGCGGGGATGATATTGTCACAACGCCTTTAGCCCGCTTCCAATCAACGTATTCGTTTGGTCACGATTCTTACGATGATTCCTTTAGCATCGAGAACGCTAATGGCGACTTTTTAGGCGAGTGTGGCGTGGGTATTTCTGAATCCATTGGCGCAGAGTCGCCTAAGAATGTGACGGCGCTGGAAGTTTGGCTCTTTGACAAAAATGACATCCGCACGGTAACAAAAGTGGTCATGAGCGATCACGCTTTCTTCGATGAGGCGTTGAAAGCTAAACTGGCGCCAAAGGGCGAACCGGTTTTGGCCCGCGAGGATGAGACGATTGTGTTGGAAACTGCTACACTAATCATCAATGTAGAAATTAAGAATTTGCAGTATGGCACAGGCTCGCTGCCGCCTCAGAGCTTCTTTGAACAGGTAACGCTTGAGTTATCGGCCTGGGCAAAGGAAGGAGATTTTGAAGCCCCGGATATTGAGGGGCGGGTTGATGAGATTATGAATTACTAGCGAAAAGGCTGGAGAAAGAGAAAGAGCTAGAGGAAATTCCTCTAGCTCTTTTTTTGTGGTTGATGGTTGAAATGATGCGTTGCTTTTATGCCGGTTGGTAGGGATCGAAGAGTTTGCGCCATTCGTCGAGGGCGTAGCGGTCGGTCATGCCGGCGATGTAATCGGTGATGACGCGGGTGCGAGGTAAGGTGTCGAGTTGTTTTTGAGCCGCGGCGGGCAGCATGTGCGGCTCTTTCATGTAGGCGTGGAAAATCTCGGAAATGAAGCGCTCGGCTTTGACTTGCATTCGCGTGAGGCGGTAATGGCGGTACATGCGCTGGAAGAGGAATTGTTTTAGCTGCTGCACTTTGATGGCGAATTCGGTGGAATATCCGACTAAGTTGTCGGGGTGTGTCTGAACTTTTTCCGGCGAGTCGATCTGGTAGGCGGCGAGGTTGGCGGCGGTGTTCTCCAGGATGTCGCTCATGGAGAGACCGATGAGTTCGCGGATGATTTGGTGGCGAATGACGGGGGTGAAGGCACGGCCGTTTCCCCAGCCCACCATCTCTTTCAATTCCTGCCATATGGTTAATTCATCCAAATCATATGTGGTGAACAAACCGGCGCGCAAACCATCATCCAAATCGTGTGCGTTGTAGGCTGATTCATCGGCTAGATTGGCAATTTGGGCTTCTAATGAGGCGCGTTTGTCCGGCGCATACCCCACGGCGTCGCTTTTATCGTAATCTGTTTCATGTTTGAGCATTCCTTCGCGGGTTTCGTAGGTCAGGTTTAGTCCTTTGAATCCGGGGTAACGTTCTTCTAATTCGGTAACGACGCGGAAGCTTTGGGTGTTATGGTTAAAACCGCCATGCTCTTGCATGAGTTGGTTTAGGGCGTGTTCACCAGCGTGGCCAAAGGGTGAGTGCCCCAGATCGTGCGCCAGGCAAATGGCTTCGGTTAAATCCTGGTTGACGCCCAATCCGCGCGCCAGTGAACGGCCGAGTTGGGCTACTTCCAGGGTGTGAGTCAGCCGCGTGCGGTAATGGTCGCCTTCGTAAAAGACGAAGACCTGGGTTTTATATTCCAGGCGGCGAAAGGCGGTGGTGTGGATGACGCGATCCCGATCGCGTTCGAAGGCTGTGCGGGTGGCGGATTCGGCTTCCGGGTGTATTCGGCCTTGTGACTGGGCGCTTTTGAGAGCATAGGGAGCGAGAACGGCCGTTTCCACCTCTTCCAGCTTTTCACGTTTGTATAACATTGGTGTACTCCTTTAAAAATGTAGGTCAAGTTTGCAAACTTGACTTACGACGGCACGCCATTTTCATTCATAGTGGTCGGTGCAGCCGGTGAAGTCTCCTTTAAGCATTTGCAGGCCTACGAGTAAGCGAAGACGAACGCCCCCGCCACTTGCAAACTTGCAATCTGATTATGACAAGTGTAACATAAACATAATTCACCTGCTATCGCCATTGCTTTTACCTGACCGAGTAACTACTCAGGTGACAGTCGCTTTTCCCAAAGACGCCGGTCACAACCTATGGCGTTTTAAGTGACTGTCGCCTCTGGGGCTGAGTAGTTACCTGACCGATAAAAAAGAGGGTAGAACCATGCAAAAAGCAAAACCATCCATCATAGTTACACTTATCGTTATGGCAATTATCCTGGCGATTGGCAGCATTTTGGCGCTGTCTTATTTACAACGCCGGCCCGAATTGCCCGACAACAGTTACCAAACAACGGTTGAAGATGTTGTTGTGGTTATAAATATGGATCCGGCCAAAAGAGTCCGTCTTGTTAATCCGCCGCCAGTCCAAGCTGACCTGCAGCCGGGCGACCAAACAACCGAGCCGTCGGCCGCCCCGTCCGCCCAAGACCAGCAGCCAGCGCCAACCGAGACTGTGCCAACGCCGGAACCAACGGCCGTTCCCCGTCCCGATCCTGTCATTTTCATTGATTATGTGGTGCAGCCCAATGAATACCTCTACGACATTGCCCTGCGGCTGGACACTTCCATCGCGCTGATGGCGCAAGAAGGCATTGACCAGGCGGACCTGATTGCCGGACAAACGATTAAATTGCCAATCGGCAATCCCGATTACTGTCCTGGGCGACGGCCGTATGCCGTTGGCGAAAATGATACAGCCTACAGCATCAGCCATCGTTTGAACATAACCGTGGAAGAACTACGAGAAATCAACAATCTGGACGATAATTACACGGTATA
>JANTHP010000007.1 GCA_024762395.1 Anaerolineae bacterium | reverse complement strand
GGATGGGGTAGGAACGGCCGTTGCCTCTGTCGTCTCGGTAATGGGCGTCGTCTGGGCGGAAACGGCCGTGCAGCCCGCAACCATCAATCCCAACAGCGTCAGAAAAACAAATTTCAAATAATTCATACAATTCATCCTTCGAGAAAATTTCCCCCGCAGCATTCGCTGCGCAGAATCATAAACAATCGCGCCGCATCTGAAAAGAAAATCCGAATAACTGGTAGACAGCACGGACAAACAACAAAAAAAGGCTCCCGGGTGGGAGCCTCTCCAATAACCAAACTAACAATCTTCGTAACTATTCAGGTGTCCTCCCTTAGATTTGTCAAATTTAGTCTGGTAAACATCTGGCCATGCTAAAAAATTTGACAAATCTTCTCGACAACGCTGCACAGTTACCAATCTTCAATCATCAACCGTCAATCCCCCAACGTCCCCACAAAGGTCAACACCTGCCACATTTCCTCCGGACTCATCTGCCGCTTGAAGGCGGGCATCTCATTCAGCCCTTCGGCAACACGGCACACATACTCGCCGCCCTGCTCATGCAGCAGCGTTTGAATGCCGGGATTGGTCAAATCGGCGGGAACGTAAGCCAAATCGGCCACGCCGGTCCCGTCCTCGCCATGACAACGGGTGCAGAATTGGGAGTATAACTCGCCGCCGGCGGCAATCACATCCGCATCGTCCCAGGCGAAGGGATTAGTTTGCTCCAGATATTCAGGTGCGCACTCCGGTTTTTCCGGCTCCTCCACCTCTGTGGGCGCAAACGCAGCCGCCTCTTCGCCGCCCGCGCCAGCTTCCCCTTCAGGAGCCGCCAAGACCGGATCGTAAGTGAATGTGCGGAGGTAATCAATCACTGCCCAGCGCTCATCCTGGCTCAACCGAGCCTGCCATGCGGGCATGTTGCCTCGCCCCTGGGTGATGGAAACGTACAACTGGCTGGCCGGATGGTCGCTCATGAACCGTTGATCGGAAAAGTCAGCCGCGCCGAGGATGCGGGAACGGCCGTTCACCCCATGGCACTCCACACAATTCTCAGCATAAAGAGCCTGCCCCGCAATCAACGACTCATCCGGAGCCGCAAAGCGCCACGCATAATACACCACATCCCAACGCTGATCCGACGTCAACACATCGCCAAACGCCGGCATATCATCGCCCGTACCCGCGCCGCTGTGCCCTTCCGTGATATTCAAATAAAAATTCAATGGCGTTTCACCGCGGCGGTAAGCCACATCACTAAAATCACGCGCATTCGGAACCAGCCCCTTACCATCCAGTCCATGACATTCAGCGCAGTTCGCCTCATACAGCGCCTGCCCATTAGCCGCCGAAGGCGGCGCCGCCGGAAAACTCACCTCCACCGGGGCCGGTTTCGCCTCCGTCTCCGCGGCAAAATCGCGCGGCGGCAGCGTCGCCGGAATCAACGTCGGAATCGGCGTCGCCCCCGTCGGCAGCGGATTCGGATTCCCGGAACAGGCTGCCAGAACCAAGAGCAAACCTACAATTAAAATCATTTTCTTCAGCATAATCATCTTCTCCAAATCAGAGAATTACGAATGATGAATGATGAATTAGGAATGAACGCCATTCATAATTCATCATTCCTAATTCATAATTATTTTACTTCCAGCGTGCGAACATAATTCACCACGTCCCATCGCTCGCGCCGCGTCAAATTCTCCGCCAGCGGCGGCATCTTCCCCGTCCCTTGCGTAATCGTGCGAAAAATCGCCCCGTCAAATTGGTTGACGATATTGCTGCCCGTCAAATCCGGCGGCGGATCCGCTTCGTACTCCTCATAATAAGCCGCAATCGGGCCGTCCCCCATGCCTGCGTCGCCATGACACAAGGCGCAATGAATAGAAAAAAGTATCTCACCGCGCTGTAAAGACACCTCATCGGCAGCCACCGGATTTTCCGGCACACTGCCCACCACAATCGGCTGTCCCATCGTAGAGACAGCCCCTTCCGGCGGCAGCAACCGCGGGCCTTCCTGATATCCGGCCGTCGGGTTTTCAGCCATGTTCGTCGTAAACCTAATCTTGACCTTCTGGTAGGTAAACACCAAACCGACCACAAACGGCAGAATAATCAGTCCTAAAATAAGATAAGCGCGTTTCGTTTGTCTGCTCATAATGTTATCTTCTCCGGGCGGCGGATATCCTGACCGCCATGAGCCGTCATCGCCGCCGTCGCCGCCTTCTCCTTATCGGCCGGAAGACCTTCCAACACGACGGCCAACTGTCCGCTCGTGACCTTGCGGTCATAGAATTTCTTCTCAAAGCCAGGCACATCAATTTCCCACAGCACACCGATGAATGTCGAAATAACGGCAAACAACATCGTAAAGATATAGGTGATGATGGCCGCCGGCGGCCCGCCGCTAAGGGGGTGTCCACTCACGTTAATCGGGTACAGCCGGGGCGTAATGGCCGATAGAAAATAGCCAAACAGAAAACCGACAAAAGCCCCGGCCAGCACAATAAACGGCAGCCGAACCCACACATGATGGCGGCCCAATGCCTGCTCTGGGTAAGGAATGCTGGAGATAACCGTAATCTGATCGTCGCGCACGCCTAATTCGTAAATATCGTCCAGCGCCGCCGACGTCGCTTTGTCATCGTCAAACAAGCCCATGAGATTGATTGTTTTAGTCATAGAATCACCTGTTGTTGGTTGCTGGTTATTGGTTATTGGTTGCTGGTTGTTGGTTGCTGGTTGTTGGTTGCTGGTTGTTGGTTGCTGGTTGTTGGTTGCTGGTTGTTGGTTGCTGGTCATCGGTAGGTCGCGTTGACTTTTTGTGACAGGACGTTGAGTTGTTTGCCCAGAATTGTTAGCTCTTTGTTGATTGCAGTAAATGATGCCATCGGCAAAAAGCCAATCCTTTGTGCAATTTCAAGTTGCGTCTCTAGTTCAGATAACGATCCTCTGGCAATTGTGAGATAACGGGCAAATTCCTTGTTGGAACGGCCGTATCCCTCGGCGATATTTGAAGGAATCGAAACCACCGCGCGTCGTATCTGATTCGTCAACCCATAAGCCTCTGTTTTAGGGAACTGTTTCGTATTCTCATAAACCATCACCGCAATTTCCACGCCTCTTTTCCAGACTTCCAAATCACGATAATGCCGAATCTTACCCATAACTCACCAACCTGCGGGTGGTGGCTGGTGGCTGGTTGCTGGTTGCTGGTGGCTGGTGGCTGGTGGCTGGTGGCTGGTGGGTGGTTGCTGGTGGCTGGTGGCTGGTTGCTGGTGAACAACTACCAACTACCAACTACCAACTACCAGTTACCAACTACCAGTTACCAACTACCAGTTACCAACCACCAACTACCAGTTACCAGTTACCAACCGCCAACCGCCACTAATCCACCTGCGTAATCGTCGGAACCTGGACCCGGCCGACAAGGCGTGTACCGTAGCGCAAACGCCCCTGTTTCACTTCCCATACCGGCACATAAGGAATCAGCCGCGTAAAGAGCATGTAAAACAGAATAAATCCGGCAAACGTCATGGCCACAATGCTTAACGACACCCAGGTCGGGCGGAATTGGCCCCAGTTAAACGGCAAATAGTTGCGTAACAAACTGCCGGAAACCAGCAGGAACCGTTCCACATACATCCCCACATTAACCGACAACGTCAGGATGAGCAGTAAGATTGGGCTGCGCCGCACGCGCCGGAACATCAAAAGAATGATGGGAACGACATTGGCAATCATCATCGTGTAGAAAAACGGGGCCATTTCGCCGCTAAATTCATCGTGCATCAATTCGCGGATGACAGGCATGTTGCCGTACCAATTCACAATCAGGCTGGCAAACCAGATGTACAGCCAAAACAGCCCGGCAACCATGACCAGTTTGCCCACATTGTCCAAATGCTCCTTACGCAAGAAGAAGTCCAGCTTCATCCCCCAACGCACGACAACCAAAATGGAGCCTAACGCCGAAAGGCCGGAGAAAATGGCCCCGATGATGAAGAGCAGCGGATAGATGGTGCTGTGCCAACCGGGCTGACTGGTCACGGCAAAGTCCCAGGAGACGATGGAGTGAACGGAGAGGAATACGGGGATGATAACAATAGCGAAAATGCCCAAAGCTGTTTCCAGCTTGTGCCAGCCCGGTTCCGTGCCGCGCCAGCCCAGAGCCAGGATGCGGTAGAGTTTGTAACGCCAGCCGGTACTGTTATCGCGGGCCATCCCCAAGTCGGGAAGGAGCGCCAGGTAAAGGTAAAGGCTGCTGCCTACCAGGTAGGTGGTGATGGCAATCATGTCCCACATGAGCGGCGATTGGAAATTGGGCCACAGGTGGCGATTGTTGGGATAGGGAATCATCCAGTACACCTTCCAGACGCGCCCCACGTGGATGAGGGGGAACAGCCCGGCCATCATCAGGGCAAAGGCGGTCATCGCTTCCGCACCGCGGGTGATGGGACGCCGCCAATCCGCTTTGAAGATACGCAGCACGGCCGAAATCATCGTTCCGGCGTGGCTGATGCCCACCCAGAAGACGAAGGTGGTGATGTACATGCCCCAGTAAACGGGACGGTTGATGCCGGAAACGCCGAAGCCCCAGTAGATTTGGTAGCCCCAGGCGTATAATCCCCAGGCAAAGATGGCAGCTAAGACGACAACGGCCGTCCAGAACATCGGCCCGGTTTTTTGCATCGGTCCCAACATCTTTTGGTTCAGTTCGTCGTCGCTCAACGTCGTCAACAACAATTGGTCGCGGACATCTTCAGGGATGATGATGCCATCGCTCTTCTTGATTCTGCTTACGCTGTCAGACACGGGTTTCGCCTCCTTTGAGGTACACAACGCCCGGCTCGGTTCCCAAGTTTTCCAGCAAACGGAAGGCGCGAGAACTGCGGGCCATCTGGCTGACCCGGCTTTCCGGGTCGTTCAAATCGCCAAAGACAATGGCGTTGGTAGGGCAGGACTGGGCGCAGGCGGGTTGGATTTCGCCGTCGGTTACCTCGCGCCCCTCCGCTTTGGCGTCCTCTTTGACGCGACGGATGCGCTGGACGCAGAAGGTGCATTTTTCCATGATGCCCCGGCTGCGGACGGTTACGTCCGGGTTTAGCTGCTGCTCCAGCGGTTCGGGGAAGACGGGGTCGAACCAGTTGTACATGCGCTGTTTGTAAGGGCAAGCGGAGCCGCAGAAGCGGGTTCCGATGCAGCGGTTGTAAATTTGCCCGTTTAGCCCCTCATCGCTGTGGTAGGTGGCGTAGACGGGGCAGACGGCTTCGCAGGGCGCTTCGGTGCACTGCTGGCACATAACGGGCATGAATTTGGCCTTCACGTTGGGGTATTCCCCTTCCCAGTACCGTTCGATCCGCAGCCAATGGGCAGTACGGCCGTAAGCCGCCTCTTCTTCACCAACAATAGGCACATTATTTTCGGCATGGCAGGACACCACACACGCTTGACAGCCGGTGCATTTATCCAGGTCAATCGCCATGCCCCAGCGATGGTCGGATAGTCGGGTAGTCGGGTTGTCGGATAGTCGGGTAGTCATAAAACACCTCCTTCAACCAACTTGCCACTTGCCAACTTGCCACTCGCCAACCTGCCACTCGCCAACCTGCCACTCGCCACATTACGATAACGATTCTCTGCCTTCGCCATGTAAACTCTCCAATCGTGCCAGGGCGTGCGTGCGGTTGGTGCGTTCGATACGCACGCGGGTCGCGCCCCAGGCCAATGCGCCGCTCTCCGGGTCGGTGATAGGCGCTAATAAATCTATCGGGTTGCTGCCTCGGTTTTCGGCGTAACGGCCGTAATCCTCATGCCCCCATCCCACCGGGATGGCAATCACATCGGGCCGGATGCCGGGATATTCCACCACCGTCGCCTCAATCTCCCCCTGCGGCGAGACAATTTTGACCACATCGTTATTTTTTAGATGCAGCCGGTGCGCCGTTGCCGGATTGATTTCCACCCAGGTATTCCAGGCGACCGTCGTCATCGGATCGGGCGTTTCTTGCAGCCAGGGCAGGTTCGCGCCCCGGCCATCGCTCATCACAACGCTGGGGTACGGGTAAAGGGTCAGCGGGTAGTCGCGGGCCGAGCCGTCAAACGCCGGTGCAGTTACGATGATGGGGCGTTGGCCCAATCCAACCGGTTCCGGCTCCTGCTGCAACGGCCGATCTGACCACCAGCCGCCGTGTTGACGAAAAGCAGCCCAAAATTCGCCCGCCGTTTGCGCCGTGTACGGGTTCAGGCTGGAGCCGAACAAGATACTGGCGACATCTTCCATGAACAGCATTTCGCTGCCCCAGGGCAATGCCTCCGCCGCCGCGCCACCCATCGCGTGCGCCAAATCCAAAATGACGCTGGCAGTAGAACGGGTATCGTACAACGGCCGTACCACAGGCTGTTGGCAGGCCACCGCCGGCCGATCGGCGCCGGGCGAGGCGACCTGGTAGCCCCAGTTTTCCAGGTAGGTGTTATTGGGGAGGATGAGGTCGGATTGCACGGCCGTTTCATCCACAAACGAGCTAAACGAGACCACAAACGGAACCTTCGCCAACGCCTCTTTGAACCCCGCCGCCTGCGGCAGTTCAAAAACCGGATTCGCACCGTACACAAACAACATCTCCACCTGGCCTGCATTCATTCTTTCGATAAGCGCCTGCACGTCGGCGAAGCTGTTGGGCGCGGGCATCGTCAGCAGCGTTTCCGCCGGGGCCGGCTGCGACAAATAAACACCGCCGCGCCGTCCTAACCGGCTCAATACCAAATTCAATGCCTGGATGGCCTGGTAACTGCCGTAGCCGTTGGTTTGTCCGGCCGTGTAGCCGCCGGGGATGACCACCGGGCGATCCGCTTCGGCCAAAATGCGGGCCAGGCGGTGTAGCTGCTCAATTTCCAGCCCGGCGGCGTTGGCAATGGTGGGCACGTCCACGCCCCGGTACATACCGGCGTAAATCTGGCCGAGGGTTCCGGCCGTTCCCAGCCGCTCCTCAATAATGATGCGGCCCAACGCCAACGCCACCAAACCGTCTACGCCGGGGCGAATGGGAACCCATTCATCGGCCACGGCCGCCGTCGCCGACAGGCGCGGTTCGCATTGGATGAAGAAGCCGCGCCCGCCTGCCTGCCCGCGAAAATCGCCATACGCTTTGTTGTAAGCGACGGGCGACTGCCACGTTTCGGTGAAATTGGCCCCAAAGGACAACACAACATCGGCATTGGCGATATCGTAAACGGGCATTTGCGCTGCGCCGAACATCTCCTCGGCGGCTTGCAAACTAACGGCCCGCCCTTCCAACGCGGCGTGCAGGTCGTATATGACGGGGGCGGGCGCGCCAATGGCGGTTAGCCACTCGCTGACCAAATAGTAAAGATTGTCGGGCATGGTTCCGGCGTAGAAGACGATTTTGGAAGGGTCAACGCTGTCTAATTTTGCCAACACCTCGTCCAATGCCGCGTCCCAGTAGACGGGTTCGAAGCTGCGCGAACCGCGTCCGTTTTGCTTGACGGCGTTTTTGAGCCGGTCGGGGTTGTACAGGCTCTGGACGCCGGCCTGTCCGCGCGCGCATAGTTTGCCCTGGTTCAAGGGGTAAGCCGGGTTGCCTTCGATTTTTTTGGCACGGCCGTCTATCGTTCGCACCATAATCCCACAGCCGGCGGGACACATGCGGCAGGTGGAGGCGTACCAGGTCGCGTCGCCCGGCAGGGCCTCTTCCGGCGGTTTGACGTAAGGGACGAACTGCTGCCCCACCCCTTTCGCCGCCACGGGAATGGCAACGGCCGTTCCTGCCGCCGCCGCGCCGCCTACCAATTTCAAAAAGTTTCGGCGTGATAATTTCTCTTGCATAAAAAAATTCCTGTTGCTGGTTGTTTGTTGTTGGTTGTTGGTTGTTGGTCGTTGGTTGTTGGTTGTTGGTCGTTGGTCGTTGGTTGTTGGTCGTTGGTTGTTGGTCGTTGGTCGTTGGCAAACTAGAGACCAACCACCAGCTACCAGCCACCAGCCACCAGCCACCAGCTACCAGCCACCAGCCACCAGCCACCAGCCACCAGCTACCAGCCACCAGCTACCAGCCACCATCACTGATGACACACCACGCAATCCCACAAATGTGGCGCAATTGCCTCATCCTGCTGCGCGTGGCAGTCCAAACACCAACCCATATCCATTTCCACCGACTTTTGAGCTTGATCCATCGAGCTAACGTCGCCGTGACAGTTTTCACAGGCCAGCCCGCTGTTCACATGCGGCTGGTGGCTGAAATAGACAAAATCAGGTTGTTTATTCACTCGTTCCCAGGGGATTGGCTCCTGCCGTTCCCAATATCCCTGCAAGGTTTGCATGGATTCGCTCTCCGGCGTAATCGTTTCATGACAGCCCATACATTTTTGGACTGACGGTACGCCGGCTATTTGGGAGCGAGTGGCGCTGGAATGGCAGAACAAGCAGTCCATCCCGGCAGCGATATGGGTTTGGTGGCTGTAATCGAGGGGCTGGTCTTGGGCAACGGCCGTTCCCCGGCTCACTACCCCGCCAACCAAAACCACAACCAAAACCAATCCCGCCAACAAAATCACCGGCTGACGTCTCAGCCCGGACACAATTCGGGACATAAAAAACTCCTCTTAGTCTGTTAGTCTGTTAGTCGCGTAGTCGCGTAGTCTGGTAGTCGGACTACTCGACTACAAGACTAAATGACTGCTCGACTACTCCTGCGCATCCACATCCAGATGACTGGCGCCCTCATAATCCAGCATCGAATCCCGCAGCGCCTGGGCTTGATGGCGGCCTTCTTCATCATCCGTCATGCCAATGTAGATCGTTAAATCCGTCGCCGCCAACTCCAATTCATTCAAATTCATGTACGCCACCGCCCGGTTAAAATAAGGGGCGGGCGCTTCCGGGGCTAAATCAATACAGGCATCAAAATCAGCCAGCGCCTTCTCATTCTCGCTCTTCTCCAAATACAAGACGCCGCGATTAAAGTAAGCGGCCGTCAACTCCGGATCCATCTCCAGCGCCGTATTAAAATCCTCCATCGCCAAATCCGGCTCGCCCATATTCATATAAGCCTGTCCCCGATTCACATACGTTGCCGCATGAGTCGCGTCCAATTTAATCGCCTGCGAAAAATCATCAATCGCCGATGCCGGACGCCCCATTGAGGCATACGTCGTCCCCCGTGCGGCAAACAATTCCGGCAAATGAGGATTGGCAGCAATACCGCTGTCAAAATCATCTAGCGCGGCGCTCAACTCCCCCTGCTGGGCCTGGATCAAGCCGCGATAGTAATACGCTTGCGCCGCCCCGCCAGGATCAGAAGCAATAGCGATATCCAACGCTTCCATCGCCCCTTCAACATCGCCTGACTGAGCGCGTTTCAGCCCCAACTCCACAAAATCATCGGCCGGCGACTTGCTTTCGGTCTCCACAGCCGGAGACGACTCCACCGACGCAGCGCCGCTCCGATTCGTCCACCATAAAACACCGCTTGTCAAAATTAGAATAACGCCCAAAACAATAAGAACAGCCTGCCAGTTGAACGGTTTCTTGTGATTTAAAGCCATTTGCTTCATACTAGTCCCCTGAAGGAGGCCGCCCCGTCCACGCACCAAGCCAGACGAGACGACCCCCATTCATTGTGGTGGGCAACTGTCCGCTCATTTGCCCACCATACCTTCTCTTTTAATTAACTTTTCTTCATGGCAAACATGCCGCCAGCGCCAACCAACAGCCCGCCAATCAAAGCCAGAATGACGTACAACGTATTGCCGCCGCCAGCTTCTTCAGTCGGGGCCGCTTCAGGCATAGCTTCCACAGTGGCTTCCGCATTGGCCAGTTCCGCCTGAGCGTCTGTCAATGCCGCCTGCGATTCGGCCAGCTCGGATTCCAAACCCTGTACCTGTTCCTGCGCTGCCGCCAATGCTTCATCAGAACCGTTGTCCGCGGCCGGAGCCTCGATTACCTCAGGGCCGGCTACCGCGTCCTGTAAGAGCTGGTTCATCATGTTGATGTGATCATCATTGGAGGCGATTTCACCGTATTTTGCGATGACCTGCTCGTTCCAGAATGCAGCGTCAGCCATGTTAGTGTGGCAACCCATGCAAACGCCGGTACGTTCCATCCGTTCTCGCTGATCGGCCGTTAACGGGCCAGAACCAGGCCAGTGAGACCCGACCGTCTGCATTTGTTCGCCCGTTTCCGGGTCCACAATCTGGGTCAAGTCCATTGGCAAATCAGGAATGGCCGCTATCTGCGTCTGGTAGTTGGAAGGGATGACGTTGCCGTCGGCATCACGTAGATCAATGACAAACCCTTCGTCATACCCTTGCATGAACTTACCGCCGCCGATACCGTAGCCTAACGCCTTGGGATCGCTGTGGCAGGATTCACATTTGCGGGCTTCACGGCCAACCGTATGCGGCTGGGCCGGGGCCATGTCAATGCCGCGCTGTCCATTCTCGCCACCGCCTTCCTCACCGGGCAGGGTGTGACCAATTACGTTGTTGACCACATTTTGCCCATCCGGGCCGATGACGGTGTAGATAACTTGGCAGCCGGGGATGAGCGGAGTAACGCGCCCTTCGCCGTTGATACCCAAAATCGGGTCTTCCCAACGGAGATAGGTGCGACCTTCGCTGATCTTACCGTCCAATACCAGGCTAGTATCGGCTACGCCGCTGGCATTCTTGGAATTACCAACCGCAACCCAGTCAGTACCGGTATTACCTTCGGTGTAATCGGCCGTGACATGGCAGCCGTAGCACTGCGGCGCCCAATCGGCGTGGCAGGAGTAGCATTCCAGCTTGTCCTTGTGCGCGCCAACCGCATCCATAGCGACTTCTGCGTCAGGCGATTTCCATGTACCGGCTAGCTTGATGCCGTGCAGCGTGGGTACGGTGTAATCGCGTCCCGTTGCCGAGTGAACGATAACATCGTCGCCGCGCCGTACTACGTTACCAAACGGGTTGCCACGCGCAGTAAGCATGTAGCCATCCTCCGCTTCGTAAACTGTGCCGTCAAGCATATTGGTAGACAACTGAGCTACTGTTCCGCGTCCTTCGCCCGACGTGCCCATTTCACTTGCATCCAGGATTTCTTCGCCATAGCCAATAGGGAGGTCCCAGGGGAAGGCGTCGGTTGTGCCGTGGCAGTCGGAGCATTCGATCTCGACCTGAGCCAGCGTGGTGCCGAACAGGTTGCCATCGCCGTGCATGTCAATGCTGGTGTGGCAATCCTGGCAGAGCATCCCGCCTTCGGGGTTGCCATCCCGGCTGATGGGATCGTGATGCAAGTCGTCTTTGATGTACAAGTATTTCTTGGTGTGCAGCTTGGGTTCGCCCATACCGGTTTCATCGGTGGGTGTCCCATACGGAAATTCCATGATGCCTTCGAAACTGACGCCGATACGTTTGCCTCGATTGTGGCAGGAGTTGCAGGTTTCCACCGGAATGCCGCCTGTTTCGCGGGTTCCCTGGATGGAGTGTGTCAACAAGTGTCCCGGTTCATCCGTGGGGATGGTGGGGTCGCTACCTTCGTAGAAACCTTCATTGCTGTAGGGGATGTGGCAGGATGAGCAGCCCATGCCGCGCCAGTCGCCGCGTTTGCTGCGGGGAGGCGTGCCAACGTGGCAACGCTGGCATTGGTTGCGTTGGTAGGTGAAAGCAGCCAGCGATGGGTCGGCAACGATCTCTTCGACGGTGGGGTTAGGCAGTTCGTCCATGTGGGTGGGCATCTGGTCGGGATAAGCGGCAATGAGCGCTTCCATGTATGCTTTGTAAGTGTCTGTCCCGAAGATGGGTGTGGTTCCATCCACATCGTCGAGGGTGTAGTTGGCAAATACATGGGCGCGTTCTTCGCCATACTCGCCGTGGACGCCCCAGGCCCACAAGTTACCCTGAATTTTACCGGCTTCGGTGTTCATCAGGGAGAGGTTCATGGCATAGCCATAATCCACGTGGCAGCGGCCGCATGTTTTATCTACCACATTGGGCGCGCCAGGATCGGGGTAGAATTTGCCCTCCTCGCCAATCATGTGGGCAGCGTCAGCATCGTCGGTCACATCGGGGTCGCCGCCGTGGCAGGTGGTGCATTCGCCCTGCGCCTGAATTTGTTTCATCATGTCTGAACTGGGATCGCGGATGTCTTCGATGCCGTCATGACAGGCCAGGCAGCCTTCGCCGTCGGTTTGGGCCGCGGGTGCAGCTTGCGGGGCAGAAGCTACAGGGGAGGATACGGATTCGTTGACCGAAGAAGCTAAAGCAACACCGACGACTGCTAACGTCAAGATCAAGGCTGCTACAACAACTATGGTGTACTTCTTCATAAAAATTTCTCCTCTGCCGGTGTCGCCAAAAAAACGATTATGATGAGCCATCACCGGCAAAAAAATGGCGCATCTCCCGATCGGTTATGCTTTTCTTTCGATATTCACCTCCTAATTGCGGACACGAGTTGGGTATGAGACTAATCTCTCTGTTTCTTATTTTCCATTAAGGTTGGCATAAAAAAATCACCCTGGGGGATGATTTAGGGTCATCCTTCAGGGTGATTTGGGTGTTCTGCAATTGTTGACGCTCAGGGAAGGTTGCTGAACAGTATCTACTAAGGTGACAGTCACTGTCTCAAAGGTTGTCGCCACAGCGCGATGCGTTTTAAGTGACTGTCACCTCTGGAAGCGTAGGGGTTGTAAGGCGCTTTAGTTTGCCAGGCCGTGACGGACGGCCCAAACGGCCGCTTGCGTGCGGTCGGATACGTCTAATTTTTGGAAGATATGGCGGACGTGGGTTTTGACGGTGCTGCGGCTGATGGAGAGGGCATCGGCGATGGCGTCGTTGTTCAGCCCTTCGACGATGAGTTTAAGGACGACGATTTCCTGGTCGGTGAGGTCGGGGATGGGTATGGCGGTGGGTTCGGGTTGAACGGGGGGCGGCGCGGCGACGTTTTGCAGAGCGGCCCGGAGCAGGGCGCGGTCCAGCAAGGTTTCGCCGGTGGCGGCGGCGCGGACGGCGCGGGGGATGCGCTGGGGGTCTACTTCTTTGGAGAGGTAGCCGGCGGCGCCCAGGGAAACGGCGCGGGCCAGGTATTCGGGGTTGGCGTAGGTGGTGAGCATGATGACGCTGACCTGGGGGTGGGCGGTTTTGATGGCGGCTAACGCTTGCAGGCCGTCCATGTCGGGCATACGGATGTCGAGGAGGAGGACGTCGGGCTGGAGTTGGTTGACGATTTCGATGGCGATACGGCCGTTTTCCGCTTCGCCCACCACATCTAACCCGGAATCAATCAGCAGGCTGCGTAACCCAGCCCGCACAACGCCGTGATCGTCGGCTATACAAACGCGGATTTTGTCGTTAGTCATTTAATCGTTTAATCGTTTAGTCATTAGTCGTTTAGTCGTTTGAGTTGTGGATTGGACACCTTATTCACAATTCACCGTTCACAATTCACAATTCACAATTCCTTCAAGTTGTCCGCTGGTTCCACTATACCTCACGAATAGGTAGATGCACAGTGACGGCCGTTCCTTCGCCCACATTGCTCTCCACAGAAAAATCGCCGCCAAACAACGTAGCCCGTTCCCGCATACTCACCAGGCCGATACATTGCCGGTGTTTGCGCGTTTCTACCTTATCAAAGCCAATGCCGTCATCTTGCACGACAATACATAAATCGCCATCTTCCTGAGTTAGCTTAATGGCTACTTTGCCGGCCCGGGCGTGCTTACGAGCATTGGTAAGCGCTTCCTGAGCCACGCGAAACGCCGTAAGTTCAACGGTAGGCGATAAGCGCATATCGCCAATTTGGTTTTCAAATGCGACTTCCCAGCCAGACACCTGCCCTACATCCCGCGCCAATTCGTTAAGGGCCGGGACCAATCCCAGACTATCCAATAATGTAGGACGTAATCCCTCCACCACCCGGCGGCCTTCCTGGACGGCCTGGGTCAGATGCGCCATTGTTTCTTGCAGAGCAACGGCCGCTTTATCGTCCTGGGGGCGGTTGGCGTACAGGCCGGTCAATTTGCTCAACTGCAAACGGGCCGCTACCAGATATTGTATGAGGCCGTCGTGCAAATCGTAGGCCACAAACTTCCTCTCGGCTTCCTGAACGTCAATCAACTGTTCGACTAGTTCTTCCAACTGCCGCTTATGATCGTCCAGCGTCTCATATAGTTCCGTGTTTTCCAAAGCAATGGACGATTCGACAGCCAGTGTAAAAAGCAAGTTGCCACACGTTGCTTCGCTCAAGGCGGCGTTACAACCATAAAGTTCAATGAGGCCCATATTTTCGGTTCCGATACATAATGGAGCGCAGGTAAAATAGCCATCTTTCTCTTCCAGAAAAACAGAACGCCACTGCCCATTGGCTAAGGCTTGTTGGCCCGCGTGAATGACATCTTCCGTTTCTCGCAGCGCCGCCCAACGGCCGTCTCCCCTTTGCGCGGCTAACGGAGGCAGTTCGGCGGGGGCATCTTCATCGGTCAAAGATACGGCGCAGTATTCGGCTGCAAACAAATCCTGCGTCGCATCAAGAATCGCATTCAATGTCGCCTGCTGCTCCAACCCGGAGCCGATGCGCTGTCCGGCATGGGTCAGCTTGGCCAACTGCATCAAATGCTGCTGGATGACGGCGGCCATATCGTTAAAGGCGGCCGTAAGCTGCCCGATTTCATCATTTGTCTGCACGGGGATGGGTTGATCAAATTCCTCCCGGCTGAACCGCTCAACGCCCCGGCGCAGCGCCAGAATAGGGGCGGTTAGCTGGCGCGACAAGGCCAGGGCCATAATAAAGGCAATGAATACGGCGAGCGCCAGGATGGAAACGGCCGTTATCCGAAAAGAAGTCACCGGTTCCAACAACGCCGCCGCCGGCTCGTCCCGCATAATTACCCAATAATGCGTTCGGTTATTAGCTACCGGATACAACGTCGTGTACACCAGCACCCGCGATTTTCCCTCAATAGCGCCCCCGGTCCCATCCAAAATAGTCGCCGCGTCGTCATAATCCTGCCAGATACTGTATCCGGTATTCAAATCATTGGGGCCGCCCCATAACCGCGATTGATCCGGATGCGCTAAATAGTATCCATCCTGATCGGCCATTATCAAGCGTCCGCTGCTTGTATGCGGCTGGCGTAAAAACTGCTCGGCGTATACATTGATGATAACAACGCCTTGTCGTTGGTCATGGGCGTCAAAAACCGGCGTCGCATAGCGCATAACCGGCTTGTACGGCTCCTCAATCTCGCCCTGTTCCCGATTCAAATCAAGCGGGGAGGCATAAATCCCGAATTGGGGTAGTTGCATCGCTTCCTGAAAGTAGTAGCGCTGCGCCTTGTTTTGCAACGCCTCTTGGGGAATGATGTAGGAGTTACGGCCGTCAAAATCAACCCGCGCCACCTCCTGCCCATCATTGGCAATATAGCGCACCTGATAATACTCAGGCCGGGCGGCAGAAAAAATAAGAAAATCTTGTTCTAGCTGCTCACGCCATAACGCAAACGCCGCTTCATCCTCCTCAGCCTGAGCCGCAAGCAACTGTTCCAGGCTGGAGATATGCGCCAGGTACAGCACATCGCTGCGCACGTGATTTAGAAAACTTACGACTTGCCCGGCATAAAGCCGTACATCGTTGCGAGACGACTCAATCACCCGTTCGCTGATAACGCGGCTGGTAATCCAGTTGCCGTATAAAGCCGTTCCAATGAGAGGAACCAATACAATCAGCAGAAAAGCGGCAATAAGTTTGGTGCGGATGTTGCTAAACATGTTGTCTCCTGTAGGTCAAGTTTGCAAACTTGACCTACGCCGTTTACTCCGCCGTAATCGCGTTCAACTCTTCGCGGCATTCGCAGGCTTCTTTCGTTTCGCCACCGCGAATGAGCAGGCCATCATATTCGCGGCCCAGCCCTTGCGAGACCCAGCCACCCATGTCAAACGGAACGGGACCGTCGGCGGAGACCCAACGGCCGTTATACAGCCGCGCAATATGCAAATGAGTCCCGTTAGAAAACCCGCCCTCGCAAGAAGGATGGCCTAACCGGTCGCCCGTCTGCACAAACGTCCCCGCCGCAATTCTGTCCCGCGTTTCCAGGTGCATGTACAAAACAGCCCAGCCGGCTCCGGCGTAGCCGTCGCCATCCAAATCCACCACAACCGCGCCAAAATCGCTGCGAACGACGAGGCCATCGCTAACGGCCGTCACCCACGCCTCCGATTGAACGCACCCATTTTGCTCGCCGGTAGGCGTAAAATCCAGCGCCGCCCAGGCCGAGCCGCTGTTCCAGCCGCCATGCGGCCCGCCGGTAAAATACCAGGTTTCGCCGTCGGCCCAGGGCAATTTCATAGGCGGCTGCATCAGGCCGACCGGCCAAAGCGGGTCAACGGTGTAGGCAAAAGGGTTGCCAAACAAGCGGGAAAACGTAGCAAACAAACCATCAGGCCCAACGTCGAACTGCCAGCTCTCATAGTCGGCGGCATCAAATGCGCCCAGCATGGCCTGTACGCCGGCTGTGCCATCGTTGATGGTTGGGTCAAAGGCGAGCCGGGTCCCGTCGTTGATAAGGAAGGAGGTGATGTTGGCTTCGGAACGGCCGTAATACCCCCAATTCAACGCATTCGCCGCCCAACTCAACTGCTTATACAACCCCGCGCCATTGGGCGTAACATGCCCCATCGGATACCCATCGTCAACCACATAACCGGCCGCCTGCGTCACCCAGCCCGTCCGATACTCCAAAACAGCCAGCAGCAGGCGCGGATTAACGCTGTGCCGGTCAGCCACAAGCTGCACAATCGCCGGCCCGTCTAACGGCCGTCCCTCCACCTCTTCACGATAAGCTGTAAGATAGCCGCCCAACTGCCCGGCAAAAGCCGCCGCATCAAACCCTTTGGCCGCCGGGCCGTAGACCAATTCACTGTCCGGAATAATCTTAAAATCAGACCCGGCCAACTCGCCTTGAGTAGGAACCTGTAAAACCTGCCCCGCAAACAACAAATCAGCTTCCCCCAATTGGTTAACCGTCTGCAACTCGTCAACACTGCTGCCATAAAGTTGAGCAATATACCCCAACGTCTCCCCGGCCGTCACATTATGGCTGACATACGATTCACTTTCTCCCTCAATAGCATAATGCGGCGGATCTGGCGTGGGATTACCAACATATTCCGGCAAACTGTTTGGCGGCGATTGGCTGACAGGCTGCGCCGGGAGCGGCGTCGGCGGCGCCAGGACATCGGCGCTGAAAGGCGTCACCAACGGCGTTGGCGGCGGCGCAAAAACGCCCGGCGAGGCCACAATCGTCACCTCCGGATCCGGCCGTTCGCAGCCGGCGGCGCTCAAAACAACCAGAAAAATACCGATAAGAACCCGATAATATCGCCTAAAAATCTTCATCGCTCGCATTTTATACCATCTACAGCAACAAGACATGGGTTTTTGACGCATTGCAATGTTTTATGGGAAAATGTTATGAGTGCATTTCAAATGAGTGAACAAAAGTGACTGTCACTTAAAACACAGCAGCAGGTCAAGTTTGCAAACTTGACCTACATTTTCAAAGGAATCTGATATGTCCTGGTTTATGAAAGAAAGCCCGTTAGTCAAAAAATATAAAAAGTACCGTGACGTTGGTGAATCAATAAACCACCAGACTCTGGAAACTTGCCGGATGCTGCACGCTCATACGTCGCTTTTCCGTATTGAATCCATTCGACAAGCGGAAAATACGTTGATTTTATCCGACCTGCTTACAGAACAAGAGCCAATCAGGTTAATAGACATCAGTCTCAGTCAAACGGCCGCTCCCGATTATCTCCTCTTTTTGCGGCTCATCCCGTTGGACGATTTTACTATGTCGGCCGGCTTTGGTTTCGTCTTTCCTCCCGGCAAAGAAAAATTTTTACTGCGCCAACAAAAGATTTTGATGAGAAAAGTACAGTCGGAAGATACGGCCGTACGACGCTTCGTCGCTTTCTTCAAACTAAACCAACGAGTCGGCCTGGGAATGGGGTATACTTAAGCAAAATAAACACAGGCGCATTCGCATGAAAAAAGGAACCAAATACTACCCGCTGTACATCCACCTACAGCAAAGCGACCAAAACGAACTCACGCTGTCCCTGTCCCAAATCGAAACGATCATTGGCGCCAGGCTGCCCGCCTCCGCCCGCGCCCAACGCGCCTGGTGGAGCAATCGCAGCGACGGTTCCGTGCAATCGTCCGCCTGGATGAGCGCCGGTTATCATGTCGAAACGATTGATTTAGTCGGCGAGCAAATCACATTCCGCAAACCGGGATTGGTCTACAACGTCAAGCGGGAAGGGGATTTAGTGCTGTGGGATGCCGATTTGGTCAAAGCGCTGCGCCATCACATGGGATTATCGCAAAAAGAATTTGCCCAACAGTTAGCCATCCGCCAACCCACCGTCAGCGAATGGGAAACCGGCGTCTATGCGCCAAAACGTTCCTCGTCCAAGCTGTTGATGATGATCGCCGAACAAGCCGGTTTTAAGTACGAATAACGTATCCTCTCAATATTCCGGGGGAGAGTTGACAAATTTTCCTATGGTACTCGTGTAAAACGAGGCACTGATGAAATTTGTCAACTCTTATCCAAAGACCCCCGGAACGGCCGATTTCGTTCAAAATCGGCCTTTTTTGCAATATGGTATTGACATTTAATTCTCTAACGTATAAAATACAAATACGTTGGCGGATAAAATGTCTAATCAATTTTGTCATGCGCCAACGTCTTTGTCAAGCAGTCATGCAACTAAACCCGGCTTATCAGCCAGTGTCATCAATTCCTTTCAAGAAGGACTATGGGCAGTTGCCCGCCACGAAGGATGAAAACCGTAGCCTGATTTGGTAAATCGGGCAGAACGATTTGCCAAATCGTTCTACGTTTACAGAGGGAACTATGAGCGCCTACGATTTACAACAAATTATCAAGCTTTGGGAACGGGACAAACTGACGGCGGAGCAAGCCATCGGTCAAATCATTTTGCATTTACAAACTTTGTCTAAACGGGTTAGTTCGCTGGAAAAGCGGGCGGAACAGTCGCGCCGTTTACAGGACAAATGATTGATGGGGAGGGAAACGGCCGTTCCCCTCCCCTACACCGCCTCTTCCCCGCCAAATCTCCTACGCCTCCTTGCCGTTAACCGCCCCATTTTGTTATCATACATTCACAATGGGTTGGAGCCTTTTTTGGTGCGTATCGGAGATTTTAACATCATGCGTAAACAACTTGTGCGAATCAGTCTATCCCTGCTCATTCTGTCCGTTATCCTGGCCGCGTGTAAAAAAGAAGAACCGCTGCCTACCCCCATCCCCACCGCCATTGTGCCGGAAAGATTACCCAGCCAGGAAGCCGCCACGCCAGCGCCTGAACCAACGGCAACGGCCGTTCCCCAACCAGCCGCAGCCATTGATCCGGAAAACATAGATTGGCCGCCCCAGGTCGTCTACAGCAGCCCCGCCCCAGGCGAAGAAACCCTGCTCAACGGCGCCGTCACCGTGCGCTTTGACCAGCCAATGGACCAAGACTCCGTTGAAGCCGCCTTCAACATCGAACCAGCCGCCAGCGGCAGCTTTAGCTGGCCCCGCCCCGACACCCTCATCTTCACCCCCAGCGCCAATTTGGAACGCCAGCAGCAATATCGGGTACGCATCGGCGAAAACGCCAAAAGCGCCAACGGCATGGCCCTGCAAAGCGCCGCCGATCTGCAATTGCAAACAGTAGGCTATCTGGAAGTAAGCCAGGTCATTCCTGAAGACGGCATGACCGGCGTCCAGACAGATGGCGCGATTACGGTTTTGTTTAACCGCCCCGTCGTGCCGCTGGTCAGCAGCGGTCAGCAAGCCGATTTGCCCCAGCCGCTCACCATTGAACCGGCCGTAGAGGGCAAAGGTGAATGGATTTCCACCAGCATTTACCGCTTTGTGCCGGATACGTCGTTTGCCGGAGCCACGACTTACACAGCCCGCATCGCCGCCGGATTGGAAGATATTACCGAAGGCGTATTGGCCGATACGTATGAGTGGCAGTTTACGACACTGCGCCCCAGCGTAGTCAGCATTGAGCCGGAAAATGGCGCTCGATTAGTCAGCCCGGAAGGGCCGGTGACGATTACATTTAACATGCCGATGGATAGAGCCAGCACAGAAACGGCCGTTTCCCTCCGCTCCACCAATTCAACCGCCAGCCTGACCTATGAATGGAGCGACAACGACCGCGTTCTCACCATCACCCCCCGGCAAATGCTCGATTTGGCAGCCGGCTACCAGGTTGGCGTGGCCGTTTCCGCCCGCTCCGCCAACGGACAGGCCAATTTAGACCGGGATACCGTCAGCGGCTTCTACACCGTGCCCTACCCCGCCGTCACCTCCACACAGCCCAGCCAAAACCAACTGGCCGACCGGTGGCAGCGGGGCGTTTCCATCCGTTTTGCTTCGCCAATGGATTGGAATACGCTGGACGGCCGTATCCAAATCACCCCCCAGCCAACCCACATCAACTACAATGTTTACACCCCTGGCGGAACCGAACTATACCTCGACTTTGCGCTGGAAACCGACGTTGAATACACCGTCGTCATCCCCGGCGACGCCGCCGACCCGTATGGCAACAGATTGGGGCAAGATTATGTGCTGCGCTTCCGCACCCCCGAAGGCACGCCCATCGCCTCCTTCAACTTACCCCAACGCATTTCCCAAGTCAGCAACAACATCGCCACCGAAGTCAACATCATCAACCGCAATGTTTCGCGCCTGGATGTTAGTTTATATAACCTGGGCCTGCCTATGACCCTTGTCAACGATCCCTACAACGTGACAGATTATCGCCCTTCGGTCGAACCTGACCGCAGTTGGACGATAACGCCGGACACGCCGCGCGGCTCGACCGGCGTCTACACGCTGCCGTTGGCCGATGGCGGGGCGGCGCTGCCCACCGGCGTTTATCTGCTTCGGCTCAGTTCGCCGGAAACGACGCGCGACGAGCTGTATTGGCAAAATCAAAGCAACCTGCTCATCGTGGGCGATACCAACATCGTCGTGAAGGAGATGTTCGGGGCAACGCATGTTTGGGTAACAGAGCTTCGCTCCGGCCAGCCGCTCGGCGGGCGCAATCTGGTTTTATATAATCGAGATGGGGCGCGTGTGGGCACGGCCGTTTCCGACGACAACGGGTTTGCTACATTTACCACCCCCATGAGCGATTACCTGCGCGGCGCAATTGTCGTCAGCGGCAGTCCCGGCGAAGACGGCTTCGGCATCGGGGCCAGCGTTTGGGACGAGGGCATCCGCCCCTGGGCATTTGGCTTGACCGCCGACACCGGCGCCGAACCGCCCGCCTTTGCTTACATTTACACCGACCGCCCCATCTACCGCCCCGGCGACACTGTTTTCTTCAAAGGGATTGTGCGCGATACGGGTTACGGCCGTTACACCCTCCCCACCGAAACCAAGCTCCAGGTCACCCTTTCCGCCGCCTTCTACTTCAACGAAGGCGGCCTGGACGAAACATTCAACGTCGTCATTGACCCCGACGGCACCTTCAACGGCGAATACGTCATCCCCGACAACGTGGATTTAGGAACCTATCAATTCGCCATCCACCAGGGCAACTTCAACGCCTCGCGCCAATTCACCATCGCCGAATACCGCAAACCGGAATTCCTGCTCAACATGACCGCCGACCAACCGGAACTGCTGCGCGGCGAGACGGTAAACGTCACCCTGGACGCCAGCTACTTCTTCGGCGGCCCAGCCACCGATTTGGAAGTCCATTGGACAGCATATGAAGACGTCTACCGGATGCGCGTTCCCGGCCCCTACTACAGCTTTAGCGATAACGGCGACTTTTTCTACTACGATTACGGCCTTTTTGGCCCCGGCGGTGGCAGCGCGCTGGGCAGTTATGTGATAGATGGGGATGGGATGACGGATAGTAACGGCCGTCTCATCATCACCTTGCCCGCCGACCTGCTCCAAAACGCCGAAGAGGGCAGCCGCAAAGTCACCGTCGAAGCCGTCGTCAACGATTTAGCCAACTTCCCCGTCGCTGCCCGCGCCGAGATCATCTTCCACGCCGCCGAAACCTACGTCGGCATTACCCCCAACGACTACATCGCCACTGCCGAAAAAACCGCCAGCGTTAATTTGCTCACTGTTGATTGGGATGGGCAAACCGTCGGCAATCAAGACGTCGAAGTCGTGTTCTACCGGCGCGAATGGAACCGCATCCGCGACACCCAATACAACATCTACCGCACCCGTTGGGAGCCGGTGGACACCGAAATTACCCGCGCCCAAGTCACAACCGACGCGCAAGGCAAAGCCGCCGCCGATTTTGTCCCCCCGGAAGGCGGCACATATCTGGCCGTCGCCACCGTCGCCGACAGCAGCGGGCGCACGCACACCAGCAGCACGACTCTATGGGCAATCAGTTCCCGCTATTTTGGCTGGCGCAGCGATCCACATGCAAAACGGATGGATTTGCTGCCCGACCAGGAGGAATACGCCCCCGGCGATACGGCCCGCATCCTGGTGCAATCGCCGTTTGCCGGGCCGATTAAGGCGTGGCTGACCATCGAACGGGGCGAACTGCTGGAACAGCGCGTCGTTACCCTGCAAACGGGCAGCGATGTGTTGGACATCCCCATCCCGCCGGAGTATGCGCCCAATGTGCATGTTTCTGTAGTGGCCATGAAACCGTTCCGGCCCGAGACCGACGACTATCCTTACGCCGATATGCGGTTAGGGATTACGGAACTGGTTGTTTCGCCGGAACAGTTGGCGTTGAATGTGGAATTGACGCCTCGGAATGACTTTTTTGCGCCGCAGGAAACGGCCGTCTTCGATATCAAAGTCACCAATTATCTGGGCCAACCCGTCTCCGCCGATTTGTCATTGGCATTGGTAGATTTGGCCGTCTTGACCTTGAAAGAGGACAACGCGCCCGACATCATGGACGCTTTCTACGCCCGCCAACCCTACCGCAGCCGCATCGGCTCCGGCCTCATCATCTCCGGCGAAGGGCTGGAAGTTGAGATTCCGCTGGAAGGTGGCGGGCTGGGCGGCGGCGGCGGCGACGGCATGGCCGAAGCGGCCCTAAGCCGCGCCGCCGAAGACGAAGAGGGCGCCGATGTGCGTAAAGATTTCCGCGACACGGCCTACTGGACGGCCCACATCGCCACCGACGCCAACGGGCAGGCCGTCGCCGAAATTCCGCTGCCGGATAACTTGACAACGTGGCGGTTGAGCGCCAAAGCAGCGACCGGCGATTCGCTGGTAGGCCAATCCAGCAGCGATATAATCGCCACGCTGCCGCTGATGCTGCGCCCGCAAACGCCCCGCTTCCTCACCGTCGGCGATGTGCTGCAAATTGGAACCATCGTCAATAACAATACCGGCGGCACGATTGAAGCAACGGTGAGTCTGGAGGCGTTCGGATTGAGTTTGGCTGATTCTGCTGAACAGACGGTGACAATTGCGGGAAACGGCCGTCAACTCGTCCAATGGCAGGCAGAAGTGGAAGATGTGCGCTTTGCCGACCTCACCTTCCGCGTGGAAGGGGGCGGCTACAGCGACGCCACCAAGCCCACTTTTGGCGAAGGGCCGGACCAGCTCATTCCCGTCTACCGCTACGCGGGGCGGGACATCGTGGGCACGTCAGGCTTGCTATACTCGCAAGGCCGCCGCGTGGAGGCTGTTTTACTGCCCGATGGCGTGGATACGCGGCGCGGATCCGTTGATGTGACGCTGAGTCCCTCACTGGCGGCGGCCATGCTGGATGCGCTGGAAGCCGCCAATCGAGATTGGCCCATCATCTGCCCCTATTCGGCTACGGATTTGCTGCTGCCCAATGTGGCAACGGCCCGCGCTATCGCTGAATTGGGGTTGAATGAACCGGATTTAGCCCAAGAGTTGGATGGCCTTATCCGCGAGGAAATCGCGCTGTTGGAAGAGGCGATTCACAGCAACGGCGGCTGGGGGTGGTGCTACAGTGAACAGAGCGAGCCGTGGCTGTCGGCGTATGCTCTGTTGGCGTTGACGAAGGCGGAACAGGCGGGATATGCGGTGGATACGGCCGTTATTGACCGCGCCGCCATCTACGTTGAAAACCGACTGCAAGACGCCGCTAAACTGACCGAATCGCATGAAATTAACCGGCAAGCCTTCTACCTCTACGTTCTGGCCGAAGCCGGCGTCTTTGTTGACAGCGATGCCGAGGCTTTGATGACTGAACATCTTGACCTGCTTGATCCCTATGCCAAAGCGCTGCTGGCGTTGGCCTTCCATCTGAATGACAGCAGTTCAGATAACATTGGCATGCTTGTCGCTTACCTGAGTGATTCAGCCATCATGAGCGCAACGGGCGCACATTGGGAGGATGCCAGCCATGATTACCGCAATCTGAACAGCGATGTGCGGGGAACGGCCGTCGTCATCAACGCACTGGCCCAAATCGAACCGGGCAATCTGATGGGGCCAAATGCTGTACGCTGGCTAATGTCTGCCCGGACGGCGCAGCATTGGTCAACGGGGCACGAAACGGCCTGGAGCATCTACGCGCTCACCAACTGGATGCTGGCAACCGGCGAACTGGATGCGGATTTTGATTATCGCCTGAATGTGAATACTGAAACGCAAACGGAAGGTCACTTCTCGCTGGAAAATATGCTGGACAACGAATCGCTCTCGGTTCCGATGGGTGAACTGCTGACGGATGAGGTGAATTTTTTGGACTTTGAGCATGGGGCGGGGAACGGCCGTCTCTACTACACTGCTCATCTCAACAGCTACATCAACGCCGCCAACATCAGCGCCATCAGCCGGGGCATTACTGTCCAGCGCGCCTACTATGACGCCGAATGCGACCCGGAAGTTGAACGTTGTGAACCCATCACCCAAATCCAGGCCGGGCAGCGCGTGCGCGTGGAGCTGACTATTGTCGCCCCCAATGATTTGCTTTATGCCGTTGTGGAAGACCCAATCCCCGCCGGAGCCGAGGCCATTGACCCCGGTTTAGAAACAAGCGCCAGCGGGTTTGGCAGCCAGACAACGCGGACGGATACGGACTATCGCTGGGGCTACTGGGGTTGGTGGTACTTTAACCGCATTGAATACCGCGACGAAAAGGTCATATTCATGTCCAATTTCCTGCCGGCCGGGACGTACCAGTACACATACTATCTGCAAACCAACATCCCTGGCGAGTACCAGGTTCCGCCCACGTTTGCACGAGAAGCCTTTTTTGCGGAGGTAAACGGCCGTGCCGACGGCATGTTGTTCACCATTTCCGAGTAGTTCCCCCCTTAAAGGTGCGTCGCACTTGGCAAGTGCGACGCACCTGCTAATTCTTATCAAACCAATTTTCGATGGTAAGACCATCAAATTGAAGAAAGTCGTTTGTATTGCGCGTAACTAAAGTCAAATCATTTGCGATTGCAATCGCCGCAATTTGAGCATCGGCGTAGGGGGGCGGACGGCCGATTTGTGTCAAACGCGCCCGTTCCTCAGCCAACCACTCGGCAGCCAATTTATCATACGGCAAAATCTCCAGTTCGTTTTGAACAACGGTATACAAATAATCGGCGATGGCGCGTTTGCGCCTGGAATCGGAGAGGCGGTGTAAGCCATATAGAAGTTCATGCCAGACAATGGCGGGTACGGCCGTTTCCATCCATTTGTGCCGTAGAGAATCTTGTACATTGGTATTGGGACGCGGCTTCATTGGCTCTGAAATAATGTTGGCGTCAAGCAAATATTTTAGTCCCATACAATTTCCTCTGGCATGAGCGATTTATCACGTACATCGCCCCAAACATCATCGTCAACGGACAAATCATCGGCTTGCCATGCGATGCGCCATTCCTGATACGCTTCCCAAAACCCCTTTTGAGCGCTGCTGCGCTGCATCCGTTGATATTCATCAGCAGAGAGAATAACAGCAACAGGTTTTCCCCGACGCGTTATTTTTATGGCACGTTTTTTTTCTTCCACATCGCGCACCAAAGCGGCAAATTGGTTGCGTGTTTCAGCAATTGAGTAATTTGTTCTTATTGTTCCCACAAGCGCCTCCTTGCATGGCTATCTATATAGCCATTTTAGCGAAGGGGAAATTATGTGTCAAGCCGACAGGCGGGCGCAGTGTGCCGCCAAACTGCATTCCGCGCGGAGTGTGGAACGACAGTACAATTCCCCCATTCCCCCATTTTCACGCCTCATTTATCATAAATAGTACTAATTTCGCGTATGATGTCATCATCAGAGCGTAGAGGTTGTGTAATGGAACAAGCATATTCAGAACGCGATTATTTTATTGGAAACCAAAAAATTCATGCCGTTGAAGCGGGTAAACCGGGGCGGCAAGTTGCCTTGCTCATTCATGGCTGGTCAAGCTCCTGGTACGCCACATCCCCCTTACTGGGACTGCTGGCGCAGCGCTTCCACTGCATTGCTGTTGATTTGCCCGGATACGGCCAATCTCCCCCGTTAAAAGAACGCACCACCATTCCCGCCTACGTCGAATTATTGGCCGATTTAATTGAAGAGGTCAGCGACGGCCCGGTGGTGTTGGTGGGGCATTCGATGGGCGGCATGACCAGCGTCACATTGGCGCTGACGCACCCGGCCCTGGTGGAAAGAATGGTGCTGCTTAGTCCGACGATAAGCGGCCGTCTTTCAACATCCATCAACCTGCTCATTTCCCCCATCACGATGATGGAACGGTTTGGGTTGGGCAGTTTGCTGGTTTCTTCGGTGGAGCGCACGGTTGTAGGGCTTACGGACCGATTGATGCGCCCTGTTTCGTTTGCAGAACGCTCCGGCATTACCCGCGCGGATTATGAACACATCCGGCACGATGCGCGGCGGCCGGGGCAGGGCAAGGTGCGGGCTGAATGTTTTACGGCGATGCGGGAAAATGATTTAAGCGGCCGTTTGAACAAAATTGAAACGCCCACCCTGATTTTGTGGGGCGCAGAAGATAACACGGTTCCACTGCGGGATGCGGGCGTGGTAGCTGACGAATGGCCGCAGGCTGATTTACGCATCATCCCCAAAGCGGGCCATTGGCCCCATTTTGAAACGCCGGATATTACCCGCCGCCAGGTGGCCTCCTATCTGGGCCTGCCGCGCTTTAGCGACCAGCTTTATACGCCGGTAGCTGAAGATGAGTTAGTGGAAATCAATGAAACGGCGCAGTTTTTAGCGCATTCGGCGATTGGTAATGATTTGAATCTGGCGCAGCGCACCCGGTTGGCGGCTCAATTGCAGCGGAAGGAATTTAAGCCGGGCCAGGTCATCGTCCATGCCGCCGATGAGGGTGAGGAGTTGTTTATCATCCAAAACGGGGTGGTTGAGGTATGGAAGGACCCGGATGGCATAGACCCTCATCTCCATTCGCATCACAAGATGCAGCATATGGCTAATTTGCACCCCGGCCAAATTACGGGTGAATTGGCGCTGTTTGACAAGGAAAAGCGAAGCGCCGATTTGATTGCCGGGCCGGAAGGGGTTACGCTGTTGACGATTAACCGGGAAAAGCTGCTGGCGTTGGCGGAAGACGACGCGGTGTTGGGGGCGCGGTTGATGTGGAATATGTCTACGGCGATGTCGAAGCGGGTGCGGTTTGTTTTGTGGCAGTTGAATCGGGCTGAGGAACGGCGTCTGGCGGCGTTGAAGCAGCAAGCGAGAGCGTTGGAACCGGCGGTTGAACGCACGTTTATCGGCCGGGTTGTGGCTGATCAGGGACAGTTACGTTCTAATATGAATGCTTGATGGTATTTGAAGGTAACGGGGGAATGGTTTCCCGTGATTCTGCGTGAAACGTGATGCGCCTCTGGTCACGTTTCACGTTTTGTTTTTGTAACCGTACAAATGACAGTCACTTTACAATGTACCATTCAAAATGGGTGCGTTTTTAATGAGCCAGTACCTCAATTTTATGATTTTGAGGAGTCCGTATTCTCAAATGCGGAGGGCATCTGAGGATGCCCACTCCTCATCTTTAGAAAGTTACGGTACTAGCAGGCTATCGGAAAAGTCTCAAAAACTTTGGTAGGACACGGATAAACGCAGATAAACTCGGATTTCAAGACCCAAAACAATCCCAAATCTGTGTCTATCCGCGAAATTCGTGTCCCAGTATTCTTTCTCCGACAAGCTCCTAGGCCGCAATGAAACACACCCACTCATAATTCATCATTCCAGCCACTCTGCCCCATCATAATAGCGTGTGCCTTGATGACCGCGGCGGGGAATGGGAACGGCCGATCGTTCGCCGGGGCAGGCGACGATGACTAATGTGCGCGGCCGTCCTGATTTGGGGTTGACCGCGCCGCCAATCAATTCCTTTATTTGGAGCCGTCCCACAATTTCATGGTTGAAAATGGTGTAAACGTAGTGGCCTACGTTTAGTTTGGACGGTTTGCCTGCCATATGGAATTCAAATTCGTCTAGTGTGCCGTCGTACAATGCGTCAACGGCCGTTTGTCCGCGCTTGGCGGGGATGGTTTTGGTAATGCCAAAGCTCATGGTTATCTCCTTGTAAATGTAAGTCGGATTGGCAATCCGACTTACGCTGTTCATCTATTCGCGGTGCGCCAGAGGCGCGTGGCGCCTCCTGAGAACTTGTTGGGGTTTATGATAGCAAGTTGAGATACGGTGGCAAGCTGGTTGATGGGTTTGTAGGTTGTTATACTTACAGTTGTGATGACTGAACTGGATTTAATTGAGGAAGAGGAAGGGGAAACGGCCGTACACCAAACCTACATGCGCCTGGCCCTGGAACAAGCCCAGCTGGCCGCCGATTTGGGCGAGGTTCCTGTGGGTGCGGTCGCTGTCTGGCAGGGGCAGGTCATCGGGCGCGGCTACAATCGCAAAGAATCCGATTTAGACCCCACCGCCCACGCCGAAATCATCGCCCTGCGGCAGGCGGCTGAGTTTTTGCAAAATTGGCGGCTGATTGACGTGACTCTTTACTGCACGCTGGAACCTTGCCCCATGTGCGCCGGCGCGATGATTCAAGCCCGCCTGCCCAAACTGGTCTACGGCGCCAAAGATACGCGCTTTGGGGCCAACGGTTCCATCGTTGACGTTTTTTCCGCCGAGGGGTTTAACCACCAGGTTGACATTACGCCCGGAATCTTGGAAAATAAGGCGGCTGAACTGTTACAAACTTTTTTCCGCAGTTTGCGGGAGAAGCGGAACGGCGAAGGAACGAAGTAGCGAAGTAGCGAAGTGGCGAAGTACGCCTTTCATCCTTTACCTTTTTGCCTTCATCATTTTCTTTGGAGAGGTGCCGGAGTGGTTGATCGGGGCGCTCTCGAAAAGCGTTGTGGCAGTAATGTCACCGTGGGTTCGAATCCCACCCTCTCCGCTAAATGAGGACATCCATGATTGGGTGTCCTTTTTTGTTAGAAAAGTATAAGAACGGCCGTCCCCCCTTGACAACGGCCGTTTTCTTTTTATAATTCAACTATATTGAATTCAATATAGTTTAGTTAAGCAGTGATTGAAGTTTACAACAGGAGAAGTGCAGTGAGTAAACAGATGCGCGGTGAAGAGCATGACCGTAGACGCAGCCATCGCAGACGCCATAGAGACTTCTGGAACGATTGGCGCGAAGAACGGCGCCGGTTGTGGCAGGAAATGGGCGGCCCACCTGACGAACGCGGACAGTTACATCACGAAGCTCCGCCCTTCCCGCCGCGCAAACGCGCCGTTCTCTGGCGGACATTCTTCCATGATTTCATGGGCGATTGGCCGGAAGATCATTGGGCGTTCAGCGGGCGGCGGTTCAATCCCTGGCGGCAGGGCAAGGATGAATTCAATCCCTTTGTCGCCAGCTTATTGAGCAAAGGCGGCGGGTTGCTGCCCATCTACGTCCTGCACCTGCTGGCGCAGCAGCCGCGTTATGGCAATGAGGTGATGGAACGCATCACCGAGCGCACCGGCGGGCAGTGGGTAGCCAATCCCGGCGCCATTTACCCGCTCATGACGCTGTTGGAAGAGCAAGGGTTAGTCAAAGGCGAATGGGAAGACCCGCGTAAACGCACCGTCCGCATTTACCGTATCACGGAAGCGGGCGAGCAGGAGTTGACTCGACTCATCGCTGTTGTGCTGCCCAAATTGGAAGAAGCTGTTGAGGTCATGCAAGGATTAGCCGACGACCTGAATGGCGATGTAAAAAATGAAATTTGATGTTGGTTGCTGGTAATGGCAACTGGCAGCCGGTTCAACCAACCGGACGCCAGCAGCCAGCGCCCAGCCGCCAAAAAGGAGCAAAAATGACAGAAAAGGTAATTCACGAAGTACGGTTTATTGAAACAGACGACGGTTTTCGCATCGAGGTAAAGGGCGATAAGGAACGCATTAAGAAAATGGGTTTCGGCCCCGGTATGGGTTTCGGCCCCGGCATGATGGGATTTGGCCCCGGTATGATGTTTAAGATGAAACGACATCGCCGGCACGGCCGTCACGAACATCATCATGAGTCTGGTCGCGGTCGCGGCTGGGGCTGGTGGTGGGACGATGACGATGAGGACATCCCGGATGAAAAGCCACCCAAAGAGATGTGATGCGTAAAACGTAATGCGTAAAACTAAAACGTAAAACGTCATTCCACGTTTTACGTTTTATTTTTTAGCAGGATCGCCGCGCGATGAATGCGGGCGTCCAGCGGGTCGAGTTCTAAAGCGGACAAAACCTCGTCGGGACGGCCGTTTTTGTTTTGTTCCAGCGCCAGTTTCATTTGGATAACAGGGCCGTCAACCGTTTCTACCAACGCTAAATCAATAATCAGGGGGCGCAAATCGTATTCTTTGCGCTTGCGCTTGCGGATGCGTTCGCGGGTGAGGCTGTCTGAGGCCAGGATGTCGGCGATGCGCTGTTGGAGAACGGCCGTGTCCACTTCATCCAATAAGGCGGCGGTGTAGGTGGAAACGGCCGTTTGCATTTGCAGCGCCGGTTCCTTCAAAGGCACATCCTCAACCTGCAAAATCGTCAGCCCCGGCGCGATTTTAGCCATCATTTGCGCTTTGGCCTGCTCCGGCTCCATCCGCTCCACCAGCCAAACATCGGCCAGCTCGCAATCGCTGGTATAACCCAACGGCAGGGCGGCGGCAAACTGCATTCGCGGCCGCGGGTTAAACCCTTGCGTGTACGCCATCGGAATCCTGGCCCGGTTCAGCGACCGTTCCAGCGTCCGCGCCAAATCCAGGTGACCGATATAGCGCGCCGGCCCTTTTTTACTAAAAGTCAGTCGTAATCGTTGCACAGTGTTTGATTGCATGCCCCAATTGTAGCGGGGATTGGGAGATTTGGGGATTTTTCGTGAAGCGTAAAACGTAAAACGTGAAACGTGAAATAGCTATCACGCTTCACGTTTCACGTTTTAAGGGTCTCTAGGATTTCACGGGGTTGGTATGGGTGGCGAGTGGCGGGTAGCGGGTATGTTCTCTGGACGCCCCACCCGCTACTCGCCACTCGCAACCTAAAACCCCGCGAATTCCCAAAGAGCCCGTTTTAATTATTCCACACCGGCATTCCGTCAGGCGTTCTTAAATCCAGCCTCTCGCCCGTTGTCAGGTTCACAATCCAATTCAATTCCATGTGGTCAGGCGACTCAAACCCTTCCAGTTCGATTTGGTCGCCGGGATTAAGCGGGATGCCGTTTTCCGACCAGAACCAGGGCGGGCCAAGCATCGCTGCCAACGCGGCGCCGTCGGCCGTCTGGAAGGCAAGCAGATTTTCGTTCACCGACACAACAACGCCGCTGAGATGAACCGTCGGCCCCATTGTTTCAGGCGCGGCCTGGCTCTGGTCATTTTGCCCCTGCCCTTGATTCCCCCGCTGGAAATCGGGATTGGCGCCGCCGCGATACCCTTGCCCCTGGCCGCCTTGCGGCGCGATGGGGTTTTCAGCATCCGGCGTAGCGCGCAGCCAGGGCGGGCCGCCGCCTTGCGCCGTACCGCGTGGATTTTCCACCACAGGCGCCGTCGGTTCCCAGGCGCGGATGTACTCGACCAATGCTTCCATCTCGACCATTGTTAGCCGGTCGCCAAAAGCGGGCATCGTAGAATTGGGACGATGACCGCCGTTGATAATCGTGTTCAAAATTTGCTCATCTGTGTTGCGGGTGAGAATCTGTTGGCTGTTTAGCGCCGGGCCGGTTCCGCCGCTGCCTTCCTCGCCATGACAAGTCGCGCAAACGGTTGCAAAAAGATGCTCGCCCAATGCCAGGACTTCTTCGGGATTGTTTAAATCAATTTGGATAGGTTCGGGCGGCGTTAAGGCTAACCCTTGCCCTTCGATGATGTCCCAATTTTGCAGGAAGCTGACGATGGATTCGATTTCTGTGGGCGTCAGGGCGTTATCCCAGGCGACCATAGCAGTGCCGGGGACGCCGTTGGTGATGGTATTGGTAACGGCCGTTGCCTCCTGCGCTCTTAATTCCGGCGTATTCAAAGGCGCGCCCAGGTCAGAACCTTCGCCGTTAACGCCGTGACAGATGGTGCAGTTGTTGGCAAAGAGCTGCATCCCTTCAGCCCAAACGGCTCCGTCCGGGTCAAGCGCGGTTACTTCTGCCAAAAATGCTTCATCTACTTCAGGCACAGGCAGGGTTGGCGGGATGAGACCTTGGGCTGCGGCCAATTCGCCAACTTGTGGCCAATCCACATAACGAATCATGGCGATGAGTTCGTCAATTTGATAATCGTTGAAGCTGCCGCCTTCGTCCATGTGCCAGCCGGCCATGGCCGTGTCGTAACGGCCGCGCGCGATGGTTTTGTAAAGAAAGTCGTAATCGGCCGTGCGTAAACCGTCGTTGTCCAATGCGGGCATGGCCCCAATGCCTTCGCCGGATGCGCCGTGGCAAACGGCGCAGTTTTGCACGTACAGCACAGCCGCGTCAGACACAAATTCCTCGCGTAGTTCTATCTGCGCCTTCTCCATGCGAAATGGTTCTAAATAGGCGTAAACGGGCAAGATGATGATGAGCAGCAGCAGGGTGATGGCGCTGGTGAATGTGTATTTGTTCATAATGATCTCCAAAAGCTAGCGCTAGAGGGCAGCGCTAGAAAGAATGCCTGCTTCCCTCTAACTCTAGCTCTATCCTCTAGCTATGTACCAACTGCTCCGGTGCGAACTGGTCGCGGGTTTGAATGTCGGCAGTGTTGACGATGACTTCTCCGTTTTCAATGGTTACGGCAAAGGTGTCCAGGGCACGGGGAGCAGGCGGGTTTTGGACATCGCCGTGTATGTCGAAGGCGGAGGCGTGGCAGGGGCAGAAAAAGCGGTTCTGATTGGGTTCCCAATTAACGGTGCAGCCCAGATGGGTGCAGCGTTGATAAACGGCTAAAAATCCGCCACTATCGGCGCGAATGAGGTAAAAACGGCCGTCTGGGAAATGGGTTACGCTGCCGGGGGGAAAGCTGTCAACCGCTCCGGCATTGACTTCGCCGCCAAATTCGCCATCCAGGCTGCGCGGCTGCATAAACATCAGGCTGGCTCCGCCCACTTCCAGGACAGCCAGCAGGCTTAATGCGCTGGCGCCCATCTTCATAAAATCGCGTCGGGTAAGTTCAGGTGTTGTGTTTTTGTTCATGATTTATTAGTCTTGTAGTCGAGTAGTCTTTAGTCTTGTAGTCGAGTAGTCTTTAGTCTTGTAGTCGTGTGGTCTTTAGTCGTGTGGTCTGGCAGTCGACAGAGTGACTGCATGACTAATTGACTACCAGACTACTTGACTAAAGACTACCAGACTAACGCCATGTTTGCGCCGCGGAAGAAGATACCGATGACGGTTAGCGTAACCAGGCTGACCATGAGGAAGACGAATAAGCCGACGGTCGCTTCGCTGCGATTGGCGCGGGCAATGACGCGGAACAGGAAGTAAATGGCGGCTAATCCACCTAAACTCAGCGCCAGCGGAATCAATCCATTGGAAATCAAGGTGGATATGTTAGGCATGAGCGCCGGTAAGTCCAGCCAGTATTCGTCTACGATGACTAGAACTGGCGGTAAAGCGATGCCTAAGATGGCGCCGATGACGGCCGTTCCCGTCCCCACTTTGGACCGAAAATAAACGCCAATGTCTTCTTCCCGCTTATCCCAGTAGGGAATGGCGGCGATGGCGGCTAGAACTATGCCGGGCAGCAGCATGGCCGCCAATGGGTGCATATGCAGCAGCAGTTCTTGCAGGCCCATGAAGTACCAGGCGGCTTTGGCCGGATTGGGCGGATGGGAGGGGTTGGCGAGCGCTTCCAGAGGGGCGGGAACGAGCATGGCAAAAATGGTAACAGCCGTAATCACCACCACCGCCGCCGCAAACTCTTTTTGTACCAAATGGGGAATCGTCGTCAGCCGTTCGACGCGGGTTCTTTCTTTGCTGATGGGTTGGGAAATGCCGCCATCCTTACGCACTTTCCAGAAGTGGTAAGAGAGCAGGATGATCATGATGGCGGGCAAAACGGCCACATGGATGGCGTAGAAATTCCGCAGCGCCCCCTGCCCGACCTCTGGGCCGGCAAGTAAGAAGTTGGAAATAGCGGCGCCGACCACCGGCACATAGCTCAACAAACTCGTCCCTACCGTAATCGCCCAGAATGCCAACTGATCCCAGGGCAGCAGGTAGCCGGTGAAATTAAACGCCACCACCAGCAGCAGTAAAATCACGCCAATCAGCCAATTTGTGGTGCGTCCTTGTTTGAATCCGCCCGTTAGAAAGACGCGAATCAGATGCAAAAAAGTGGTCACAATCAACAAATTGGCCGACCAATGGTGCAGCCCGCGAATCAACGCCCCAAAAGCCACCTGCGTTTCCAGATTTTGGATGCTGGTGTAAGCGCGTTCCACGCTGGCATCGTAGCGGAACATGAGCAAAACGCCGGTGATGAGCAAAACCAGCGCCAGTGTGGCCGACATACCGCCCAGCCCCCAGGTGTAGCTCCACTTCAATGCCGGAGCGGGCACTTTGGTGGGGTGCAGATGCAAAATCAGATTATTGGCGACAGCCCGCATTCGGCCGCGGTCGTCGGTTGGGTTATTCGCGGTGTAAAGCAAACGTTCTTTCAGATTGGTCATGAGCATTACTCCTCAGCGCCCGTTCGCCAAAAAGTTTGCAGATGGGGCGCACAGGCTTTATGTAAGCAGCTTGCCGGTTGGGTTTTTGTTGGCCGCCTACTTATGGGCGCGGGTTACGGCCGTTGCCCGTTTACTAGTACCAGTAAACAGAAGTCAGTAAACAGTTTTCAGTAGGCACTTTCCAGAGGTAGACCGTACTGATAACTGTTTACAGATTACTGAACACTGA
>JANTHP010000006.1 GCA_024762395.1 Anaerolineae bacterium | reverse complement strand
GCAAGACGAAAGTAAAATTACCACTTCTTCCCACGAACTTGGGCGACGACTAGGCATCAGTTCAGCCCAAATTCGCAAAGACCTCTCCCACTTCGGCGAATTTGGCAAACAAGGCACCGGCTACCACATCAACTACCTCATTGAGCAATTACAACAAATCCTGCATCTTACCCAAGAATGGGATGTCGCCTTAGTTGGCGCTGGGTATTTAGGCCATGCTATCGCCAATTACAACGGCTTCCAACACCGGGGCTTTCGCATTGCTTTTCTTTTTGACAACGATCCTGAAAAAATCGGTCAGAAAACGAATAACCTGGTTGTCCAAGATGTAAGCGAATTAGAGGAAACCATTCAAAAACATCAGATCAAAATAGCCATCATCGTTGTTCCGGCTCAAGTCGCGCAAGAAATCACGGATCGACTCATTGACGCCGGCGTTGAATCAATTTTGAGTTACGCCCCTATCCATTTGAATGTGCCCTCCCATGTGCGTGTCAGTTACAGCGACCCCGTCATCCAAATGCAGCAAATGGCCTACTACCTCACCCCGCCAACCTCATAAGTCGAATTCGCAAATTCGACCCATTTCAAACCATTAAAAAAAGCCCTCGCAAAGTTTGCGGGGGCTTTTCAATTCATGTTTCACGCATCACGTTTCACGGTTTTACAAATCAGGAATACTGCGCTGTAAAATAGGCAGTTCCGCCAGCGCCTTACCTGCGCCCAATGCTGTACAAGCCATCGGATTATCGGCCACGTAGGCGGGCACACCCGTCTCTCGTGTAATGAGCGTTTCAATTTCACGCAAAAGCGCCCCGCCGCCGCTCAAAACCATCCCGCGATCAATGATGTCTGACGATAACTCCGGCGGCGTCTTCGCCAACACGGCCCGAATCACATGGACAATAGCCGCCAGCGGTTCGGCAATCGCCTCCACCACTTCGCCCGTGCTGACAGTGATCGTTTTGGGCAAGCCAGCCACCTGATCGCGGCCTTGCACCTGCATTTCCAACGGCTCGTCCAATTCCATTGCCGCGCCAATTTTAATTTTGAGCGCTTCGGCCGTTGGTTCGCCAATAACAAGATTGTATTTACGGCGAATGTAGGCAATGATGGCTTCATCCAGATGGACACCGCCCACACGCACCGATTCGGCGCAGACGATGCCGTTCATGGAGACAACGGCCGCTTCCGTCGAACCGCCGCCCAAATCCACAACCATATTGCCGGTTGGTGTGCCAATGGGTAGCCCGGCGCCAATCGCCGCCGCCAACGGTTCAGGAATTAAATGAACCTCGCGTGCGCCGGCCGCCAAAGCCGCTTCGCGCACGGCGCGCCGTTCCACGCTGGTTACGCCATAGGGCACGCTGATCATCACCACCGGTTTACGCAGCCGCAGCCGCCCCGTTACCTTGCCGATGAAGTATTCCAGCATCCCTTGGGTGACAAAATAGTCGGCAATAACGCCATCTCGCAACGGCCGCATCACTTCGATCTCTTCGGGGGTACGGCCGTACATATCCTTCGCCGCCCGTCCCACTTCAACAATCGTCGTTTTACTGCCATCCTCGCGGATCGCCACCACCGACGGCTCTTGTAAAACCACCCCGCGCCCCTGATCGTGAACCAGGACATTCACCGTCCCCAAATCAACGGCCACATAAGGCGTAAAAATAGCCACAATTTACTCTCTTTTGACCAAAGTCAATAAAAAACGTGAAACGTGAAGCGAGAAACGTGATTGCCACCTGGCGGTCCTTCACGTTTTACGTTTCACGTTCCACGCCTTACAAATTAATTATCGCTCTGCTCAGTTCCGCTCAACGTCGGCATTGTCGGTTTACGACGGCGTTTACGCGCCACATCAATCCGAATTTGCGCCCGCTGTAGCGAGGCGCGAATTTGCGCGTAGCGTTCCGGGTCTTCCGGCACGCCTTCCGCCATATACTTTTCAGCTCGCTGACGCGCCTTTTCCGCTCGTTCAATATCAATCTCGTCAGCCTGTTCCGCCGAATCGGCCAAAACCACAATCTTTTCCGGCTGTACCTCGGCAAACCCGCCGCCAATGGCAAAAAATGATTCCTCACCCTCTTCGGAGCGCACCATCACTTCGCCAAAGCCCAGCGTCGTCAGCATCGCCGAGTGGTTCGGCAAAATACCCATCGTCCCTTCCGTTCCCGGCAGACTGACGTACTTTACCTCGCCGTTAAAGACTGTCCGTTCTTGTGTAACAATCGTGCAATCCATAATCTACTCAATTATGAAAACGTGAAACGTGAAACGTGAAAGCAACCTAGTTGCCCATCACGTTTCACGTTTCATGTTTCACACTTTACGCCTCGGCCCGCAGTTTCTCCGCCTTCTCAATGGCCTGTTCCATCGTGCCCACCATGTAGAAAGCCTGTTCCGGCAGGTCGTCGTGTTTGCCGTCTAAAATCTCACGGAAACCGCGCACAGTATCGGCCGTTTTCACATATTGGCCTTTCAAGCCGTGGAATTTCTCTGCCACAAACATTGGCTGACCCAAGAAACGCTCAATTTTACGGGCGCGGGCCACCAACAGCTTGTCGTCTTCACTCAATTCATCAATACCCAAAATAGCGATGATGTCCTGCAAGTCATTGTATTTCTGCAAAACTTGCTTCACTTCGCTGGCCGTGCGGTAATGTTCCTCGCCAACAATGTCCGGCTGAAGCGCGCGGCTGCTAGAAGCCAACGGATCCACCGCCGGGAAAATGCCTTTGGCGAACACACTGCGCTCCAACGTAATCGTTGCGTCCAGGTGAGCAAACGTTACCACCGGAGCCGGGTCAGAATAGTCATCAGCCGGTACGTAAATCGCCTGCATCGAGGTGATAGAGCCGGTCTTGGTCGAGGTAATACGTTCCTGCAGCGCGCCCATTTCCGAGGCCAGCGTCGGCTGATAGCCTACCGCGCTGGGCATACGTCCCAACAACGCCGACATTTCAGAACCGGCCAACACGTAGCGGAAAATGTTATCAATAAACAGCAGCACGTCGCGCCCTTCATCGCGGAAATACTCCGCCATCGAAAGACCGGTCAAGGCCACACGCAGACGCACACCGGGCGGCTCATTCATCTGGCCAAAGACCATCGCCACCGAATCTTGCACGCCGTATTCCTGCATTTCGTAGAAGAGATCGGTACCTTCACGGGTACGCTCACCCACGCCGGCGAAAATAGAAACGCCCTCATGTTCCTGCGCTACCGAGCGAATCAACTCGGCGATGGTCACGGTTTTACCCACGCCTGCACCGCCGTAGATGCCGGTTTTACCACCCTTCATAAAGGGGGCCAGTAGATCAATAACCTTCATACCCGTCTCAAAGGTCTCGATTTTTGTGGATTGGTCCTGGAAGGTAGGAGCGGTCCGGTGAATGGGATAGTACGTATCCGATTTCGGCGTTTCGCCGCCGTCTACCGCTTCGCCGATGACGTTAAAAATACGACCCAGCGTGACCGGGCCGACAGGCACCTTAATCGGCGCGCCGGTAGCAACCGCATCCACCCCGCGCGGCAAGCCATCGGTGGTGTCCATTGCCACCGTTTTTACCAATCCACCACCAAGATGCTGTTGGACTTCCAATACCAAACGCCCTTCAGGTCGGGCGATTTCTAACGCTTCATAAATTTCTGGGGGGTCGCCTTCCGGGAATTGCACGTCAACAACAACACCGCGAATGGCAACTACTTTACCTATAGCCATAATTCCTCCAAATCAAAGTAGGAAGGATGAGGGATGAAGGATGAATTTGCATATTGTTCATCCTTCCACCTTCAGCCCTTTCGTTATAATGCCTCTGCGCCGCCGACGATGTCCAGGATTTCGCTGGTGATGCTCATCTGACGCGCTTTGTTTCGCTCTAAAGTTAAAACATCAATTAATTCGGCCGCATTATCCGTTGCGTTGTTCATCGCTACCATACGGGCGCTGTGCTCGCTGGCCTGCGCTTCTAGTATGGCCTGATACAACTGCAGTTGGGTAAAACGGGGAACGACAACATCGAGCAATGCCGCCGGTTCTGGTTCATAGCTGTAAACCCGCTCCGAAACGCCGCTCAAATCTACGGAGCTGACATATTCGGAAACCGCCATTCCATCAAAATCGAGGGGCTTGAGCGGCAAAAGCTGTTTGACTCGCGGAATACGGGTCACAAGGTTTACAAAATCGGTGTAGGCAATAAAAACTTCATCCGTTTTGCCGTCCAGGTAATCGTTGGTTACGATTCTGGCAGCGGCCATAATGTCCAAGACGGACAAATCATCAGGCATGTCGTCGAAGGTGGCGATTACGTCATAGCCGCGGCGGATCATCAAATCGCGTCCTTTGCGGCCAATGGTGACGACTTTCACGGGCACATTCATTGCTTTGATGAATTTTTCGGCGCTGGCGACAACGTTGGCGTTGTATGCCCCCGCCAGGCCCCGGTCGCCGGTGATGAGAATGAGGTAGGCGCTTTTGATTTCCTCGCGCACGGTGAGCAGCGGGTGGCCGGTGGAGCCAACGCCGGGCTGCGACGCAAGATTGTTAAGGATTTCAAATGCTTTCCCGGCATAATCGCGGGTGGCCTCAACCTGACGCTGTGATTTACTGGCTTTGGATGCAGAAACGGCCGCTAACGCCCCCGTCACCTGCGAGATATTGCCAATACTCTTAATTCGCTTATTTAGTTCGCGTTCGGTAGCCATATTTTTGGTAATTGGTAATTGGTAATTGGTAATTGGTAATTGGTAATTGGTAATTTTAGTTACTAATTACTTAATTACTAATTACTATTCACCGATTTCTAGTTTGTCCAATTGGCGTTGAAGTCTTCAATCGCCTGCTTGAGCGCGCCTTCAACTTCGCTGTTCCAGGTTGCGCCGCCGTTAAGCTGTTTTTTGATGTCGGCGTAGGCGGTATCCATGTAGCGCACAAATTCGCGGCTCCACTGTCCCACTTTGTCTACATCCACGCCATCTAAATAGCCTTTACCACCGGCATAAATGAGGTAGACCTGATGGTGAAGCGGCCAGGGTGCGTATTGGGGCTGTTTGATAAGTTCCATCAAACGCTCACCCCGCGAAAGCTGGCGCTGAGTTGAAGCATCCAAATCAGAGCCGAACTGGGCGAATGCGGCCAATTCACGGAACTGGGACAGGTCGGATTTCAAACCACCGGACACTTTACTCATGGCCCGTTTCTGAGCCGAGCTGCCAACGCGGGAGACGGAAAGGCCAGCGTTGATGGCCGGACGCTGCCCGGCGTTAAACAGGTCGGTTTCCAGGAAAATCTGGCCGTCGGTGATGGAGATGACGTTGGTGGGGATGTAAGCAGACACGTCGCCTAACAAGGTTTCGATGATGGGCAGGGCGGTCAAGGAGCCGCCGGTTCCGGGTATTTTGACGATTTCGTATCTATCGGAATCATCCATTGCTTTCAGGTCTTCTTCGGCATGGTCCCAGTCGAGGTTACCGAAGTAAACTTTGCCGTTGACGCCTTTAGAATCGCGGGTCAGCTCAGTTCCTTTTTCGACGATGATGAGTTCGTCGCGGAGACGGACGGAACGTTCTAACAGGGTGCTGTGCAGAGAGAAGATGTCGCCGGGGTACGCTTCGCGTCCGGGCGGGCGGCGCAGAATCAGGGACATCTGGCGGTAGGCCCAGGCGTGTTTGGAAAGGTCGTCGTAAATTACCAGGGCGTCACGGCCGTCTAACATGAACGATTCGCCGATGGCCGTGCCGGCGTAGGGGGCGAAGTATTGCAGCGGGGCCGGGTCGGACGCGCCGGCGGCGACGACGACGGTGTAATCCATCGCGCCGTATTTTTCCAGCGTAGCCACAACCTGGGCAATCTGGCCGACGCGCTGGCCGATAGCAACGTAAATGCAAATGAGGTCGCCGCCTTTCTGGTTGATAATCGTGTCCAGTGTCAGCGCGGTTTTACCGGTCTGGCGGTCGCCGATGATCAGCTCGCGCTGGCCGCGCCCGATGGGGAACATGGAGTCAATGGACATGATGCCGGTTTGTACCGGGGAATCCACGCCCTTTCGCTCGATAACGCCAGGGGCAATCCGCAGAATCGGCAGGGTCTGGGTTGTGTTGATGGGGCCTTTGCCGTCAATGGGGTTGCCTAACGGGTCAACGACGCGGCCAATCATGGCATCGCCGACGGGGACGGATGCGATCCGGCCGGTGGCGCGGACTTCGTCGCCCATTTCGATGGATTCGTATTCACCCATGACCACGACGCCGACGTTGTCTGGTTCCAGGTTCAGAGCGACACCCGCGACACCGTTGGCGAATTCAACGATTTCGCTGGCTTTGACATCGGCTAAACCGTCTACCAAAGCCACACCATCGGCAACGGTGCGGACGGTTCCGACGCTACGGGCTTCTACTTTGTGATCGAAATGTTCGATCTGCTGCAAAAGTGAATCAGCTATGTTTTTGAAATCTGGGGCAAGGGTTGCCATGCACCAACCTCCTCAATAAATTGTGAATTGCAAATTGTGAATGATGAATTGTGAATTATCCGTTCACAATTCACAATTCGCCGTTCACAATTCATAATTTTTTACTCTGTTAATTTTTTAACTGTATCTTTGTCTAGTTTGGCGACAACGGCCGTTACCAACTTTACGGCACTGTCATAATCATCACGATGGATGATGGCGCTGTGGCTGTGAATATGCCGCGATGGCACGCCAATGACGACGGTGGGAACACCTTCGCCATGCAAATGAATGGCAGCGCCGTCGGTGGCCCCGCCGGTCATGACTGAATATTGGAGCGGAATGTTGAGGGAAACGGCCGTTTCCACAAACAAATCCCGCAGCTTGATATTAGGAATCATACGAGCGTCATACAACATCATCGAAGGCCCGCCACCCAGTTTTACGTTGGATTCATCCTCTTTAATTCCTGGCACATCACCGGCAATATCAGATTCCAGAACAATCGCCACATCAGGTTTAGCGGCGCGGACGCTCGTTGTTGCGCCGCGAATACCAACCTCTTCCATGACCGTTTGCACACCGACGATCGTATTGGGATGCATTTCATTTTGAAAGCGTTTGAGCGCATCAATCACCAGCGCGCAGCCCACACGATTGTCGAAAGCTTTTGCCATGTATGTTTTAGGATTCGCCAGAATCGAAAATTCACTGAGCGGCACAACCGGGTCGCCCATACGAACACCTGCTTCTTCAACTTCCTTTTTGGAAGTAGCGCCAATATCAATGTACATTTTCTTTTTGATGACAACCGTATTTCGTTCGTCAGCGGGGAGAAGATGGGGCGGTTTGGCGCCAATAACACCGATCACATCCCCTTTGTGCGTTTTGATGATAACGCGATGCCCTAACAAAACTTGGTCCCACCATCCGCCAAGTTGAACAAACCGCAGAAATCCTTCTTTGGTAATATGCGAAACCATAAAACCGATTTCGTCCATGTGCCCCGCCAGCATTACGCGCGGGCCATCGCCTGTTTTGGTACAGATGAGACTGCCCAATTTATCTTGGGTAACGGTTCCCAGCGGCTCCATATATTGGCGCAGCAAGGCGCGTATTTCGGTTTCATAACCGGGGACGCCTTGCGCCTCTGTTAATGATTTCAGAAGTTGTTCTGTTTGATCCACTCGTTATTCCTTAATTGAAGAATCGCCGCTTTGAACACAGACAGGCAAATACGCCTAAGTGTACACTTAGCAGCGGCGTGATGTTACCTTACCTGACCTCTTTTGTCCAATTGTTCACAAGCTGTTCGGCAATTCGGCATAGTTCATTTCATGAGCAGTTCATCTTTACAAATTACGAATGGCGCGAATGGACAAATGGTACCGATTTCTCGATAAATCATTCGTTTCATTCGACCATTTGCGGTATTCACGCTCATAAATTTGTAAAAAATGGTGTAACCAAACAGGTAACAATCACTTAAAACGTAATAGGTTGTGACCAACACCTCTGGGAAAAGTGACTGTCACCTGAGTAGTTCCCTGTTTGTTAATTAAAGGGGCCGCAGGTACAATTTTGGGCTATGGACGCAGATGCCGCGCAGTCAAATCGTCGGGTTCGTTCTCGTTGGTTGCTCCCCTTATTTTTTATCCTTTTAACAGCTTTTGTTTTACGCTTGCACAACATTGACAATTTTAGCTTTTGGACGGACGAGGGCTTGACGCCGCTGCGATCAGGGTATTCAATCGCCAGGATTTTGAGTAACGAAATTACCATTCAAGATGGTGTGGGCAGAGATACGCATCCGGCTCTTTTTTATTTGCTCATCCATGTCAGCCGCCGCGTATTTGGGGAAACGGATTTTGCTTATCGCTACCCGGCTGTGTTGGCGGGTGTTTTACTCATCCCCGTTCTTTTTCAGTTGGGGCGGCGACTGGGAGGGCGCGGTTTGGGTATAACGGCCGCTTTCCTAACGGCCGTTAACCCCCTGCAAATCTGGTATAGCAACGAAGCCCGCATGTACACATTGGCCGTTTTGCTGGCCGCGCTGGCCGCTTACGCGCTGTGGCGGGGGATAACGAGCGCACGGCCGTACCGCTACGCGCTTCTTTACCTGTTCCTGGCCGGATTAACCATTTACACCCATTACACGGCCGTTTTCCTCATCGGCGCGCAAACAGCATTTTGGGCGTGGGCCTTGTGGCGGGGCGGACAGCGAAAATTACTGTTGGGCACGGCCGTCGCCCTCATCGCCGCCGCCATCCCCATCATCTACGCCAACTGGCCGCGCCTCTTCACCGGCGCCGAAGCCAACTACTTCTACGTCTCGCCGCGCATCATGATTCAGGACGTCGTACACGCCTTCGGGCTGGGTTTAACCGCCGATGTCAAACTATTCAGCGTAAAACTGCTCGATCTTGCCGCCTGGGGACTGCTTTTGGCCGGCGTCATCGGCGCGGGCAGTTGGCTGCGGCGCAGTTTTTTACTGGTTTATTTATACGCCATCGTCTTTGGTTTGATGGCCGGGTCGCTCATCAAACCCATGTACCAGGGCGCGCGGCACATCATGCTGGGCAGTCCCGCCTTCCTATTATTAGTGGCCTGGGGATTTGTCTGGTTATTCAATCAAGCCAGGGCGGCGCGCCGGCGCGCCGGTTCCGCCGCCTGGGGCGTGTTGGCCGGGCTGGGAGGATTGGCACTGCTGACCGGCCCGGCGCTTTCGTTAACCAATCTTTACACCAATCCGCATTACGCTAAAAACGATTTTCGCGCCCTCATCGCCTACGTTGAGCGCATGGCAGGGGAAAATGACGTTTTTTTGTACAACGACGCCGTCCTGCTGCCGCTGCACGAACATTATCGGCAGCGGACTGATATTGCCTACACCGCGCTGCCCACATATCCGTACCGGGTCAACGCGCAAACCGAGGCGGATTTGACCGCGTTAACGCAGCAGTTTGACCGCATCTGGTACGTAACCAATCCGCCAGCCGACAAGCGGGACGCCGATGGCTTTGTGCGCGCGTGGCTGGACGCCCATTTGACAGAGATAAACGACCGTAATTTTGACGGCCATACCGTTGAAGTGCGTACAATTACTTACACCACTGCCCCGCCGCTGGTGGACCGTTTGCCGCCGGACGGCCGTTCGCTGGACATTCGCTGGCCCGCTATGCCGCCGTTACGCGGTATCCGGCTGGACGGAACCCAACCCGTCGCCTTGCCCGCTGTGCGCTTTGACTTGTTCTGGCAGGCTGATACGCCTGTCAATGCCGGAACAGAGATGCGCTTTACACTGCGCGGCCCCAATGATGAGACCTATTTGATTCAGGGACAGACGCTGCCGCAAACGGCCGTTTCCCCACAAAAAGAACTCATCCGGCAAAGCTGTGTCCTGTCCATTCCCTTTGGCACGCCGCCCGGCAGCTACGCCTTGTACGGCCAACCATTGGTCTCGTCAACCGGCCCCGCGCTGGGCGAGCCGCAGAAACTGGCCGACATTGCCCTGGCCTCGTCCGACCATTGGCCGGTAAAGGGGGAACGGCCGTACACATCCCCATCACTCCACTTCCAAAACGGCCTCAGCCTGCTCGGCGCCGCCTTTCCCGACAACGAAGTCCGGCCCGGCCACAATCTGCCCTTCACCCTGTATTGGCAGGCCGACTCCCCGCTGCCCGCCGACATGCGCTACGAACTGGCTGTGATTGCCCCGGACGGACAGGTGTGGAAACGGCAAGAGGGCATTCCCGGCGCGGCCTGGCTTGATCCCTGGCCCACCAACGCGCCCATCGCCCAGCCAACCAGCCTTTACTTCAACCCGGAAACCGAACCCGGCGTTTACCGGCTGCGCTGGCGGCTGCTGGATGAGACGGGCACGATTGGGGGACGGCCGTCCTGGCGGCCCTGGCGCACAGCCGAAAACGAACTGGGAACCATCGAAGTCGTCCCCTGGCCCCTCAACACAACGCTGCCCGACGCCGTCACCCCCATCCGGGTAAACTTTGGCCCGGACATCCAATTGGCCGGGTTTATGTATGAAAACAGCGGCGAAACGTTAGACGTCGTTTTGTATTGGCGCGCCCAATCGCCGCCGCAGGCCGACTACTTTTCCTTTGTCCACATCGTTAACGAAGCGGGCGAGATTGCCGCCCAGCAAGCCTTTGTGCCGGTTAACGGGCTGCGTCCCAGCCGGGGGTGGCGCGAAAATGAGGTTCTGGAAGACGCCTACACATTTGATTTAACGGCCGATTTGCCGCCGGGGGACTATGCCATCATTGTGGGCTTGTTCAACCCCGAAACCGGGGAACGGCCGTCCGTTAGCTACCATGACCAACCGCAAGCCGACAATCAGTTCACCCTGGGAACCATAACGCTGCCATGAAACGCCCCCTGATTGCGCTGCTGGCGCTCTATGCGGCCGTTACCCTGGCTTACGGCGTTGTCAACCCGCTGTTTGAAGCGCCCGACGAGCATTGGCACTACTTCACCGCCCAATACATTGCTGACAATGGCAAGCTGCCCTTTGTGGCTCCCGGCGGCGCATATGACGAATGGCTGAGCCAGGAAGCGGCCCAGCCGCCGCTTTACTATTTGCTGGGCGGCGCGCTGATTGCGCCCCTGGATACCGCGCAAGCCAGAGAACAGGTTTGGCTCAACCCGTTCGTCTCCATTGGCGACGCCGCCGCCGCAGCCAACATCAACCGGGCTATCCACATTGGTTGGGACGATTGGCCCTGGCGCGGGGCGGCGCTGGCGGCGCATTTGTTACGCGCGTTTTCGGCGGCGTTGGGATTGGGAACCTTGCTGTGCATTTACGGCAGCGGCCGTTTGCTGTGGCCGGATGATGAGGGGAAGGCGCTGCTGGCAGTCGCCCTGGCCGCCTTTTTGCCGCAGTTTGATTTTGTCCACAGCGCGGTTAGTAACGATCCCCTCATTATCTTCCTTAGCTCATTGGTTATTTGGCAGTTGCTGCGTTTGTGGGCAACGGCCGTTACCCGCACCCGGCTCCTCATGTTAGGCGTCACAATCGGCCTGGCCGCGCTCGCCAAAAACGCCGGCGTCCTGCTCTTGTTATACGCGATAGGCTTCCTCGCCATCCGAATCGCAGCCGATGCATTGGGGACAGGCCGCCTTCCCGCTGCCAATTCCCGAAACACAGCATTCAATCTCCAATCTTTACTCTTTGATTTCCTGGCCCTCATCCTCCCCGTCTTCCTCATTGCCGGCTGGTTGTGGCTGCGTAACCGCGCCCTCTACGGCGATTGGACGGCAACCAACCAATTCATTCGCATTGCCGGCGGCGATCGCGGCTATACGCTTTGGCAGATATTGGGTGAATCGAGCGGGTTATGGTTGTCGCTCATCGCTGTTTTTGGCTGGTTTAATGTGCGCGCGCCCGATTGGATTTACTGGATTTGGAGCGGCATGACGGGAGCGGCTGTTTTGGCTTTCGCGGTCCAGTTAAAAACGGTAAAGCGCATGAAACCGCTGTCATTGACCGCGATTTTGGGGCAAAAATGGCTGCCCGGCGCGCTGCTGGCGGTTTGGCCGCTGCTGGTTTATGCCGGTTTGGCGTTATTTATGCTCAAAACGGAGGCGGCGCAGGGACGTTTGCTGCTTCCGGCGATTCTTCCTTTAAGTTTGGGACTGGCGCAGGGGGTGAGTCGTTTTAGCAACGGCCGTTGGCGGCTGGTTTGGCCCGGTTTGGCGTTTGTGACGACGATTTATGCCTTGTTTGGCGTTATTCGGCCGGCGTATGCGTTTCCAGAACCGCTGACGCCAGCGCCGAGCGAATCCCAAGCGGCCGTTCCCGCCTCCGCCCAATTCGGCCCCATCACGTTCGATGCGGGGCAAGGTAAACTCCAACTCGTCGGCGTGGAAATGCCGCCCGATCAGCGTGTTGTGCCTGGCGGTGAGCCGGTAGAAGTTGTTTTGTATTGGCGGGCAGAATCGCCAGTCGAAAAAGATTACCTCAGTTCGGTTCATCTGTTGGGACGGGCGTTTGAGTCGGTTGGCTCAGTTAACCGTTATCCGGCCTGGGGAATGATTCCCACCAGCCGCTGGCGGCCGGGCCAGATTTGGCGGGATGCGTATCGTGTGCGGGTGAAGGAAACGGCCGTTGCCCCGGCCCAACTGCGCGTATCCGTCAGCCTGTACGACAGCGAGGCGGAGAAACCGTTACCGGCGATATGGGAGGATGGAACGGCCGTCAACCTCCTCCTCGTTGGCGAACCGGCCCGATTAGCCAACCCTAACCCGCCGGACGCGCGCCACATCGCCCTGGACATCCCCTTTGCCGACGGCATTACGCTGGCCGGTTACGCTTGGGGGATAAATTCCGATTCAGACGTCATCGCCGCCGCGCCCGGCGACGCCCTGCCCATTACCCTTTATTGGCAGGCCGCCGCCGCGCCAACGCAAAATTACACCGTTTTTGTCCAACTGCTTGACGCCGATGACCAATGGTTAGCCGGGGCCGATGCGCCGCCCGTCAACAACTTTTTTCCCACTGCCATGTGGCAAGCGGGCGATTGGGTAGACGATTTGCATACGCTGGCCATCCCTGCCGATTTGCCGCCGGGCGATTACGTTGTTCGTGTGGGCATGTATGATCCTGACACCGGCGCGCGGCTGGCGCGGCTGGATGGGAATGGCGACTCGGTAGATGTGGCCGTCAGGGTAAAGTCGCCATGATTCTCAGGGACAGCGGGTAATGGGGATGCGCAGCGCGTTGTCCGGCAGCGGCGTTTGCCGGTTATCAAAGGCCGGGGCGCGTTCGCCGTTGGTAAAGTCGTAAACGCCAATGAGCAGTTGAGCTGCCTGCTCAGGATTGTCCGGCGTTAATGTGCGCCGGTCAACGATTTCCCAGTTGGGCTTTAGCTGGATTAAATCGGGGCGCAAGCCGAGCGGTGGGCCGTCTGATTGGGCGATGAGACGGCCGTCTTCCCCCAACAACTGCGCGAATACCGACAATGTGGGCGGCGCGGCCCCGGATTCTTGCCAAACCAGTTCGGCCGATACAACGCCGTCGCACAATTGGGCCTGGGCGGCAAACAAAACATAGGGGCCGAGTTGGGCCAATGGCGCTCCGCCGCGCGCTGGCCTGAAGCCGCCTGTGTGCACGGTTTGCGGCCCTTTGGCGGCATAGTGAACGATGAAAAGCTGGCTGCCGCCGGGCGACCAATCGCTGGGGATGGGCAGGCGGATGTCGTCTCGATCTTCCGCTTCTTTGTGCAGGCCGAATTGATAGGTCGTTTCTTGCAGCAGGTCTGGAACTACGATGGGGTAGGTGGGATGGGGGCCTATGTTGGCTTGAATGAGTTCGACAGCAAACAGGTGCTCGCCCAGGATGGGTAAAAATTCGCCGCCCAGGGCGTAGGTGTTGCGCGGCGGGGCCATCCACTGCGGTAAATTGACGATGACGATACCTTCGGATGACGGCCGTTCCGCCATGACCAGCTTCATGACCGCAGTTGGTTCGGATAAAATGGCATAATCGCTTAGTTTTCCCCGAATCATCTGCCAGTTTGTAACCAAAAGGTAAGTCAGAAAAAGCGCCGCCGTCCATTTCGTTCGGCTTTTTGCATCTTTTCCTAACCCGTTAATGATGATGACACTCCAAACGATTCCCAAACCGATGGAACCGAGATACATGGTGCGCGGCCCTCGTAGCAGGTAATTGGTCGGCAATGTGACGATGAGCAGAGCGGACGCCAGCCCCCACCAGCCCCAGCCGAATAGTAATGGCAGCCGATTTTCCCGGCGTCTAGCTGTGATGAGGGTGAGGATGAGGGCAACGGCCGTACCGCCCAAAATAATTGTTTGAGCTGACGTGTCCGGCAGTAAATGGGCCAGCCACGTAAAGGGATACGCCCCCGCTTGCAAGGCGTACAGCGAGCGCATCCACAAACCGCCCGGCGTTAAATCGCCTACCGGCCCCCGGCTCAACGGTAGAAATTGATACCCAATTGCATAAGCGCCCCCCATCAACAAGTAAAACAGCCAGGGATGATGGCGCAGGGAACGGAAATCGCTGAATGATGTGCGTAAAATCTGGCTAAGGGGACGCGATTGCGGCTGGGACAACGCGGCTAAATGAACAAGGGCCATGAGCGGGCCAAAAAGTATCATCATTTCATGGCTCAACAGCCCCAGCAGGAAGATTAGCCCTGTTATGCCTTGCCAGATTGCGGCTTTATGGCTGTTTGCCTGGTGTTGTGGGGTAACGGCCGTTAGCTGAGTAACGGCCGTTAGCTGGGTGACGGCCGTTAGCTGAGTAACGGCCGTTAAATACGTATGCGCGCCCAACAAAATCCACCCAATCGCCAATAAATAGATATTATTGCCAAAAATAATGACAGCGCGATAAGAAAAGGGGAAAAGACCAAAGAGAATCCCGGCCAAAAAAGCGCGTTCTCGGCCAAAGCCCAGCCGGTGGACAAGAACGACCAACAAAAAAACATTCAAACTATGCTGCGCCAAATTCAAACCATGCAAAAGCCAGCCGGGGTAATGCCCCAGCGCCTCTCGGATCAGCGTTAACGGCACAAAAACAAACGGCCGATAATATCCGAACGCTTTTGTCGGCAGCCACATTGAAGCCAACGTCATATTGTCGCTGATGCGAATATGGAGTAAAGAATCGTACATAACCGGCAGGCGCAAGCTGGGCCAGTAGAGGATAAGGGCGGCAATTGCGGCTAAAATCGCAAGCAGTTCTGGTTTGAATCGTCGGAAAAAGCGCATAAAAGAAATTATGTAACAAGTTAGAGGGATTGCAAGCATGCCTTTGCGTTTGGGAGTGCGGAGTGCGACACGCTTGCTTTGGGTGGCGGCGACTGCTACACTTTGAAGGAGATGATTAAACCCTTTAATTTGCGCGATTTGGCATTGGTGCGCCGGTTGAGCGAACACGTCGTTTCCTTGCATACGGAATCGGCTTTAACCAATAATTTGAACCCGCTGCGGGGAGCTTTGTTTAGTTTGGTCGGCGGTGAATTTCCTACGTTTGTCTGGAAGGTGGAAAAAGGGGATGCGGCGGGGTTTATCCAGTTGGCGCTGGAAGAAGATGCTCGTCGCGCCCGTGTTTTGTTTGTGGGATCGGTTGAGGATACGGCCGTTTCCCCCCACAATGACGTTCCCTACATCAATGAAAGCGTATGGCTGCCGCTGTTAGACCAGGCTGTTGCCGAAATCGGACGGCGCGGCATTCACAGCCTGGTGGCCGAGGTAAGTGAGACGGGGGCTGAACTGTCGGTTTTGCGCCGGGCCGGGTTTGCCGTTTACACACGGCAGGATGTTTTTCGGTTGGAACTGGGCGCTGCTGCGGAAACGGCCGTTACCAATAACAGCCACACGCCAATGGAGCTCCATCCCCGCCGCCCTGTAGACGATTGGGACATTCAACTCCTATACGGCAACCTGGTTCCCCGGCTCGTCCAACTTGTCGAACCAGTCCCGCCCTTGCACCAGGGTGAGGGATGGCTGCTGCGCGAGAAAGACGAACTGGCGGCCTTCGCCCACATCCGCGCCGGGTCAGCGGCCACCTGGATGCGTTTGTTCATCCATCCCAACGCCGCAACCCAGGCCGATGATATTATTACCGCTTCTGTCCGGGTGGCTGCCCGCAAAGCGAACCAGCCCGTTTACTGCTGTGTGCGCCGTTACCAGAGCTGGCTGGAAGGACCAATGGAACGCGCCGGTTTTGAATTGTGGGGCAGTCAAGCCGTCATGGTCAAACATACCGTACACCACACGACGAAGCCTCTGCCGGAGCTGTCAACTGTAATTGACGGCAATCGCGTTCCCGCTTCAGCGCCGATGGTACGGCAGTACAAACGAAAAAGAAATAAAGATTGATGATTAACCCGCTAGATTCATCTAATCATCAAGGCTCTTTGGGAATTCCCGTGATAATCACGGCGTGAAACGTAAAACGTGAAACGTGAAACGTGACCAGAGGAACATCACGTTTCACGCAAAATCACGGGAAAGCCTGAAGAACCATCATCAATTATTACTCATTAATTATATGGAAACACAAGCCAAAGAAGATTTACAAGCGCTGCTCGTCTTGTTACCGGAGCGCGTGCGACGAAGTATCGAACAGCAAGGTAACGAAACAGAATTATTAGAAATCGTCATGGACTTGGGACGGCCGCCAACCGCGCGTTATGTAGGTGGCGAACGAACGCTGCACCAGGATGAAATAACTCAAGCCGAAATCAACACTGTTGTCAATGGCATTGGCGATTTTGATGATGATAACCGGGCCGGCATTGCCCGCACTTTGCATCGTATCGCCGGTATTCGTAACCGGCGCGGCCAGGTGGTGGGCTTAACCTGCCGCATAGGGCGGGCGGTTTACGGCACAATTGACATCATCGAAGATATTGTCGAAGAAGGACACAGTATTTTGCTGCTGGGCCGTCCTGGCGTAGGGAAAACGACGATGCTGCGCGAGATGGCCCGCATTTTGGCCGAAAAGAAGCGCGTCGTCATCGTGGACACCTCCAACGAAATCGGCGGCGATGGCGACATCCCCCATCCGGCTGTGGGCAAAGCGCGGCGGATGCAGGTGCCGCGCCCTTCGCACCAGCATGAGACGATGATTGAGGCGGTGGAAAATCACAACCCGGAAGTGATTGTGATTGACGAAATTGGCCGGGAACGGGAAGCGGCGGCGGCGCGGACGATTAACGAGCGCGGTGTGCAGCTCATCGGCACGGCGCATGGTAACACGCTGGAAAATTTGCTGATGAACCCCACGCTTTCTGATTTGATTGGCGGCATTGAAAGTGTGACGCTCTCGGATGAGGAAGCGCGGCGGCGGGGCACGCAGAAGACGGTTTTGGAACGGCGCGCGCCGCCAACGTTTGATGTGCTGGTGGAGATTCAGGAACGCCAGCAGCTTCTGGCGCACCGAGATGTGACAACCTCGGTGGATGCGATGCTGCGCGGCCAGCCGTTTAAGGTGGAGCTGCGTAAACGGAATGACGATGGCGCCATCCAGGTGGAAGAACAAACGATGCTGGTGACGTCGTCGGCGGTTACGGGGCGGCGCAGTGATGGGGACGGTGGGCGCGGCGGTGGGCGCAACGGCCGTTCCCGCAGCCGTGTTGATGATAAGAAAGCGACAAAAGGGGAGAGAAACGGCCGTATCCGCCTCCCCGATGACCAACCGCAAGAAACCAGCCAGGAAGGCCGCAGCATTCTCAACGTTTTCGCCTACGGCGTGGCGCGTAATCGGCTTAAGCAAGCCGCCAAGCAGCTTCGCGTTAAAATCAACATCGTTGACCAAATGCCTCAGGCCGATGTGTTAGTGACCCTAAAAAGCTATTACCGCAACCGGCGCAAGCTAATAGGCGATGCCGAACGGCGGCAGACGCCTATTTACGTTTTGCGCGCCAATACGGTTACCCAAATGGAAAAATTCCTGGTGCAAGCAATGGATTTGGAAGTCGCTCCCAGCGATCCGTTTGAAGAAGCCATTGCCGAAGCCGAGCGGGCTATCCGCAAAGTAGCGGCCGGAACCCCAGGCGTTAATCTCACCCCTGTCGGTTCGGCCATCCGCCGCTACCAGCACCAGATGGCGCGGCAAGCAAACCTGGTTTCACACAGCTACGGGAAAGAGCCGCGCCGCTACGTGCGTATTTTTAACGAGAAAAGGAAAAGATAGGGCGGGGTTGCAAAGTGGCAGAGTTGCAAAGTATGAAACAGTTCTGCCGCTTTGCCGCCTTGCTGCTTTGCTATGTTCATCACATTTGAAGGCCCGGAAGGGAGTGGAAAATCAAGTCAAATAGCGTTGTTGGCTGACTTTTTACGCCGGCAGGGATTTGCGGTTGTGGCAACACGCGAGCCGGGGGGAACGCCTATCGGCGACCAGATTCGCGGGATATTGCATGATGTGGCTAACACGGCAATGGTTTCGGCGGCGGAACTGCTGCTGTATTCGGCGTCGCGGGCGCAGTTGGTGGGGGAACTGGTTCGGCCGGCGCTGTCGGCGGGGAAGGTGGTGCTGTGCGACCGATTTGCGGATAGTACGTTGGCGTATCAGGGATACGGCCGTAACCTTCCCCTCGCCGATTTGCAAACCATCACCCAGTTTGCCACCGGCGGCCTCAAACCGGATTTGACCTTGCTGCTGGATATTGACGTGGAACGAGGATTGGCCCGGCGGCGCGACAACGATGACGAGATGAACCGGCTTGATTTGGAACATGTTGCCTTTCACCGGCGGGTGCGGCAGGGGTATCATGAATTGGCGCGGTTAGAACCAAACCGTTGGGTGATTGTAGACGCTGATCGGCCGGTAGAAGATGTGCAGCAGACGTTGCAGGAGGTTGTGTTAGAGCAGTTAAAGATGCGTAATGCGTGATGAAATTTTGGTTCTTCAGGCTAACGGATCATCGGCTCCTAAATCCGGCATGGATTCTTCGATGGATTCGGGCGATTCACCGCTTTCCAGGCGTCCTACAACTTCGTTGAACTCATCCCCCATGTCTTCACCCATTTCGCTGCTCATTTGACGCATGAAACGGCCGATTGACCGAGGATCGTTTTCATCCAAATCGGCCAGAGCGCTGTCGTCCATCATCGCATCCATGCGGGACGCTTCAGATTTCCCCAGAGCAACGCGGCTAATGCGCCGTTTGAGATGTTGGCTTTGACAATAGGGACAGGTGGGAACGGCCGTATCATACTCTGCAAACGACATGAACAACCGCACCAACCGGCCGCAATCCTGACAGCGAAATTCATAAACAGGCATAATTCTAAGCGAGAGATAGAGGCCGATTCTTCTTCTATCTCTATCTCTATCCTCCATCCTTTTTTCTGATAGAATCATTATACTTTTTGCGATTGCAGGTGCAACCATGACAACCGACGAATTATACAAACGAAACATCCAGCCTTTATTGATTGTCATTTCCGGCCCATCGGCGGTAGGGAAAGACACCATTGCCCGTGCTGTGATTGATGAACGTCCCGATGACTTTTATTTTGTTGTGACCGCCACCACCCGCCCTGCACGCGCCGGTGAAGTGCATGGGCATGATTATTATTTTGTCAGCAATGATGAATTTGCGCGTATGATTGAGGAGAACGAGCTGTTGGAATATGCCGTTGTCTACAACGATTACAAAGGCATCCCCAAGAAGCATATCCGCGATGCGTTAGCCAGCGGTAAGGACGTCATTATGCGGGTGGACGTGCAAGGCGCGGCTACTATTCGCAAGTTGATCCCTAACGCTATTCATGTATTTTTGACGACTGAATCGGAAGATGAATTGGTGCGGCGGCTGACTGAACGCAAATCGGAGACGGCCGAAGGGCTGGCTTTACGCATCGCCACTGCCCGCCAGGAAATGAAGCAGGTGTCTGAGTTTGATTATTGGGTTGTTAATCGGGAAGGGCGGCAGGACGAAGCGGTGCAGTATATTTTGAGCATTATTGATGCAGCTCACTGCCGGGTTGAGCAGGAACCGATTGTTTTGTAATGGCGTGAAATGTAAAGCGTAACCAAAAATGCATTACGCATTATGTTTTACGCCATTCATGTCAGCTTTTGTCAGGCCCCAACGGCCGTTACTTACCCGATACAGCCAATAATCCCACTGATTACCCAGCAGATTCCCCATCCGAATCATCCGTAAAACCGTTTCGATGGCTTCCGCCCGCTCTGCGCCGTACTGTTCGATCAGCTTTTGCCGCGCTTCTGGGTCAGGGTTGGCGTTGCTTTCCGCCCAATGTTGGGCGTAGAGCAGGGCGGTCAGTTCATCGGGCGGGGCGTCGTCTACCACGCCGGTCAGCAGCTTTTGTAATTCGTCGTCAGGCAGCCCGGCTTTGACGGCTTCTTTGGCGTGGAAATAAGAACAGTAGCGGCAGCCGTTAACGGCCGTTACCGCCAACATCAGCCGCTCCCGAAATGCAAAAGAGACCAACTCGCCTCTCATTGCCTTTTTGATCTTATCCCGATTTTGCAGCGGATAACGAAACTCGCGCCAAAACTGGCCGAAACCGCGGTAAATGCGGCGGTTGAATTTGTTAGCAGCCATGTCGGGGTCTCCTGAGGCGCAATGCGTCATGCGTAACCACCACGCATTACGCATCACGTCTCACGCATCACGTTTCACGATTAGTCTCCCATCACCAAAAAAGCGTCTTCATCCTTGACTTCACCCGTTTCCTCGTCAACCTGGCGGCGGAATTGGCTCATGTACAAATCGTAGTAGAACCCTTTGGCTGCCAGCAGCGATTGGTGCGTGCCGCGCTCGATGATTTCGCCTTGATCCAGCACCAGCACCTTGTCGGCGCTGCGGATGGTGCTGAGACGGTGGGCGATGACGAAACTGGTACGGCCGTGCAGCATCTCATCCAACGCCTTCTGAATTTGCTTCTCCGTGCGCGTGTCCACACTGCTTGTGGCCTCATCCAGGATGAGAATGCGCGGGTCGGTGAGCGCCACGCGGGCGATGGCCAGAAGTTGGCGCTGCCCCTGGCTGAGACCGGAACCGCGTTCGCCCAAAACGGTGTCGTAGCCGTTTTCCAGGTTCATGATGAAATCATGGGCGCGGGCCAGTTTGGCGGCGGCAATCACTTCCTCATCGGTGGCGTCGGGACGGCCGTAACGGATATTGGCCATCACCGTATCGCTAAACAAAAACGTATCTTGCAGCACAATCCCCATCTGCTTGCGCAAACTGCGGCGGGTCACATCGCGCACGTCACGGCCGTCAATCAACACCGCCCCCTGCGACACATCCCAAAAACGGGGCAGCAGATTGATAATCGTCGTCTTGCCCGCGCCGGTCGGGCCGACAATGGCTACCATCTCGCCCGGTTCCGCCGCCAGCGAAACGCCTTTCAGCACCGGTTCGCCCGGATTGTATTCCGCCCACACGTTCTCGAATTTGACCGCGCCCTCAATGGCTGGCATTTTCGGCGCATTGGGCTTGTCTTGCACGTCCGGGTTCTCATCCAACAAACCAAAGATGCGCTCTGCGCCGGCGATGGCGCTTTGGATATTTGTCCACATCACCGAAATTTGCTGCACGGGCCGGTTAAACTGCTGCGTGTAGCCGATAAAGGTGATGATAAGACCCAATGAGATCGTCGTACCCATCATATCTTGCCCGCTGAGGATGAAGAAACCACCCGCTGCGGCCACAATCGCCAGACTGACGTAGCTGAGCGCTTCCAACGTGGGCGCGAGGGCGCTGGTGAACGCCTGGGCGCGGATGTTGGCGTCTCGATTGGCGGCGTTGCTGGTCTCAAACTGCTGGATGTTTTCCTCCTCGCGGCTGAATGCCTGCACTTCGCGCACCGAGGAGATGCTTTCTTGCAAATCGGCGTTGACTGTGCCGATTTCCTTGCGGGCGCGGCGGAATGCTTTGCGCGCCTGGTTGGAGAACCAGCGGGTGGCGATGAACATCAGCGGCAGGGTGACGAGGCTGATGAGGGCAAAGGCCCAACTGCGGTTAAGCATGTTATAGACAATCCAGACGATGAGCAGCGCGCCCTGGATGACGCTGAGCAAGCCAAACCCCATGATTTGCTGCAAGGTGTCGGTGTCGTTGGTGAAGCGGCTCATCACGTCTCCCGCTTCGTTTTTGGTGAAGTAGCCCATCGAAAGGCGGTGGACATGTTCAAAAACCTCGGCCCGCAAATCGCGCAGGACGTGGTAGCCGGCCCAACTCATCATGAAGAATTGGATGCCGCTGACCAGGGCGTTGCCGGTGTACAACCCGGCGATGAGCAGGACGAGCAGGCCCAACCCGCGCAAAACGGTCTCGGTGGTATCTTCGAGGCTGGGGTCGGCGTACCAGCAGTTGGCGAAGGGGTCTTGTTGGCCGCCCATTGGCCCGCCGGACAGCATTTCGGGGGGGATGTCGCCGGCCTGGCCGCCCAGGCTTTCTGCGGCGGCGTAGGGGCTGAGGTAGCAGTCCACCGATTGCCCGATCAGGTCGGGAATGAGTACTTGCATGTAGGTTCCGGCGAGAACGAGTACGGCCGTTACCAACAAAGCTAATGTATACGGGCGAAAATAGCCGCCCAATCGTTTCAAAGTCGCGCTCACACTCTGCGCCTTCCGCGCTTCCGTGCCGAGCATTGCATCTTGTCTGTGTCCCATCATAATGACACGCTCCAGTGAACGTAATGCGTAATGGGTAATGCGTAACCACACGGGTCACGCATTACGTATCACGCATTACGCATCAATCTCCACATCCTCAGCTAACTGCGAATGGTAAATTTCAGCATAAATTGCGCTGCGTTCCATCAGTTCTTCATGTACGCCCCGGTCAACAATACGGCCTTTGTCCAGCACCAAAATCTGGTCGGCGTTCAGTACCGTGCTGATGCGTTGGGCGATGACGAAGCTGGTGCGCCCTTTCATCAGCTTGTCCAGCGCTTGTTGGATTTGGTATTCCGTGTTCAGGTCTACGCTGCTGGTCGAATCATCCAGAATGAGGATGCGCGGATTTAATAACAGGGCGCGGGCGATGGCAATGCGCTGTTTTTGGCCACCGCTGAGCGTCGAACCGCGCTCGCCTACCGGCGTTTCGTAGCCTTGGGGGAATTCCATGATGAATTCATGGGCGGCGGCGGCTTTAGCGGCGGCGATGACTTCTTCTTCGGTGGCGTCGGGACGGCCGAAAGCGATGTTGTCCCGAATGGTGCCGCTGAACAAGGTGGTTTCTTGCAGCACAATGCCGATTTGGGTGCGTAAACTTTCGATGGTGACGTCGCGGACGTCACGGCCGTCAATCAACACCTGTCCCTCTGTCGCATCGTAGAAGCGGGGGATGAGGTTGATGACGGTGGATTTACCGCTGCCGGTGGAACCGAGCAGGGCGACGGTCTGGCCGGGTTCGGCCACGAAGTTGAGGTTGCTTAAGACGGGTTCTCCGCTTTCAAAGTAACGGAAAGAGAGATTCTTGAATTCGACACGGCCGTTTACCTGCTCCAACGCCACTGCTCCCGGCTTATTTTCCACATCATTCTTGGCGTCCAAAATCTCAAAAATCCGGGTGGCGCTGGCCGACGCCTGGGCCATAAACTGGATAATCATCCCCAACTGGCCCATTGGAATAAATACAAAAACCAGATAGAGACTAAATTTTTGCCACTGGCCTAACGTCAGCGTGCCATCCAAAATCTGGCGGCCACCGTAATACAAAATCGCCGCCTGTCCCAAATTCATCACCAAAAAGATGAACGGAAACAAAAACGAGAAGGTGCGGCTGATGGTGATCCGCTGCGCCAGCAAATGGTCAATGCTGTCGCCAAATCGTTTTTGTTCGCGCGGCTCGGTGGCAAACGCCTTCACCACCTTCAACCCTGCCATATTTTCCTGCAAGATGGTGTTCACCTTACCCAGCCGCACCTGCGCCTCGCGGAAAAGCGGCATGGCGATGCGGCCAAAAACCATGAACACCACCAGGGCGATGGGCAGCACCGGCAGAATCACCAGCGTCAGCTTGGCATTGGTGGCAAACAAAATAATGAGCGTGCCGGTAAGCAAAATGAACGATTGCAGCGCCATCAGCAGCCCTTGCCCGATGAACATCCGCAGCTTTTCCACATCGTCCGTAGCCCGAATCATCAACTGACCGGTGCGGTTTTTATCGTGGTAGCTGAAGCTGAGCCGCTGAATTTTGGCAAATAAATCGTTGCGCAGCTCAAAGGCGATGTTTTGCGACAAGGTTTGCGACATGTACGTCTGGGCAAAGGTGAACAACCCGCGCGCAATGGCAAACAAAACAACGGTTAACCCGGCCCAAAGCAGCGCTCGGGGCGCGCCATCCAATTCGGTTTGCGCAGCGGCGAAATCCAGGCCAAAACGGTCGGCGGCCATTTGTTGGAATGCTGTTGGAATTTCCAAGATGGCCTTGTTGATGGCGTTGTTGACGATGGTATCAATGATGTTTTGCACTAATTGGGGCACGGCGAGCTGCGCGCCTGTAGCGATGATGAGTGCGGTTACGGCCGCAATAGTTAGCCGGGGATACCGCCCCAAATAGCGAATAGCCCGACCCAGGCTGGGGTTGCGTTCGCCGCGCGTGCGCCGCTTGCCTCTGGCCGGATTTCTAGCTGCTTGCATAATTTGCTCCTTCGTAAACGTAAAACGATCTGCCAAATCGGGCAAACGATTTGCCAAATCGTTTTACGAATTTGCCTCCTGTGCGGCGGCATTGATTTTGTTGAGTATTTGGCTTAATGTATCCTTTTCGTCGTCGGAGAGCGTGTTAAAACAGTTGCCAATGATGTTGAAGTGATGGCGCAAATGGGCTTGGACGCGGGCTTCACCCGCTTTTGTAAGCCGAATGTTAAATTTACGCCGGTCATTTTTGTTCAAGCGCCGCTCAATCAACCCGTCATCCTCCAAATCGCGGATGAGGGCGCTGATGGTGTTGCGGCTGGTTCCTTGCAGACGGCTAATCTCGGATGGATTTAGCTCATTTCGCCCCTCAACTTCTTGAGAAAACAAAAGTACCATGAGGATGCGGAATTTGGCATAAGATATGCCGGTTTCGTTGACGCTGTTTTCTCGAATTTGGTAGAGGGCGTGGGAGACCCGACGCATTTCGTCCATAAGCTGCACGGCTTTGGGATTGATGTCGGGGTTGAGGGAGTAAATGAAGTTAATCCATTTCTCTCGTCTTTCTTTATCCATCATTAATTTTGACATGGCGCATCTCCGTTCGTTGGCGAAAAGTACCAAGAGGAATTATACGACACCGAACTATTCTGTCAAGAAATGTTTAGGTTTTGGGGTAGATTGGTTAAAACGGTGCAGAAAGAGCTGATTTCGCGCTGTTTTGCTAAGATTTGTCAAATTTGGTCTGGTCAACGCCTGGTCATGCTAAAAAATTTGACAAATCTTCGCGCCAGCGCTGTATAGTTACAACGAAACAGCCCTCTGCACAAATGCAGAAGGCTGTTTGAGAATTCTCCCGGTGCAAGCGCTCAGGTGACGGTCACGATTGAAGCATTATGGCCCGGAAAAGTTCGCTTCCATGTCGTAGCGTTCGAAGATGCTGTTGGGATTGGATGTATGCACCAGCACCCACAAATCGTTGGGCGCATCGGCCGACCAGTTGAATACCCATTCGGCATCACGAGGGGGCATATTCACACAGCCATGACTGTGCTTGTAGCCAAAGCGGTCGTGCCAATATGCGCCATGTAAGGCGATTTCGTTGTGCATGTCGAAGTACATGGTATGAGGTACGTCTTCTACAAAGTAGTAATCTACTTTGCCTTCTGCACCGGACATTTTGGTGGTGGTGAACCGCTGTTCTACCTGGAATAATCCTTCGTAAGTCGGCCACCGGTTGAGACCGCTGGAAATTAATCCGGCGTAAACCATGCGGTCGCCTACGTAGGCGGTGAAGCTTTGCTCGTACAAATCTACTTCTACCCAATACTCGTCGGGGCCAATTTCTTCTGGTCGCGGGGTAATGTCAATGACGCTGACGTAGGTTTGCCGTATCCAACGGCCGCGGCCAATATTGTACCAAATCCAGCCGTCTTCGGCTTCAACGGCGTCATATACTTCGAAGAAGGTGTAGCGTGGTAGTTTGGGCAGGCTCTCGTCCAGTTCGGCGCCGGGTTCCAGGCTGTACCAGTAATCTACAATCATCCAACCAAACGGCCGTTCCGGCTGCCGGTTCACAACCATACCGGTAAACTCGGAAGCTTCCACAACTCGTAAATCATCGGCATGTACATACTCACCGGGGTTGATAATGTACCAAAGTTCGCCGGCGTCATTGTATACGGCTCCTTGCAAGGAGGAGAAAAGGAAGCCGTCGCCCACATTGCGTACAATCGGCTCTGCCCGGCTGGGGCCTGCGTATACGTTTATCAAATCATTTAAGCGCGCATATTTTACGTCGGGCAAGAAGCTGTTGGGGAAGGGTTCAGGTGGTTCAAAGGTGGGCGGCGGCGGGCTGGCGTCGCAAACGAAGCCGAGAGCGTCGCTGTAGTAGCAGTCAACGGCCGCTGCCGGCTGCGTAAAGATGAAGAAAGCAGCCGCTAACAAGCCAATCGTAAATCCAAATCGAGCGTATCGCGCCATATGTTGTGAGCACTCCAAAAATTTTTATCCCGATATACGCCTATTTTATCAGATCAGGCAGCCGCTTGCACAACGGCCGTTCCACGAATCATCAACGACTCATAAACCACTTGCAATAGGTTAAAAGTCCAGTAACTATACAGGTGACAGTCACTTCTTCCAGAGGTGTTAGCCGAAGCTATGATGTTGAAAAGTGACTGTCACCTCTGATAGCTGTATAGTTACTCGTTTTATTCGCTTATCCGCGGTATTCGCGTTCATAAACTTGTAACGATAATAATTTCGTTTCTGAACCATACCGGCATTTCCAAAGAGGTTTTTCATGATCGGCACACTAATCAACGCTTTAACTGTTTTAATTGGCGGTTCGTTGGGCACAGTCTTGGGACATCGTTTTCCGGCCCGGATGCAGGAGACGATTTTTGCTGTGTTGGGTTTGTTTACCTTGTTTATTGGGATGCACAGCGCCTTTGCCACCGGTAATGCGCTCATCGTTTTGGGCAGCCTTATCGTCGGCGCGCTCATTGGCGAGGCGATTCGGCTGGAAAAACGGCTGGAGCAGTTTGGCGAATGGCTGCGCGATTTGTTGGTCAAAAATCAGGAAGGCGGCTCCGGCGCGCGGTTTGTGGAAGGGTTTGTGACCGCCAGTCTGGTTTTTTGCGTGGGGCCGCTCACCATTCAAGGCGCTATTGAAGACGGTTTGATTGGCGACTATACCAAGCTGGCGATTAAATCCATGATGGATGGATTTGCGGCGCTGGCCTTCGCCACCACGCTTGGCCCAGGCGTTTTGGCTTCTATTTTTGTCATTTTGGGTTTCCAGGGCGGCATCTCGCTGCTGGCCGGATTGGGGGCCAATGTATTTACCGAGCCGATGATTGCCGAGTTGACGGCGACGGGCGGGGTGGTTTTGCTTTCAATTGGCCTGCGTTTGTTGGAGATTAAGCAAATCCGGGCGGCGAATTTGTTGCCGGCGTTGTTTGTGGCGCCAACGGCCGTTGCCATTATGGATGCGTTGGGGATTGCCTACTATCCCCTTTAAGAAGTTACACAGAGATACGCGGAGAAGGCGCAGAGATTCACAGAGAGAAGAAAGGGTGAATATTTTCCCCCACGTCCTGATTAAGGAACGGGGATTTAATAACTGTCCACAAATGAATTCCCGTTCCGCAAGGCTGACGATGCAATTCCGACAATTATTTAATCGTCAGCCCTAAATCGCCAAAATGCGGCCGCAACTGGCACAATACACCTTCTTACCTTCGCGGGCTTCTTTTTCCTTCTGGGCGGAGACATTAAGCTGACAGCCAGTGCATGTGTTGTTTTTAATTTTAACGACGGCAAGACCATGTTTCTTTTTACGGAGAGCGTCGTATTCCGTCAAGGATTGGGAAGTGATTGTACCCAGGCGCGTTTTGCGCTGTCCCATTAACGCATGAACGCGCAGCGCCAGTTCATTTTGTTCTATTTTCAACGCTGCCTGCGACTGTTCCCAATCAGCCTGAAGCATTTGCAAGGACTGCTCCGCCGCTCCTTTTTCGGTTTCAGCGTCCTCGATCATGATCATCGCTTCCAGAATTTCATCTTCCAGAGCCGATCGTTGTCGCCCCATGGACTCGATAGAGCTTTGCAGATCGGCTAATTCTTTGGGGTTTTTGACTTTGCCGGAGTAAAGGCGTTGTTCGGCGCTTTTGATTTTGTTTTTGAGGGTCTGCCGCTCCAAATCCAGGTCTTGCCGCTGTTTTTGCCAAGATTGGAGGTCGGCAACGGCCGTTTCCAACCGCTTCCTCGCCGCCAACAACACAGCAGTTTCCTTCTGCGCCCGCAAAACCTCGCCCAGCCGATGCTTCTTCTCCTGAATTTCCGTATCAATTTGCTGCAATTGGTAAAGCTGCTGCACCTGACTCATCACCTGCTCCTTGCTTGATGGCATGTAACATAAAAATTGTAGCATGGAGCTAGAGCTAGAGCTAGAGGAAAAAACGTGGGGCATTCGAAGCAATAGGAACAAAAACAGAGAAGGAGAAGAACGAGCAAGGGGGGTGAGAAGGCAAACAGTCGTCAATCGCCCCTAACAAACGAAGCAAAACGACCCAAAAGACACTAAAAGCAAGGCGAGAAACGTCAAAAAGGCAAGAGCCTGCCTCTGCCAAGCAGGGTTTTTCCAAACTCATAAAAAATTATACACTTCAGACATTAATGATTAGACTCAAGGGGCGTCGCCTCGGCGCTGCGCGCCTGGCGTCGCCAAAAGGAGAGGGTTTTTTCAATTTTGGGGGTCAAAGACCCCCAAAATTGAAAAAACCCCTTAGCCCTACCCCGCGCGGGACGCGAAGCGCCCTCGCGCGGGCAATACTGACGAATTTATTATAAGTTCGGAAAAATCGTGTCCCCAGCAGCGTTGCTGTTGCGTTGGCAGACAGGCAAAGAGTATAATTTAGTGGCTTCTTCCTGGTACAGCTTGCTTCCCAAGCGAAAAGGAGACTTCATGTTTCGGGAATTTTTGGCTTCCGGTACCCTCAATCTAGTCTATGCAGGCATGGTTTTCATCAGCTTTGTCTTTGCCGTCATCACATTATTTGGCGCAGAATTGGGCGACGCCATGCACATAGATTTAGGCATGGATGCCGATACTGACGGTGTGTTTGATTTTATTAGCGTCAGCCCCTTTGCACTGGCTATGTTCGCCGCGACATTTGGCATGACTGGGCTTATCACCCGCCTTTGGCTGGATATGGAGGCGATTCCCAGCGTTTTGTGGGCAGTTGGCCTGGGTATTTTGATTGGGGGATCGTCCCAGGCATTGTTTTTGTATGTGTTATCTCCCAGCAAATCAAGTCATTTTAGCCTGACTGAGGATGCAATCGGCCGAGAGGTTGAAGTCATTATTACGATTCCAGGCGACGGCTTGGGCCAAATTGCGTTTGATAACGTAAGCGGGCGGGTGACGTTGGGAGCGCGTTCGGCTGGGGGACAAAAAATCAACCGGGGCGAGTTCGTCATTGTGGAGAGAGTTACCGGCCGTGTGGCCGTTGTCCGACCGGTTGAAAAAGAGTAGTGTTTATTAGTGGCAACGGCCGTTGCCTTATCAGTTAGGAGGATAACCCCATGAGTGGGATTGTAGCGATTCTTATTCCAGCCTTCGTATTTATTTTCTTTGCGCTCATATTCGTATATGCCAGCCGTATTAAGAAAGTTGGCCCTAATGAAGTGTTGATTATTTCCGGTCGTGGCGATGAGGCCCGCATTGTGACAGGCGGCCGTTCCTTTATTTGGCCCGTACTGGAACGAGTAGACCGCATCGTTTTAGAAATCATGACCATCGAAGTGACTACGCCCGATGTGCCCACCAGCCAGGGTGTGCCAGTCACGGTTGACGGCGTCGCTCAGGTAAAAGTTGGCAGCGACCTCAACTCCATCAAAACGGCCGCCATCCAATTCTTATCTAAAACCGAAGAAGAAATCCGCTATGTGGCCCACGAAACTTTGGCCGGCCACTTGCGCGCTATCTTGGGTACGCTTACCGTTGAGCAGTTGTACAAAGATCGGGAAGCGTTTGCTCAAAAAGTACAAGAGGTTTCTGGCGATGATATGGCCAGCATGGGGTTGGAAATCGTCTCCTTCGTCATTAAAGATATTAGCGATGCTGAAGGCTACCTGGAAGCGTTGGGCCGTCCCCGCATCGCGCAGGTGAAGCGCGATGCCGCTATCGGCGAGGCGGAAGCGGCCCGTGACGCCACCATCGAAAGCGCCAAAGCGCGTCAAGAAGGGGAATCGGCCAAATTCGGCGCGGAAACGCGGGTGGCTGAGAGCCGCAAAGATTTTGAGGTGCAAAAGGCGGAGTACGAGCGGCAGACGAACGCCAAACGAGCCGATGCCGAATTGGCCTACACCTTGCAGCAAAATATCACCAACCAAAAGGTGAAAGCCGAGGAAGTTGAGGTTGAAGTTGTCGCCAAGCACAAGCAGATTGAAGTACAGGCGCAGGAAGTGGCGCGGCGTGAAAAGGAACTGGAAGCGACGGTACAAAAACCGGCTGAAGCGGAACAGTACAAAGTCCGCACGTTAGCCGAGGCGCGCAAATTCCAACTGCTCACAGAAGCAGCCGGTGAAGCGGAAGCGATCCGGGCCAAAGGTCAGGCGGAGGCGGATGCGGCTAAAGCGCGCGGGTTAGCTGAGGCGGAAGTGCTAAAGCAAAAAGGGTTGGCGGAAGCCGAGGTTATCAGGCGGCAAGGTCTGGCCGAAGCGGAAGCGACGTTGAAAAAAGCGGATGCGTGGAAGGAATATACGCAAGCGGCCGTTATCCAACAATTGTTGGACAGTTTACCGGAAGTGGCTTCGGCGATTGCGCAGCCGTTGTCCAAGACGGATAAGATTGTGGTGGTCAATACCGGCGGCGACAGCGGCGCTGGCGCATCGAAGGTGACGCAGGATGTGACGAATATCATTGCCCAGGTTCCGGCAACGATTGAGGCGCTGACGGGAATGGATTTGATGGGGGCGATTAGCAATTTGCCGGGTTTGAAGCAGAATGTTCCCGCTGAAGAGAGTCCGGTTGAAGATGAAGAATAATTACTGGAGTCTGGCGAATTTTAGACCTGCGAGGTTTTCACCTCTGGCGCCAAGCTGCAAGAACTGCTAAAAAACCGCGTGAAACGTGATGCGTGAAACGTGAAGGTTCTCTGGTCACGCATTACGTTTCACGTTTCACGGCTAGTCAACCCCGCGAATTCCCAAAGAGCCACGATTTGATGACGGCCGTATTGCATGCAGTACGGCCGTTTTGTTTGGAAATTCGCTCCGTTGTATAATTCAAACACAATTTAATCATTTAACCTTCGGGGCAGGGCGTAATTCCCGACCGGCGGTATGGTTGGGCGCTAACCAAGCCCGCGACCGGCAAAACAGCTTGTTTTGTCGTTGATCTGGTGTAATTCCAGAGCCGACAGTGATAGTCTGGATGGGAGAAGGTGTAGGAAAGTTGCTGGTAATTAGCAGCTGGTTGCTGGTGATGACAGCATCTCCTTCCGCGCTCCCATCCCCCCTGCCAAAAAACAATTGGATGAAATTTTTGAATGCACAACCAACCTGGTTGATGGTGTTGGTTTCTTTTGTGGGGCTGCTGGCGGGCTGGCATTTATTGGTGACATGGGGCGCGTATGACCGATTTATTCTCCCCGGCCCGGTAGATGTGTGGCGGCAGTTGTTGATTGTGGGGGGAGACGGCCGTCTCCTCAAACACAGCCTCATCACCATCAGCGAACTACTGCCCGGCCTGGGCATCGGCCTGCTCATCGCCATGCCGTTGGGCTACCTGCTAGCCAAATCCTCCCTGGCCGAGCGGCTGCTGTCGCCTTATTTGATCGCGTCTCAGGCCATTCCCGTCATCGCCATTGCACCGCTGCTTACCATTTGGGTGCGTTCGACTTACTGGGCGCGGGTCTTAGTAGCCGTATTAGTCGTCTTTTTCCCCATCCTCATCAACATCATTGCCGGTTTACGCGCTGTACCGGCTGAATTGTACGAACTGATGCACTCGTTACAGGCGACGCGGCGACAAATTTTTACCAAATTGGAAATTCCGGCAGCGCTGCCCATATTGCTGGCTGGGTTGAAAGTTGGGGCCACGCTGTCCGTCATTGGCGCATTAGTCGGCGAATTTGTCCAGCCCAAGAGCCAGGGGTTGGGCTATTTACTGGTGACAGCCCGCTACCAATTCAAAACCGATTTGGTGTTTGTTGTCCTGATTACGTTATCGGCGATTGCGTTGGTCATGTACGGGTTGGTCGCGCTTTTAGAAAAACGCCTGCTGCGTTGGCAGGCGAGCAAATGAATTTAGTCAGGAGAAAATTATGAAGCGAACATTGATATTTTTTGTGTTATTAACCCTGGTTTTGGCCGCATGTGGCGGTCAAAAGGCAGAACCGGAAGCGGAAATACCAGATGAATTGATGAAAATTCGGCTGCCAATGGGCTATATTCCCGATCCGCAGTATTCGCCCTACTACGTGGCGGTTGAAAAAGGCTACTTTGCCGAAGCGGGGATTGAAATTGAGTTTGATTACAGTTTTGAGACCGATGGCATGGCCCTGGTGGGCGCCAATGAGCTGCCTTTTGCTATTGTAGGCGGCGACCAGGTTATTTTGGCCCGCGCTCAGGGGCTGCCGGTGGTCTATGTGCTGGAATGGTTCCAACGGTATCCCATCGCGGTTGTCAGTAAAACGGCCGCCGGAATTGAAACGCCTGCTGATTTGAACGGCCGTAACATCGGTCTCCCCGGTTTCTTTGGCGCATCCTACGTCGGCTTTGCCGGCCTGCTAGATGCCAACGGGATGAAACTGGCCGATGTCAATGCCAACGACATCGGCTTCAACCAGGTCGAATCGCTCATGACAGGCCAATCCGAAGCAGTCGTCGTTTTTGCCAACAACGAGCCGGTGCAGTTGGCCGCCCAGGGCGAAGACATCAACGTCATTTACGTGGCCGATTACGTGGATATGGTTTCCAACGGCATCATCACCAATGAGGAAACAATTGCCACAAACCCGGCCCTGGTACAAGGGTTTGTGGGGGCCGTGCTGCACGGTTTGGCCGATGTGCTGGCCGATCCGGCGGAAGCTTACGCAATTAGCAAACAGTTTGTCGAAGGGCTGGACGACAGCCGCATGAATGTATTAGAAGCCAGCCTGCCCATGTGGGAGGCGGACACTTTGGGCTACACCGACCCCGCTTCTTGGGAGAAAACGCAGGAAGTTTTATTAGGCATGGGCTTGTTGGATGCGCCGGTGGATGATTTGGATGCGGCGTACACAAACGATTTTGTTTTGAATGCGGAATGATGAATGATGAATGATGGATGATGAATGATGAATGATGGATGATGAATGATGAATGTGGCATTCATCATTCCGCATTCATCATTCATAATTTTTCAGATGGATGCTTTTCTAACGGCCGTTCAAGTCGAATACATCTTTGAGGATGGGCCGCTGCACGTCCTGACAGATATTTCACTGTCCGTGCCGGCGGGGGCGTTTGTGGCGCTGGTGGGGCCGTCGGGGGTGGGGAAATCTACGCTGCTGCGGTTGATAGCGGGGTTGTTACGGCCGTCTGCCGGTCAAATCAGCATCGCCAACCACCCCGCCCACCAATCCCCCAATCCTGTGGGGCTGGTATTCCAGCGCGACAACCTCATGCCCTGGCGCACCGTTACCGAAAATGTGCGCCTGCCGTTGGAATTACAAGGAAAAAACGACCCGTCAGCCCGCCGGCGCGTGCAAAAAATGATAGATTTGGTTGGATTGGCCGGGTTTGAGCAAAACTATCCGGCCCAACTATCGGGCGGGATGGCGCAGCGGGTAGCGCTGGCGCGGGCATTGGTGCATGAACCGCCGCTGCTGCTGCTGGATGAGCCGTTTGGCGCATTGGATGCGCTGACGCGAGAACGGATGGGCCAAGAACTACTGCGAATCTGGCAGGCGATGCCGGTGACGGTGTTCATGGTCACGCACAGCATCAGCGAGGCAGTCCTGCTGGCTGATGAGGTGTTGGTGATGGGGGGCGATCCGGGAAACGGCCGTCCCGCCGCCATCACCCACCGCATCCCCATCCACCTGCCCCGCCCCCGCCAATTCCAGATGCAAAGCGCCGCCGAATTCCAACGCCACGCGGCTGCCATTCGCGCGGCTATTCAACAATAAAAACGACAAAACCTGCGAGGTTTTCCAAACCTCGCAGGTCTACAGCGACTATTCTTCAGTTTCAGATGGCGTTTCTGCGGGAGTTTTAGCCATTTTTCGCCGTTTCCGACGCCGCCACACAAAGCGGACAAACAGCCAGATGGGAACCCCGATAATCAACAACAGCGGCAGCGCGTAGATGACAAACCAGATGAGGAAGCTGGCGATACCCTGCAAAGCGTCAACCAACGCTTCCACAGCATCTTTGGCAATGCCCTGCGGATGCCAGCCGGCGATCTCAATCGGCTGCGACGCTTCATCCGGCGTCAGATGAACGCTTATGGTGGAAAATGAGGCCGATTGGCTCAAATACTGCATCCGGGCCCTTGATGACCTCAATATCCCCTTCCAAACGGCTCAATTCCACATTAACAGCCAGCGCCTCTTCCACATTTTTGGTCTCATCCAAAAAACTGCGCACGCGAGCGGCCGTTGCTTCCAGATTCGCCAGCCGGGAGGAGAGGTCTACATATTCATCCGTCACATCCTGGCCGGAGGAAGATTCATGGGTCACTTCCAGCGCCATCCCTTTAATCGCTTCCAGAGCGCTGTTGTAGCCGTCGGATGGCACGCGGACGGTGATGTCGCCTGTTTTGGCCGTTTCGCTGTATTGGTACAGGCTGCTGCTGACGACCCAGCCGCCGTTACTTTCTACCATTGCCGTAATTTGGGCGATGGCAGCTTCGGTGTCGGCTACGACGATGCTCAAATCGCCGGTGCGGATGATGAGCCGTTCCTGGATTGGCGCTGAGTCAATGTTTTGGCTGGTTGTGCCGGCTGTGTCGCGGAAAGCCGCATCGTCCACAGCCGCCATTCCTTCTGATTCGACAAAAACAGCTTCATCATAAGCTATGCCCGGTTCCATCGGCGCTTCCATAGCATAACCGCCGCCGCCACAAGCGGCGATTAATAATGCCATGATGAATAAAATAATGGGAAACGATCTTTTGGGGGTCATAATATCCTTCCTGTATAAGTTGGTTGGTAACCACTAAGGCGACAGTCACTTTCTCCAGAGGCAATGGTCATGACAAATCGCCATATTAAGTGACTGTCACCTCTGAGGCTTAGTAGTTACGTTGGTTGGTTTTCTGGATATAGAACGAAACGGCCGTAAAAAAAGTTCCTGCGGTGGGGGAACGGCCGTTACCAACCCAGTTC
>JANTHP010000005.1 GCA_024762395.1 Anaerolineae bacterium | reverse complement strand
CCAAATCGGGCTGCGGTGGCAGACGCCTCGATAATAATAGACCGGCTTTTCTATCAAAAGCTATCGAAAAGAGCTGTTTGGGCGTGTTGGGGGTGGAGCGGGGCGCAGAGCGCCTGGGGGGACGTTCCACGCGGAGCGCGGAACGAGAGGAACGAGAGGCGAGGGGGGCGAGGGGGCGAAGGGAAAGTGGGATGCACCTCAAAGGTGCATCCCACTTGGGTGGTCGTTATTGTTTGTGACCGGTGATGGTCATGGTTCCTTCGCCCATGCTTACATCTTGCAGGGTGATGTTGGCGGGCATGTAGCCCATGGCGTCGGTTAAGGTGTTGTTGAGGGTGGATTCGGTGGAGGCGAGGACGGCGGAGGGGACGGTGAGGCTGCCTATGGTGGCGCTGACGACTTCAAATTGCAGAATGCCGTCGGCGACGTAGGGGCGGAAGACGACGGTGAGTTGGGCGGCGATGGGGCTGGTGATGCTGCCGGTGAGGACGATGTTGCCGCCGGTGAAGGTTACGACCATGTTCTGGACGAGATTTTCTTGCCCGGCTTGTTCGGCGGCGGCTTGTTTGGCCTGGATGGCCTGGTTCATCTCGTCGTCGGTGACGGTGACGGTGATGTTGCCGTTTTCGTCGGGCTGGATGGCGGCGAATTTTTCTTTGAGGGCGTTGGTGTCGGGGAGTTCGATGGTTGAAACGGCGGTGGCGGCGGCGACGGCCGTTGCTTCTAAATTTTGCGCCTGGTCGCTGGCGGCGGCGGTGGCGGCGGTATCTGCGGCTTGTTCAGCTACGATAACGGCCGTTGCGGCCAGATCGGCCGCTTTTGTGGCTGCTTCGGCGGCTTGACCGGCAACCTCGTCCACTTCGGGTAGTTGGCTGATGCCGCCGCAGGCCAATGTAGGTAGCAACAATAAAATAATGGTTAGCAAGAAGATTGGGGAGCGTTTCATATTGTTCATTCCTTTGAAAGTTATAGAGTAAGTTAGCTGGTTTACAATACAATTTGGCTGTTGCTTGACCCATGATCTAACCTCGTGTAGCATTCGAGGATATAGCAACAAATTTCGTGACTATACAGCTGCCCAGTAAGTGACTGTCACCTGTATAGCTATCAAACTTCTTATCATCGTTGATTGTAGACCATTTTTTAATAGGTTGTTGTTCCCCTTTTAACAAATCGTATGAAAAACTCGACATTTATTGCCATTTTGCTGACTTTGTTGATGTTGTTGATGGTTGCTGCGGCGACTGTGATTTTCTTGCTGCCACGCCAACAGACGCTGTTGCAGGAGAATGATGATTTAACGGCCGAATCGGGCCAACTGCGCCAAGACCTGGCCCAGACTGGTTTGGAACTTTCTGCGGCTGAGGCAACGCGAACGGCCGTTTCCGATGCGCTGGCAACAACAGAAGCCGAAAAATTTGTTTTGGAGGGTGAATCGGTAACAAGCAGCCAGGAAATTGCCGCCCTGCAAGCTACGCGGGATGCTTTGACAGAAAGTTTGGAGGGGGCGACGGTGGCGTTAGGCGAATTGGAAGCTGAAAATCAACGCATGAAATCCCAATTCCCTTCCCTGACGGTGGTGACGCCGGTTGACGGCGAGATTTTTCGACCGGGCGAGTTGATTGAGATTTTTATTGCGGCTTATGATCCGGCGGGGATAACGGCCGTAAACCTGACCCTCGATGGCGAAACGCAAAACCTGGACGGCCAAGACGTTCCCCTTTTTACGCACCGCCAAAACTGGCGGCCGGTCGGAGAAGGCGATCACACGCTCAGCGTTATGTTGGTCAATGCTGAAGGGACTGCCAGCGATCCCATTGCCATTACCATTCAAGTGATAGATATTGACAAATTGAATGCCAGCATTCGCGCCGAAATTGAAGCGAATGTCATTGCCTTGACGGGTTTAGTCCCATTGCAGCCCATTACGCCCACACTGCTTACGCATGATGAATTGAACGGCCGTATCGAGGCCGACTTCACCGAAGAAGTTACACCGGACCAAGCGCAGCAAGACGCATTGGTTTTGAGCGCCTTTGATTTTTTGGATGCTGATTATGATTTGTACAACGCCTTGGTGGGTATGTACAGCGATGGCGTTTTAGGCTTTTATGACCCGGAAACAGAAGAATTTGTTGTTGTAAGCGATGATGATCTGCTAGATATCAACGAACAAATGACTTATGCGCATGAATTTGTCCATGCTTTACAGGATCAACATTTCAACCTGGACTCATTAGACAATGAGAATTTAGATTCTGAAGCCAGCGCTGCCCTGCGCGCGTTGGCCGAGGGCCATGCAACCCTCGTGCAAGAGTTGTACATGGCGGAATACTTATCGCTTGACGAGATTACGGCATATGTTGATGGATTGGGGGGAGAATCGCCGGATTATTTGAGCAGTGTGCCGGGTATTGTGGCCGAGGATTTGATGTTTCCTTACACGGCCGGCTACGAGTTCATGATGAAGGTGTACCAGCAAGGCGGCATGGAGGCAGTTAATGCCGTGTGGGCTGATCCGCCCCAATCTACCGAGCAGATTTTGCATGTAGACCGGTATCAGGATGGCGACGCGCCCCAAATTGTCACCTTGCCGCCATTAACCGACACATTAGGCGCTGAGTGGCATTTGGTGGATGAAGATACATTTGGCGAGTTTTATTTGCGGCAATATCTGGAGCAGCAGTTGGATGAGTCGAGTGTGGAGACGGCGGCGCTGGGGTGGGGCGGCGACCGGTATGCGGTGTATGAAAACGCGGCGAATGGCGATCTGGTGATGGTTCTTCGTCTGGCCTGGGATACGGCTGAGGATGCGGATGAGTTCATGGCGATTTACCCGCAGTATGCCGGTTATTTGTTTGAAACGGGCGATGAGATTCAACAAGATTCATTGGTCTGCTGGGAAGGGGCCGGTGATGTGATTTGTCTGGCGGATTCGGGCGCGGAATCGTTGGTTGTGCGCGCGCCCAATTTGGAAATGGCTGCGCTTGTGGCGGCGGAAGTTGGCAATTGAGGTGTAAGGTTGCAAGGTTGCAGGGTTGCAAGGTTGCAAGGTTGAAGGGTTGCAAGGTTGCAGGGTTGCAGGGTGTTTTGTTGCTTTGCTGCCTTGCCGTTTTTCTTGAAATATGTTGGTAGTTGGCGGTATTGGCATGGGGTTGGTTTGGGGATGGCTGCTCGTTCTGGTGTGGCGCGATGCGCCCGCAAAACTACCGTTTCGCAGCGCCGCCTTTCTTCTTTTTGCCACGATTTTGATGGGAACGCAGCAGTTCTTGTTTAATGGCGGGGAACAAGTTGTTGTGTTTGGGGTAACGGCCGTTATCGCCTTCAGCATCCATCTTGCCTGGCGAATCCGTTTACAAAACCAGACCGATCCTTCATAATTCAGCCTTCATCCTTCATCATTTAATTTAAGGAGTATCTCATGTCCGAACGATTTTTAATTACCATTCAACTTCTTGGGGCCGGCGGATTTGGCGCCATCATCGGTTGGTTTGTTTATTACATCAACCGGTATCGCAAGGGAGACGTCCAATTCAGCGATTTGACGACGCTCATCGGCATTTTGGGCGGCGGGGCTGTTCTGGCCCTGTTCCCGGCTAAATCGGCTTTGTTTGGCGCGTATGGCATTGGCTTGTTCCTCGGTTTCTTTGGCTATTTTGCATTTTTGCTGTTGTGGGTGCGTATTTCCAAGAATTTCACGGTGGATTGGTTCCTGGATGGCCGTCGCCGCAAACCCACCAGCAGCTACGAAATCCCGGATGATGAACGCCCGCCAATGGCTAGAAATGATGATCCATCTGATGGATTTGACGACTGACAACGTAAAACTTCGCAGGTTTCCAAACCTGAGAGGCCTGCGTTTGAGGAGGATTGATGGACTGGGCGGACGAAGTCAGACAGGTTTTGCGGCAAATTGCCGATGATGAAGCATTTCGGCAAGCCTTTTTTCATGACCCGGCTGAGGCGTTAGCAGCCTACGACCTCTCACCGCAAGCGTACCGGTACCTGACCCGGCGGGTGGATGAAACGACGTTTGGCGAGGAGTACGACAAGTTCTTTCCCCAGGAATCGCTTATCATGCGCGGGGAAGATACGGTGCGGGAAACAACCTCATCTGATAAAAGCGTTGATGGGGAAACGCAGAAACGTGTTGTCAGTACCGGTTTTGCACCTGAAACAGAACCGGATACGCCGGTTAATGCGAAAATGTCCTTACATTCCAATTCAGAATACTATTTCTGGTTTGAAGTGGGTAAGCGGGTGGCGGGCACGATTGAGGTTGAAGATGTTGATTTGCCGGCCGACAAGCTGCCGCCGGGGGCGCGGCTGCAAGTTGCCCTGTTTGCGTTTGACGGGGAATTGGCGATCAAGCCCGGTATGGATGTGGGGGAGATAAAGATTGGGGAAAACGGCCGTGTCCGCGTTACAAAGCCCGTTGAACTGCCAAACAGCCTGTTGGGAGATGAACTTCTCTCCCGGCGGCTTTTCTTTCCCGTTCGCACCCCGGCGGAAACGGGCAGCCACCGCCTGCGCTGCAACGTTTACTACCGGCAAACGCTGGTGCAATCCCGTCTCATCACGGCCCAGGTTGCGGCCCATCCCGCTGCACAAAGCGAAGCGGCGCTTAAATCGGAAGTGGATTACACGCTGTCGCATTCGTTGGATGGGCGGGCGCTGCAAGGCATGGGACGGAATCGGCTCAGCCTTATGCTGAACCAAAATGATGACGGTACGCATGGATTCCGCTTCTTTGGCGAGCGTGAATTCAAAAATGACGCCTCATTGAGCGAAGACGCTTTGCAAGACCTGATTAAAAAAGCGCGGGGCGCGCTGCGAAAGGCGGCCTGGGGCGATGAAGATGACTATCGGACGGGTAAAGTGTACCGATACGGCGGCCGTATCAATGAGAAGCGGTTAACGGCCGATCTCATCCGTTTAGCCATACGCGGATTTCGTTTTTATGACGCCATCATCAACCAACTGGCGGGCGATGCTGACCAGGCCTGGACGCTGGCTGACTTGATGCTGAAACCCGGTCAGGTGCAAATTGCCAGTAAGCATTCGGCTCGGTGGGTGGTTCCGGCGGCGTTGTTTTATGATTATCCGTTGGATGACGGCCGTTCCGCCAACGACTACTCTCTTTGCCCAGACTTCCTCCAATCCCTCCGCGCCGGCGCCAAATTGGAAGAGACAGCCTGTTTCCAGGGCAACTGCGCCCATTATGACGATGATGTCGTCATTTGTCCCAGTGGATTTTGGGGTTACCGGCACAGTTTGGGATTGCCCGTAACCGTGCGGCAAGCCCCTGACGCGCCGACTGAAATCCCCAGTCCCGATAAACCGTCACTGGACATCAGCGTTTTTACCGGCTTCCAATCGCTGCCGCAGCATTGGCAGCATCTACGGGCGATGGGCATCGCCGGTAAGCGGGCCAACAGCCGCGATGAAACCCTGGCGATGCTCAAAATGTCTGATGCCCAGATGGTGTATTTTTACTGTCATGGCGGCATTACCAATGAGAATGTGCCATATTTACAGGTTGGCACTGACGATGATCCTCGTTTTACGCGCGCCAATTTACGCCGCCGTGTGCGCTGGCAGCATCCGCGCCCATTGGTTTTTATCAACGGCTGCCACACAACGGCGCTTTCGCCAGAAGCGGCGATTGATTTGGTGAGCGGGTTTGTGGAGAATGCACACGCGGCCGGGGTGGTGGGGACGGAGATTACGATTTTCGAGTCGTTGGCCACGAGTTTTGCCGAGGTTTGTTTTGATCGTTTCTTGCTGCAACGACAAACGTTGGGCGAAGCGATTCGCGGCGCGCGGTTAAAGATTCTACAAGCCGGCAATCCGTTAGGGTTGGTTTATATTCCGTTTGCGATGGCGGGATTGAGGGTAAAGATTGAGGAGTAGTTACTTACCCTCTCGCTTTTTGGGCGCGGTTCCAGATGACTTCGGCCATGCGGTTGATGATGGTGGGGATGGGGGAGTTGGTTCCGGTTAGCGCTAATGGGGTTCCTTGTGTCAGGGCCTGCATTTGGTTGGGGTCGAAATCAATGTGGAAGGGGATACGGCCGTTTAACACCCGCTCAACTGTTGCTTTAGAAAGTTGAGGTTTGGCCGAAACCTGGTTCAAGATGAATGATTTTTGCTTGAGTTTGATGCCGGAATTAACCAGCGCCCGGTTTGCTTGAACGGCCGTTCTCACAGAAATAACATCCGGTGAAATCACATGCAGCCCGACATCCGTCATTTCCAGCGCAGCCATAAATGCCGGACAGAGAATCGGCGGCAAATCCAGCACGGTAAACATCATGCGACTGCGTAACAACTCAATTAGTTGTATGATGAAATAGGCGGGAAGGCCATCTGATGTTTGCGGCATTGCGGGAGCAGGCAGCAGTCGCAATCCAGTCGGATGAATGGCTAGATGTTCTTTGACCATAGGCCAATCAAACGTGTTACTTCCCATCAAATCGGCCCAGCTTGATTGTGGCTTTAGGTGTAAATGGAATGGCGTTTGCCCTACAGCGAGCGATAAGTCAACCAAACAAACCTCATGTTGACTGACACGGCGCAGCGCCAGCGCCAAATTTGTTGCCAGCGTTGTTTGGCCCACACCGCCGCGCAAACCAAATAAAGACAAAATCATGCCGGGCGCTGCTTTTTCATCTACTTTAGGCGTTAAAAGCGTATCAATCTGTTTGATTAGCTCTTGAGAAGTGACTGGTTTGCTTAAGTAAGCATTGGCGCCAATTTTTAGAGCGGTGTCCCGGTCAATATCTTGTGAGCGAGCGGTGAGGATTAAGATGGGCAGTCCCTCAAGTCCGCTAGTTTCTCGAATTTGGCGCGTTAGATCATGGCCGCTCATGCCCGGCATCATAACATCTAAAACAAGCAGATCGGGCTTATGGGCTTTGATTCGTTCCAAGCCGTCACGAGGATTGCTAATTAACGTGATGTTGTGCCCGCCACGCTCAAGCATGAGACCGACCATATGCAGCAGTTGGTCATCATCGTCAATTACAATAATCTTTGCCAAGTCAATGACTCCTTACACTGTACTGTTGTCTTACTGCAAGACATAATAACATAGACGACTTATGAATGAAAAGGGGTAATGAGTGAATTTTTGGTAACTTCACAGGTGTTTTTTGCCTGTTATATCTATCAGACGCCGAAGCGGCGGGCATAAACTGGTTCAAATTCGTTTTGTAGTAAGCATACACCTACAAGAGGTGACAGTCACGTCACCTGTATAGTTGCTTTATTTTTTGCCCAATCCAATTAATCCAATACGATCTTTGCTGACCATGATCAGGTCGCCGCTGTAAGCGATATTGGGGTAAAGGGAAGCTGACGCCTCGGCGGCAAAGATGAGCAGGTAATTGCCGATTGATTTTACCAGAATATCGCGGGGGGCTACTTTGCCTTCGTGTATGATTTCCCCTTTGATTTCAAATGATGGAACGGTTAGGAAGGCTGGGATGGGGCGGCCGCGTGTGTAGATGGAACGGCCGTGCTGCGTTCCCACCGGTATTCCCACCCGCCTATCTTGCAAGACGATAAAGTTGATGTTGTTTTTGCGGAAGGCGGCTTCCTGGTAATGGGTGACGATTTCTCCGGGTTGGTTGATGCGTGAGATGTAGGCGTCTTGAATTTCCAAGAAGTTGGAATTGGGATTGGCTAATTCGGCATGAATCCCGCCAACGCCGACTTTTGTGTGGCCGGTTACGCGGTAGGCGTCTGTAAATAAATCAAGGCTGATGAGGTTGCGGGTTCCAAGCGACATGTTTATATTCCCCTTTTTTGGGTGTTACGGCCGTTACAACTGCCGGGCCTGACGGAATTTGTTCCATTCTACCATATTCCAGGCGCGGCCGGGTTCTTCGCTGCTGCGGATGAAAGCCTGGTCAATCGGCGTATTTGAATAATCTCCATTGGCTATTAACTGAGACAACAATTCGTTAAACAAGTCACGTAATGCTGTGGTGCGGGCCATGTAACCATCATGATCGAGCGATGGGGCGTTGGCTGCGATGATGACGCGATTGGCAAAATCATCCGGCAGCCAGGGTAGGTTTAGGAGCATTTGCATTTCCCGGTTGCGCCATCCGCGCCACTGCCGATTGTAAGCGAATAAGGCCTGGACTAAATAATCGTAGGCGGCTTCCAGCCGGTCAAAAGCAATGGCCGGACCGAGTTTTTCCCAGGCAGTAATCGGTTTCCAGTTGAGGTGTTGGTCCAGCCAGACGATGGCTTCGTCAAGGCGCGCCAGGCGTAAATCATCGGGGTAGGTTGTGCGTTGGGCGATGAGTTGAGCTGTTTCGCCGCTGGGGTCATGAACAATCCAACCGGCGCTGAGTTCGGCGCGGCGTCCTTCGGGCCATTCAAAGTCAGGATCGCGCCATTGCTGCCAGTTGAGACGAGCAAAGTCTACGGGGAGTCCCTTGATGTTTTCGTTGAAGATGCTGTGGAAGGTGTCGTCGGCGGGCCGCCAGATGGCTTCGGCGGGGACGATGTACAGGTCAAATGGATCGAGGAAGATGATGGCGTCGCAGTCGGAGTCGGCGGTCATATGGCCGGAGGCCATGCTGCCGATGGCGATTACGCCTTTTACGGCTGTTTCCGGGGCCAATACTTTCTCAACAAAATACTGAAATTGCTGCCTCTTTTCTTCTGTCTCAGGAGTCATGAACCTTTCAAATATCACTATCTACTTGTGACCGATACAGAGGGTGGCGCAGATGCAACCGATTGACGATAGGCTGTTCCCGGGTTGTGCGCTTGCTCGGAGAAGCGGTCTAGCAAATGATTGAGTTTGTAAATGAAGGCTGGATCGTACTCCATCTGGCCGCAAATGTCGCAGCTGTAGGCTGGGGCGTTGGGAATGATCATGATTTGACGGCCGTTCGCCCAGCGAATGTATGGGGTGGTAATTTCCTGGTAATTTCCGATTCGGCAATTGTCGCAGCGCATGATTGACGTCCTGTAAGTTAAAAAGTTAATCGGTTAATGAACTGGCGTGGGAAACGGCCGTCCAGTCGCTTGGCGGCCAATAAACAAGCATCGCTTTGCCAATGATATTTTCTTCCGGCAAAAACGACCACGAATGTGAATCGCTGGAGTTATTGCGATTGTCCCCTAAGACAAAATACATCCCCTCGGGCACATCCCATTTGCCGCTGTAATTGGGTTCGGCTGCAATATATGGTTCTTCTAGTGTACGGCCGTTAACAATCACCTGCCGGTCATGAATCTCAACATGAGCGCCCGGCTCCCCAATAACCCGCTTAATCAAATTCAGATCGTTGTTGGGATGCTTAAAAACAATAATATCCCCCTGCTTAGGGTCATCCAGATAGTAACTGATGTTGTTGATAATGAGATACTCGCCGTCAAACAGGGTTGGATTCATGCTGCTGCCGTCAATGCGGTAGCGGCCAATCAAACTGTTGACAATAAAAAAAATGAAAAAAGTCAACAGCAAGGTCTCAATAATTTCACGGAGGATGGCTTCAGTGGGCTGATGTGATATGACATCAGCGGAGGGTTCCGCAATAGTGGATTTTAGTTGTGAATCAGACTCGATTAGAGTCATAAATTATTACTCTCCTGAGCGCCAATTACTTCATCAAATTATAATTCAGCCAAATAGGCGGCGCAAACAGCCCGATAGTCCCAAGCCCAGCGGCAGCGAGGGTACTTTGGGGCTAAGGAGCGGAAATTAAATAAGACGACGAAGTCGTTTCCTTCGTGTTTCGGGAATTCCAATTCCCGAAACATCCCCGCAAGATATTTGTAGACGCTTCCTATATGCGCTGCGCGATGATTATTTCACCGTGCGCCGGGGCAAATTTAGCTGTAAAGTGACGTAAAACCGGCGGCGATTCTGTAAACTTGACGCCCCGAATTTGCTCTTTTATCTCATTGACATAAAGAAGGACTTCCGCCAGATAATCCACATGGCTTTGGGTGTACATGCGGCGCGGAAAAGCCAATCGTACCAATTCCATCGCTGCCGGTTTTTCGCTGCCATCCGGCTGCAAGCCAAACATGACCGAGCCAATCTCCACTGAGCGAATGCCGCCGGCCAGGTACAGCGCCAACGATAACGCCCAGGCCGGGTATTCGCTTTGTGGAATGTGGGGCAGCATCGTTTTGGCGTCAATGTAGATGGCGTGTCCGCCCGTCGGCTGCACAATGGGAACGCCGGCGTCAATTAGTTTGTCGCCCAAGTAGCCGACGGAACGAATGCGGTAACGCAGATAATCTTCCTGCACCACTTCATGCAGCCCTACAGCGATGGCTTCCAAATCATAACCGGCCAATCCGCCATAGGTGGGGAAGCCTTCGGTGAGGATGAGCATGTTTTTGCATTGTTGGGCCAATGTGTCATCGTTGAGGGCTAAAAAGCCGCCGATGTTGGCCATGCCGTCTTTTTTGGCGCTCATGGTGCAGCCGTCTACGTAGCTGAACATTTCCTGGGCGATTTCCAGCGGCGTTTTGTCGGCGTATCCATGTTCGCGCATTTTGATGAACCAGGCGTTTTCGGCAAAACGGCAGGCATCAAGGAAGAGGGGAATGTTGTGTCGTCGGCAGATTTCGCTGGCGCCGCGAATGTTTGCCATGCTTACGGGTTGGCCGCCGCCGGAGTTGTTGGTGACGGTGATCATGACCAGGGGGACTTTGCCGGGGTTTTCGACGATGATTTTTTCTAGCGCTTCTAAATCTATGTTGCCTTTGAAGGGGTGGAGCAGCTCCGGCTGACGCCCTTCGGGGATGGGAATGTCCAGGGCGGCGGCGGCGCGATATTCGATGTTGGCGCGGGTGGTGTCGAAGTGGGTGTTGTTGGGGACGATGTCGCCTGGTTTGAGGGCGGCCCCGAACAAGATGCGCTCGGCGGCGCGGCCCTGATGGGTGGGGATGATGTGTTTGAGGTTGGTGATTTCTTGTACGGCCGTTTCAAACCGATAAAAACTCCGCGCTCCGGCATACGACTCATCCCCCTGCATCATCCCGGCCCACTGCGCCGAGGACATGGCCCCTGTGCCGGAATCGGTCAATAAATCAATCAGTACATCTTCCGCTTTAAGCAGGAACAGGTTGTAGCCGGCTTCTTTCAAGGCGGTTTCTCGCTCGGCGTGGGTTGTGCGCCGAATGGGTTCGACTGTTTTGATACGAAAGGGTTCGATTATAGTTTTGAACTGCATGGCTCATCTCCGTGTGGTTAAATAGTCGGGTGGTCAGGTGGTCAGGTAGTCGAGTGGTCGGGTAGTCGGGTAGTCAGTTGGTTTAATCGCTGACGCGCTGACGCGCTGACAAGCTGACAAGCTGATGTATTGACTGCTATTTTACGGCAAATGAGCTATCTGGCTACGATTTTGGCGAATTTATCTTGAGGCTTGTTGGCGGGGTATGTTATTCTGGGGTTATGATGATGATTTGGAACGGCCGTATCGCTTTATTATTACTCGACAACCCAATAAGTTGTCGGGTTTTACCTGTCTAACGGCCGAATTTACGTCAGATTTTGCAATTTTGAAGCCACAGGTCACCCGCCTGTGGCTTTTTTGCTGTACGCCCGTTTTTGGACAAAGGTGATGGCTGACGCGGGGCTGAATGGGACACGGATTTCACGGATAAACACAGATTTTTTAACGTTTTTAGCCTGAAAATCCGTGTTTATCTGTGTTAATCCGTGTCTTGTCAAGGTTTTCAAGACTTTTCCGACAGCCTGCTAGCGCGAAAAGACCTCGCAGGGATTGAAACCCAGCGAGGTCTTGCTGATTACTGAAATGCTGAATTGCTGAAACGCTCTTACATCCGTGTGATGTACTCGCCCGTCTCCGTGTTGACTTTAATGGTGTCGCCAACTTTAACAAACAGCGGTGTTTTTACCTTCAAACCGGTGTCGGTGATGATTTCTTTCGTTGCGCCGGTGGCGGTATCGCCGGCAACGGCATTTTCAGCCTCTACAACCTCAAATTCCATTGATTTGGGCAAAATAAAGTCTAAAACCTCACCTTCGTAGGTAAGAAGTTCCAGTTCCATATTGTCGCGCAGGTATTGGGCATGGTCTTCCATGACGGGATGGGCAACCTGTTTTTGCTCGTAAGTGCTTGTATCCATAAAGACATAAAACTGGCCGTCGTCGTACAGGTATTGGTAGGTGGTTTTGTCCAGCCGAATATCTTCCACGCGGTCGCCGGAGGTGAAGGTTAATTGCAAGTTGGCCCCGGTGCGCAAATTACGCACGGTAACGCGGATGGTCGCTTTGCCCCGCCCCGGTTTTTTATGGCTGTATTCGGTTACTTTGTATAAGTTGCCATCGTGGGTAAAGTTAACGCCGCGACGGAGTTGGTTGACATCAATCATGTTCGTTCTTGCTCCTGATGATTTTTGATTAGCTAGAGCGAGAGGATAGAGCTAGAGGGCGTTTTACCTCTATCTCTAACTCTACCCGCTTGCTTTTAAATGAAAGGATCGGGGCGGGCGCGGCGATGCCATCGCAAAACGGCAAAAGATGACCCGGCTAACAGCAGCAAACCGAGCAAAAACCAGCCTAAATCGCTCAATGGCGTGGCGCTGGTGATCTTGAAATCGCCTAATTTGATGACCAAAGGCCAAATGTTTGGGTACATGGGTGTTCTGGGTTGCAGAAACGGCCGTTTCTCGCCCACCGCCTGCACAAATTCAATAAATTACCGGGAGAGTTTATCATAAACGGCCGTTTCTGTCAGGAGAGCTTTTCAGCCGGTTAGCAAAAACGCTGACCCGCTGACATGCTAAAAATTTCCAGCTATGCTAAAATGCGAAAATACATCATTTATCGTTCGTCTTTGTCTACAAGGAGGTTGCACGGTGAGCCTACAAATCGAACAAGTCCAGACGAACAAGCAGTTACGTCAATTCCTTAAAGTCCCCTGGCTAATCTACAAAAACGATCCCCATTGGGTTCCCTGGTTGTACCACGACCGGCTGTTTGCGTTTACCAAAGGCAAGCATCCTTTCTTTGAACATGCTGAGGTGGATTTTTTCATTGCGCGGCGGGATGGCGCGCCGGTGGGCATCATCGCCGCCATTCTGAACCCGCGGCACAATTGGTTCCATGAGGAAAATATCGCTCATTTCGGCGTGTTTGAGGTGTTGGAGGATGCTGAAGCGGCGAAACTTTTGTTGGATACGGCCGTTTCCTGGGCCAAAGAACGCGGCGTAGACAAAATCGTCGGGCCGATGAACCTCTCCACCAACGACGAATGCGGCCTGCTGGTAGACGGCTTCGACAGCCCGCCCGTCATCATGATGACCTACAATCCGCCCTACTACGCCGATTTTTTAGAGGCCAACGGTTTCGCCAAAGCAATGGATTTATGGGCCTGGTGGGCCGATGTTAACGAAACCGTCGCCCACATGCCTCAAAAACTGCTGCATGTCGTCGAAAAAGTGCCCAAACGCTACCATTTAACCATCCGCAACCTGCGCATGAAAGATTGGGACAACGAAGTCGAGCGCGTGCGGGAGATTTACAACAGCGCCTGGGAGCGGAATTGGGGCTTCGTCCCCATGACCGACCACGAATTTGACCACCTGGCCGAATCATTAAAGCTGATTCTTGATCCGGAAATTACATTTTTGGTCGAAATGGATGGCAAGCCGGTCGGCGTAGCCGTTTCCCTGCCCGACGCCAACCAACCGCTGCACAAATTTCACCCCGGCCCATCCATGCTTAGTTCTTACCTGGGCGCCGCTTACGCGCTGCTGAACCGCAAAAAGGCCGATTTTCTGCGCGTGTTGATTTTGGGGGTGATTGAGCCGTATCGCGGCAAGGGAATTGATGCGTTGATGTACTACGAAACGGCCAAAGCGGCCGCGGCCAAAGGGTACAAATTCGCCGAAGCGTCGTGGATTTTGGAAAATAATGATATGATGAACCGCGCCCTGGCAATGATGGGCGGGAAGGTTTACAAGACGTATCGGATTTATGAGAAGGTAGTCAAGTAGTCTGGTAGTCTGGTAGTCTGGTAGTCGAGTAGTCTGGTAGTCGGGTAGTCTGGTAGTCTGGTAGTCTGGTAGTCTGGTGGTCTTTTGGTCGAGTGGTTGGATAGTTGAAAGGTAACTATTTGGGTGTCTCTCGACTGTCAATGGAATAGTTACGTTGCAAGTTTGTGTTTCGGGAATTGGAATTCCCAAAACCAGCCGTGAAGGAAAAACAAATGAAGAAAAAAATTGTTAGTACAGAGAAAGCGCCGGCGGCGGTGGGGCCGTATTCGCAGGCGGTGAAGATTGGTCAGTTGGTGTATACCGCCGGACAAATTCCGCTGGACCCGGCGACGGGGCAGATGGTGGAGGGGGATATTCAGGCGCAGACGGAACGCGCTTTGCAAAATTTGCAGGCTGTTTTGAAGGCGGCCGGTTCCAGCTTGAAAAATGTGGTGAAGACGACGGTGTTCTTGCAAAACATGGGTGATTTCGGGGCGATGAATGAGGTGTACGGCCGTTTCTTCACCAAAAACCCGCCCGCCCGCTCCGCCGTAGAAGTAGCCGCCCTGCCGCTGGGGGCGCAGGTGGAAATTGAAGCGGTAGCGCTGGTGAAAAAGAAAAAATGATTGAAACGTGAAACGTGAAACGTGAAGCAACCGCGCGTTGCCATTCACGTTTCACGCATCATGTTTCACGTCCCCTATGCCTCGTGAAACGATCTTAATTGCCGACGACGACCCCAGCATCCGCGAGCTGGCTCGCATGTACCTGGAAAAGGAAGGGTACGGGGTGGAAACGGCCGTTAACGGCGCTCAAGCCCTCATCAAAATCAAAGAAAACCGACCCGCCCTGCTGGTGTTGGATTTAATGATGCCCGAAATGGACGGCTGGGAAGTCACCCGCCGCCTCCGCGCCGAAGGCGATTTGCCCATCCTGATGCTGACGGCGCGCGACGACGACATTGACAAAATCGTCGGCCTGGAAATGGGCGCGGACGATTATTTGACCAAGCCGTTCAATCCGCGCGAATTGGTGGCGCGGGTACGGGCAATTTTACGGCGCATGGGAACGAATGCCGGCAAGCCCGACCGTCCCGACAAACCCCGACAACTCGGTAATGTCACCCTCGACCCCGCCAGCCGCGAAGTTACCGTGAATGGGGAACGCATCAATCTCCGCGTCAAAGAGTTTGATTTGCTCATGACCCTGCTTGATCATGTCAACATCGTCCTTTCCCGCGACCAACTACTCGATTTAGTCTGGGGCTACGAATTTTATGGCCAAACCCGCACCGTAGATGTCCACATCGCGCACCTGCGCGAAAAGCTCAGCGGCAGTGATCTGGTAATTGAGACGGTGTGGGGGATGGGGTACAAATTGGTGGCGGAGTAGCGGAGTGGCGGAGTGGCGGAGTGGCTTCGCAACCCCGCAACCCCGCAGCCCCGTAACCTCGCCCTTTTTACACTTCCCTAACACTTTTCGCCCAACTTTTTCACGATTGGATGGTAGGCTAAGAATTAAGAATCTTATTAAACACGAAACTTGTCATTCCCGCGCAGGCGGGAATCCATTCCTGTAAAAAAGATGGATACCTGCCTTCGCAGGTATGACATCTCAAAGCTCTGTAGGTTATTGAATCCTCACCCTTAATTCAACCATGTTCAAGAGTTTACGCAGCCGACTGCTTCTTTCTTATATCGCCGTCATTGTGGCCGCGTTATTTATCGTGGCTGTCGCCCTATTCCTCATTGCGGCCAGCCCCGGCGTGCGCTATTTGCCGACCTTGCAGCGGTTGAGTGCGGTCAGCCAGGCGCACCGGCGTGAATTGACCCGTTTGCACGAATCGGGCGAAGGTCTGGCCGGATCGCAAGAGGCTTTGAAGCGGTTGGCGGAAGACAGCGGTGTGCGTGTTTTACTGTTAAATGCCAATACCAAGCGCGTTGTTTATGACAGCCGCGAGAGTTGGGTGGGGGAAACGGCCGTATCCATCGAACCCATCTCCTTCCGCCAACTGCCCAATGCCGACCCTGATGCGGTGTACGGCCGTTTTCAGGATAGCGAAGGTCAAAAATGGCTCGCTTTTGCGCCCGCAGCCATCACCGCCGCCGGCAGCCGGCTGCAAATCGTCTACGTTCAGCCGGAGCCAACCCCGCTTTCCTTCTTCCGCGACTTGTTTTTCCGGCCATTGTTTGGCGCGGGGACGGCTGCTTTTTTGCTGGCGATTTTATTGGCGTTTTTGATTGCCGGGTGGGTGGCGCGGCCGCTGCAAAAAATGGCCGTCGCCGCCGAAGCCATCGCCGAGGGGGATTACGATCAACAGCTTCCGCCGCAGGGGCCGGAAGAAGTGCAGCGCGTCGCCAACAGCTTCAACAGCATGGCCGCCCAGGTCAAACAGTCGCGGCAGGCGCAGCAAGATTTTGTGGCTAACGTCTCCCACGATTTGAAGACGCCCATCACTTCGATTCGGGGCTGGAGCCAGGCGCTGTTGGATGGCACGGCCGTTTCCGCCGAAGAGCAGCAGCAAGCGGCCCAAATCATCCACAAAGAAGCCGACCGCATGTCGCGCCTGGTCGCCCAACTGCTGGATTTAGCCCGCATCGAGTCAGGCCAGTTGGAATTGGCGCGGGTTCCGGTAGATTTGAGCCAGGTGATGGGCGACGTGCAGCGCAGTCTGGCCCCGCGCGCCCAGGAACGGGAAATTCACCTCACGCTGGACGCGGTTCCGGTTACGGCCGTTCTGGGCGACTACGACCGGCTGATACAGGTGTTCACCAATCTGGCCGACAATGCGCTGGCCCACACGCCAGCCGGCGGGCGCGTCCATTTGCAGGTACGGCCGCATGGCGAGAAGGCGGTTGAAGGCGTGGTGCAAGACACCGGCAAGGGCATTGAATCGGATGACCTATCACGCATTTTTGAGCGTTTTTACCAGGCCGACAAGGCGCGGGCCAGCAGCCGGAAAGGGGCCGGCCTGGGCCTGGCGATTGTGCAAGAACTGGTGGCGGCGCATAACGGCCGTGTTCTGGCTCGCAGCAAAGTTGGCGAAGGCAGTATTTTCATCGTTCGCCTGCCTACCACCGATGCGCCGGAAGCGTCAACTGTTATTCGGCGCGGTCGTTGATGGGACGGCCGTTTACAGATCGCAGCCGTTCGATTAACTCGCTCAATATCATCGCCGTTGCGCCCCAAACTTTGTGTCCTCCAACCGTAAAAAAAGGGACGCGCACATCATAACCGCGCAAATGCCAAATTTCTTCGTCGCGCGCATCAGAAGTGAGCAGGTAACTCAACGGTACTTCTAGAATTTTGGCTACTTCATTGTCGTTGGGAGTGAAAGACGGCCGTTTCCCATTAGCATACCAGGCAACTGTGGGGTGTACTTCAAAATCAGACGGCGGGATGTAAAGAGGCGTTAGTTGGCCCAGAATAGTGAGATGGTCAGGTAGGACGCCAATTTCTTCGTTTGCTTCACGAACGGCCGTTTCCGTCAACGTTTCCCCTTCTTCATGCTTGCCGCCGGGGAAAGAAATCTGTCCGGCGTGATCATTCATATCATCGCGCCGTTTGGTAAGAACCAGGTAAAGCTCATCCTGATAGCAGTAGAAAAGCGCCAGCACGCCGCCCAACCGCGCTTTGCCCGGACGAGAAGGCGGCCGCCGAATGCCGCGTGGTACAGGAGTCATTTTTTGCTGCGCAGCGGCCCCGTCAAAGTCAGGTAAAGATAGGGCGTGTTTGATGTCGTGGATGGTGTATCTTTTTTGCATAACCAATAAGCTTACCGGAGAATGGTTAAAAGTAAAGGTGTGTTGCCTACATCTAAACACACATTATAATTCACGGTAGAAGTTGTTGGGCGTTTGCTTCATTCCCTGTAGCTGCTAAGCCTCAGAGGTGACTGTCACCTTAGTAGTTACATTTCCTCAATTCAATATGCTGACTTTTTAGGAGCAATCTCATGCGGTTAGGTAAAGATCTCATCGGTAAATCCATCATTAGTGTGACAGACGGCCGTTTGCTGGGCGTCGTCAAAGACCTCTACATCAATGATCAACTTTATTGGCTTACAGGCATCCATGTGGGCACAGAAGGATTGCTGAAACGCAAAAACTGGCTTATTGCCCGCGATAGTGTGGTTGTTTTTGGCATTGACGCCATTCTGGTAAAAAATTCCGAAGTGGTTGTTGAAGCCAAGGATTTGGATGAATCAGAAGATTGGCTGCGATTGAGTAAATTGAAAGGGCGCGGCGTGGATACGCCGGGCGGCACAAAAGTGGGCGCTATTGGCGATATTATCTTGGGCGAAGAAGGGCATATTTCCGGCTTTGCCTTATCTAAAGTGTTTGTCGAAGGGCCGATTGCCCAGAAAGGGGCCATACCTCGTGAAGCGTTAATTGATACAGGCAATGACGACGGCGTGATGACGATTGATTTGCCTAAAGTTGAGCAGTTACAAAGCGAAGCGGCAGCGTAGCAAAGCGGCGGGGCGAAAGTTAACTTCGCACCGCAACTTTGCAACCCCGTCCCAATCATATTTTTCGGAGGATTGCACATGTTAAATTTAGCTGTATTGTTGGAAGATAGCGCTCGGGAACGGCCGTCGCACACGGCCGTTATTTTCAACGAGACCAAATTATCGTATGCGGCCGTCAACGCCGCTGCCAACCAGGTTGCCAATGGGTTAGTTGACGCTGGAATTCAGCCGGGCGATAAAGTCGCCTTAAGCTGTTTGAACATCCCCTACTTCCCCATCGTTTACTATGGCATTCTTAAAGCGGGCGCAGCCGTGGTGCCGCTCAACGTGCTGCTCAAACCGCGCGAGATCGCCTACCACCTGAAAGATTCCGACGCCAAAGCCTATTTTGTCTTTGAAGGTACGGAACAATTGCCGATGGGCCAAATGGGATGGGGCGGCTTCCAGGAAGCCGATACCTGTGAACATTTCTTCATCATCACCGCCAACCCGGCCGCGCCGTCCCCCATTGAGGGAACCAAAACGTTGGGTATGCTCATGCACAACCAGCCGCCCACATTCCCCACTGTGCAGACTAGTTCGGAGGATACGGCCGTCATCCTCTACACCAGCGGCACAACCGGCCAGCCCAAAGGCGCCGAACTCAGCCACCTCAACATGGTCTTCAACGCCCGCCTCAGCGACACCATGTACGAAGCCCATCCCGACGACGTACACCTCATCACCCTGCCCCTCTTCCACTCCTTCGGCCAGACCGTGCAGATGAACGCCGGATTCTACAACGGCGCATCCATCAGCCTGCTGCCCCGCTTCGATCCCGACGCCGCTCTCGGCATCATGCAGCGTGATAATGTCACCTTCTTCGCCGGTGTGCCCACCATGTATTGGGCCATGCTCCACTCCCCCAACGCCGACAAATACGATCTGGACAAAATCTCCAATACCCTGCGCTACGCCGTCTCCGGCGGCGCGGCCATGCCCGTCGAAGTGATGAAAGCGTTCGATGAGAAATTCAAAGTGAAGATTTTGGAAGGGTACGGCCTGTCCGAAACCAGCCCCGTCGCCTCCTTCAGCCGCATTGACCGCGAGCGTAAACCCGGTTCCATTGGTCTGCCTGTTTGGGGCGTTAGCCTGCGCGTTGTAGATGAAGAGGACAACGACGTGCCGCAAGGCGAATTGGGTGAGATTGTCATTCGCGGCCATAACGTTATGAAAGGCTACTACAAAAAACCAGAAGCCACTGCCGACGCCTTCCGCAATGGTTGGTTCCACACCGGCGACATCGGCCGTTTCGACGAAGACGGCTACCTCTACATTGTCGATCGCGTTAAAGACATGATCATTCGCGGCGGCTTCAACGTCTATCCTCGTGAAATCGAAGAAACCCTTGTTGCCCATCCCGATGTCACCATGGCGGCCGTTATCGGCGTTCCCCATGATCAATACGGCGAAGAAATCAAAGCCTTTGTGGTTATGAAAGAGGGAGCGACTTCCACGCCCGATGAGATTAGAGCCTGGGCCAAAGAAAATATGGCTGCCTACAAATATCCGCGCGAAATCGTCTTCCGCGACACCTTGCCGATGAACGCGACGGGCAAGATTTTGAAGACTGAGTTAAGAAAAGCGTAGTAAAACGTGAATCGTGAAATGTGAAGCGTGAATCATTATCACGTTTCACATTTCACAAAATAATAAGGAGAGCCTATCCCATGAGTGTTAATTTTTCACTGACCGATGAACAGAAAGAAATCCAATTACTAGCCCGCGATTTTGCCAAAAACGAGATTGCACCTGTCGCTGAGCATTACGACAAAACCCACGAGTACCCCTGGCCGGTTATTAAGAAGGCGCAGGAGATGGGTTTGACCTGTATGAATGTGCCCGAAAAGTATGGTGGTCTCGGCTTGAGCCTATTTGAAGAGGTATTGGTAGGCGAGGAGTTGGCTTGGGGCTGTTCCGGTATCAGCACGGCCATTGCCGTGAATGGCCTGGCTGCCCTGCCGATTCTTATTGCCGGGAATGAAGAGCAGAAGATGGAGTATGGCGGGCGGTTGGCCGAGGGACAGATGGCGGCTTACTGTGCCACCGAGCCGGAGGCCGGTTCTGATGTGGCCGGTATCAAAACCACCGCTAAAAAAGTGGGCGACCATTACATTTTGAATGGCAACAAAATGTTTATCACCGGTGGGACGGTGGCCGATTTTTATACCGTTTTTGCTTACACCGATCCCTCGGTGCGCTACAAAGGAATGAGCTGCTTTATTGTGGATCGGAACTGGGACGGCGTGAGTGTGGGTAAACCGTTTGATAAGATGGGTCAACATGCCTCGGATACGGCCGAAGTCATCTTCGAGGATGTTAAAGTGCCGGCTACGCATCTTTTGGGTCAAGAGGGCATGGGCTTTCTCATTGCGATGAAGGTGTTTGACCGCAGCCGTCCGGGCACGGCTGCCGGCGCGTTGGGCTTGTCTCGTCGCGCGTTGGATGAATCTATTCAATATGCCAAGGAACGTATGACGTTTGGCAAGCCGCTTTGGCAGCACCAGACGATTGGCCATATGATTGCCGATATGGCGATGGATTTGGAAGCGGCCCGTTTACTGGTGTGGAAGTCGGCCTGGGCGGTTGATGCGGGTGTGCAAAATACGACGGCCGCTGCCTTTGCCAAAGCGTTTGCAGCGGACACGGCCGTTAAAATTGCCACTAATGCCGTTCAAGTCTTCGGCGGGTATGGGTACATGGCTGAGTATCCGGTAGAAAAGCTCATGCGCGATTCCAAAATCTACCAGATTTACGAAGGTACCAGCCAGATTCAACGGGAGATTGTGGTGCGGGAGTTGTTCCGCAAGTGAAAGGCTGGCGGCGATCTGTAATTTAGTAACATTGTCCTATTTACGTTACGGCCGTTTTCTATTAACGTATACAGCGTAAGGACACACACAATTTTTCTCCTTTTGTTTGATGGCTCCGGGTTCCTCCCCCCGGAGCTATTTTTATGCAAGCGTTCAGCTATCAGCACTTCAGCTTGTCAGCCATTCATTCATCGCGGAATCCGAAAACCCATTTTTATTTTCGCGTCATTGGCAACTTCTGCTATAATTACGCGCTTGATAACTGTTTTGAGGAGCTTCAGCGAAGCTCTTTTTTAATGTATGGGTGAAAGCATGGACTTTTTGAAATCAATGGTGGATTTATTCTTGCATTTAGATGTCCATTTAGATGCAATTATTCGGCAGTATGGCGTTTGGACCTACGCCTTATTGTTTACGGTAATTTTTATTGAGACCGGCCTGGTCGTCACGCCGTTTTTGCCGGGCGATTCGCTGTTATTTGCAGCCGGGACGTTTGCCGCGTTAGGTTCGCTGAATCCGATTTTGTTGTGGGTGTTGGTGTTTATTGCCGCTATTTTAGGCGATACGGCCAATTATTGGATTGGCCATAAATTAGGTCTGGCTATTTTTGACACCCAAAACCGATTCCTCAAAAAAGTGCTCAAGCGGGAGTATTTGGAAAAAACGGAAGCATTTTACGCCAAGCATGGCGGCAAAACGATTGTGCTGGCCCGTTTTGTGCCTATTGTTCGTACTTTTGCGCCGTTTGTGGCCGGGGTAGGGACGATGCATTACGGCCGTTTCATTTCCTACAACGTCATCGGCGGCTTTTTATGGACGCTGCTCTTTGTTTTCCTCGGCTACTTCTTTGGCAACATCCCCTTCGTCAAAGCCAACTTTGAGTTTGTCATCGTCGGCATCATTCTCGTTTCCGTCCTGCCCATGTTCATCGAGTATTGGAAAGCGCGTAACGAAAAGAAAACGGAAGCGGCCGAACCAGTCGTTTAACACATTTATGGTTTCAGAAAAAGATAAAACGGCCGTTCCCGTCAACAATCACCGTAAAATAAAACGTACGCCGCGCGGCTACATTGGTCTGGCCTTGCGCGGGGTCGCCATGGGCGCCTCCGACATCGTTCCCGGCGTTTCCGGCGGCACCATGGCCCTCATCCTTGGCATCTATGAAGAGTTGGTTGACTCCATTCGCATGATCGGCCAGCCTGAATTCTTTCGCGCCGCCCTAAAATTCCGCATCAAAGACGCGCTGGCGATTCTGAACTGGGAATTTATGTTGGCCATCACCCTTGGCATCGGGCTGGCGATCCTGACGCTTTCCCATTTTCTAGAGCGCCTGCTTGTCAATCAGCCTGTTTATTTGTGGAGCTTTTTCTTTGGGTTGGTGCTGGCTTCAGTTTTCATAGTGAGCAAACGCATTAAACGCTGGACTCCCCCTTTGGGCGCTATCTTGCTCCTCGGTGCAGTCGCTTCTTTTTTGCTTGTCGGTCTCGTCCCCGCCCGTACACCGGAAACCTGGTGGTTTCTCTTCTTGAGCGGGGCGTTGGCTATTTGCGCCATGATACTACCAGGTATTTCTGGCGCGTTTATCCTCGTTTTGTTAGGAAAATATGAATATGTGCTGGGCGCTGTAAACGATCGTGACATCTTCACCCTGGCCCTTGTTGCCGCTGGCGCCCTGATCGGCCTCGTCACCTTCGCCCAAATTTTGAGTTGGCTGTTCAGAAAATATCATGATGGCACGGTTGCTCTCCTTCTGGGTTTAATGATTGGCAGCTTACGCAAAGTATGGCCCTGGAAGCAAGATGAAGCGTGGCTGACTCACGCCGATGGCAGCTATGTATTGGACAGTTTTGGCGAACGTATCGTGACGCAACAGGCGGATATCTTGCCCGCGCTTTCCAGCCGCGCCGATGTTACTGAATTCATCGGCGCCCTGGTTTTGGCTGTCATCGGGTTTGGCATTATCATTGCGCTGGATCGATTGGCCGGCGCTCGCCGGACATAAGCATAAAATGAAGGGGGCAGCATGGCAAAGGTAACGGCCGTACTCTTTGACTTCGACGATACCCTTATAGATTGGTCAGGCCGCACCAAAACCTGGGAAGAGATAAGCCGCGTCAGCATCGGCAATATACACGCTTACCTGACAGATGCCGGCCATACGCTGCCCGACGCCGACACATGCCATCAAATCTATCACAACCTGTTAAAGCAAAGCTGGCAAAGAGCTAATGAAACCTGGGAAAGCGTTCGTTTCGCCACTGTTTTGCGCCAGACCTTTACAAACATCGGTCTTGATCCCGATCAAATAGACCTGGAAGCAGTGATGCGCGTTTATGATTGGCAGCCCATGCCCGGCGCAGTTCCTTACAACGATGCCGCTGCCGTCCTGACCCGTTTGAAACAAGATGGCTACAAAATCGGTCTTATCACTAACGCCATGCTGCCCATGTGGATGCGCGATATCGAATTACGTCATTACCAATTGCTCGACTACTTCGATGTGCGGTTGACTTCCGGCGATGTGGGTTATATCAAACCTCATCCCGCCATTTACCACCGCGCCTTAGAATCGTTAGCCGTTGCTCCGGAACAAGCTGTCTTTGTCGGCGACCGGCCCGAAAATGACGTGGCCGGGGCCAATAATGCCGGCTTAATCAGCGTTTGGATGAACCCGCCCCATCTTTCCAACCAATTAAACGGCATAAAGCCCGATTACACCATCACCCAATTAAATGAACTACTGCCAATTTTAGAGCGGTTAGATTAAAGACTACAAGACTAAAGACTACAAGACTACAAGACTAAAGACTACAAGACTACAAGACTAAAGACTACAAGACTAAAGACTACAAGACTAAAGGACTAAACCATGAGCAAACCCGGACGGAACGACCCTTGCTACTGCGGCAGCGGCAAAAAATATAAAAAATGCCATCTGAAAATTGACCAGGCGGCCGAACGCGAACAGCGCGCCTGGAAAGAAGCGGGCCGGTTCTTGCGCCAAGACCTGCTCAAATTCGCCCGCGACGAACGCTTTGCCGAAGATTTAGCCAAAGGACTGCCCTTTTATTGGAACGGCCTCTACGACATAGAAAACGCCGACGAGATGAGCCCATCCGAAGCGCTGCGTTTTTTCGATTGGTTCGTCTTTGATTACCAGCCGGAAGACGCGCCGCGCCTGATAGAAGTGTACCACGCCGAAAAACGGGCCGCCTTATCGGAACAGCAGCAGTCCGTTTTAGACGGCTGGCTGGAAGCGTCCCCGGCTGATGCTTACGAATTGACCGGCTATGATGGACAAACATTGCACTTGAAGAACTTTATGACCGGCGAGACATATGACGTGTATGAACCGGGCGGTCGCGGCAATGTGGAAATTGGCGAGATTTTGCTGACCCGATTAGTTCAAGTCCAGGACAGGTTAGAGTTCAGCACAGACGCCGCTTACCTGCCCGCCGCCGAAATCACGGATTTGGCTGACAAGCTGGCGGCGGCCAAAAGAGCAGACGCCGAAACGCATCCCGATGCGACGCACGACGAATTTATGCGCCGCAACAATCATCTGCTCATTTACCACGCACTGGCCGAAGCTAAAGTGCAGGGCCGCCCGCCCGTCGCCCGTCTTGACCCGGATCGGCCGGACAAAAAGGTGCAGACGATTGCGCGGCAAATGCGGCGGCTGCGAAGGTAGCGAGTAAGCGAGTGGCGAGTAGGCGGGTGTAGAATGGTACGCTGCGCGTCACTCTTTCACCTCTTCACCTGTTCATGAAAATTCTGGTTCGTCCACAAAAAACACCGCTGCAAGGCACGATTACGGTTCCGGGTGATAAGTCCATTAGTCACCGGGCGGTGATGCTGGCGGCGATTGGGAACGGCCGTTCCACCATCCGCAACTGGCTCCCCGCCGGCGACACCCTGGCTACTCTGGCTGGCATTCAATCGTTAGGAATTCAAGTCGAAATTGACAAAAAATCCCCCCAATCCTGGGATTTACAGATTGAAGGGCGTGGTTTGCATGGTTTGCAGGCGCCAACTGGCGCGTTGGATTGCCGCAATGCCGGCACGTTTATGCGCCTCATGGCCGGAATTTTAGCCGGGCAATCCTTCCCTTCCGTTTTGGATGGCAGCGCGCAGTTACGCAAACGGCCGATGCGCCGCATCATTGAGCCATTATCACGCATGGGAGCGGATATTTCCTCCCCCGATGGCAAAGCGCCTCTCAACATTCAACCAGCCCTCTTGCAAGGCTTCGAATACCAGATGACCATCGCCAGCGCCCAGGTGAAAAGCGCCGTTTTGTTGGCGGGGCTGTATGCAAACGGTGTCACCCGCATCATCGAAGCCGGCCCCAGCCGCGACCACACCGAGCGTATGTTGGCCGCCATGAATGCCGACATTGCTTGGCGCGACGGCATCGTTGAGTTACATGGCGGACGAGAACTTGAGCCGCTCAATTTAATCGTCCCCGGCGACATTTCCTCGGCGGCATTTCCTCTGGTGGCGGCGACCATCGTGCCCCATTCCCACATTACCGTTCAAAACGTGGGATTGAACGAGACGCGCACTGGCATTTTGGATATGCTGCACGCGATGGGGGCTAATGTTGCCATTCAGAACGAGCGCACAACTGGCGGCGAACCCATCGCCGATTTGATCGTGCGCTTTGACGAACTGCACGCCGCCGACATCGGTGGCGAGGTGGTCGTGCGCGGCATTGACGAGTTCCCGATTTTGACGGTGGCGGCGACGCAGGCGGCCGGAAACACAACGGTGCGCGATGCGGCTGAGCTGCGCGTCAAAGAAGTGGATCGGATCAGCGTTTTGGCGGGGGAACTGCGGAAAACGGCCGTTCAAATCGAAGAGCATCCCGATGGCTTCACCGTAACCGGCCCGATGCGTTTGTACGGGGCCGAGGTGGACAGCCATGACGACCATCGGTTGGGCATGTCGTTGGCGGTGGCCGGATTGGTCACGCACGGCGAAACGCTGGTGCATGACGCGGGCTGCATCGCCGATAGTTTCCCCGGTTTTGTGGAGACAATGCAGGCGTTAGGGGCGCGGATGGCGTGGGTGCAATAAGTGGCGTTAAGACGAGGACGCGAATTCCATCGTTTTTTGCTGAAGCCATAAATTAACGAGCGTTTCCACAGACACGCCGCGCTTCCTGGCTTGTTTTTCTACTTTTGAAAGTAGATCAGGCTCAATTGGCACAGCGCAGTTGATGTCGAAAACCGAATCAGGCGCATCTGTATCAAATTCGGTGAAATCGTGTTCGTCCCAGAATTCACCCATGCCTTCAAGCGTATCCACTTTTGAAATACTGCTAAATTTATTTTCTTCCATATCGTTTCTTTTCTGCTGAACTCATATTTCTGGCGCTGATGATGATGGCTGTTTTGGTTGACGATTTGTAAACAAAGAATACGGCTAAATAACGCCCGCCAAAGGTTTGCCCAAATGCGCCATACACATCATCTCCTGGCGTGTATCCTTTTTCTGCAAATCGAATGCGAGGGGCGCTTAACAAAACCTGGCGGGCTTCAGTTATTTGAACATTGTGTTTTGTCGTCAACTTGTCCTCAATGTTTGCCGGACAGATAATATAATCAATACGCATTAACGAGATTATACGTCTTTTAATTTGGGAGTGTCAATTGTTAACTATTTCGGGGAAAACCCAACTCATCGGTTTAATTGGCTGGCCGGTTTCGCATAGTTTTAGTCCGGCGATGCACAATGCGGCGGCTCAGGCGGCGGGGCTGGATGTGGTTTATGTGCCTTTGCCGGTGCGGCCTGAGGATGTGGATACGGCCGTTCCTGCCCTGCCCACGCTCGGTTTTCGCGGCGTCAACATCACCATCCCCCACAAACAAGCCGTCATGCCCTTTTTGGATGAGATTGACCCGGCGGCGCAGGCGATTGGGGCGGTAAATACGATTGTGGTGGAGAGGGGGAGACTAGAGACTGGGGGACTGGAGACTGGAGACTACGAGACTACCCGACTACAAGACTACAAGACTACCGGCTACAACACCGACTGGTCGGGTTTTTTGGCGGATTTGGAGAGCTTGGCTGTGGCGGTGAACGGCCGTGACTGTCTGGTTTTGGGCGCGGGCGGATCGGCGCGGGCGGTAGCGTATGCGCTGCTGGCGGCGGGCGGGCATGTGCAAGTCATGTCCCGGCGCCCGAAGCAGGCGCAGCAGTTGGTGGCTGATTTATCGCCGTATGTGGCGGGGTTGTCGCCGCAACGGCAGTTGCCAGAGGCTTGGTTGAATTATTGGCCGTTGGCGGAGTTGGGGACGGCCGTTCGCGCCGCCACCGCCCCCCTCATCATCAACACCACCCCGCTGGGCATGTCTCCCAACGAAAACAGTTCCCCCTGGCCCGATGATTTACCCATCCCCAAAGGCGCATTTGTTTACGATTTGGTCTACAATCCACGCCAGACGAAGCTGATGCGCCAAGCAAAAGCTGCCGGATGCCGCACCGCCAATGGCCTGGGAATGCTCGTCCATCAAGGCGCGCTGGCTTTTGAGCTGTGGACGGCCGTTATGCCGGACGTGGCGGTGATGCGGGAAGCGATTGAGCGGGTGAACGGGTGAAGAGGTGAAGAGGTGAGGGGGTGATGAGACCCCGCAATCCCGCAACCCCGCAACCCCGCAACTTCGCAACCTTGCAACTTCGCAACCTCGCAACTTCGCAACCTCGCCAACTGGAGAACCTAATGAACGCTGATTTGATTGTACACAACGCCAAAATTTACACCGTTGACCCCGATTTGCCCTGGGCGGAGGCGGCGGCGATGGCTGACGGCCGTTTCCTGGCTGTTGGTTCTGATGAGGAGATTTTGAAGCTGGCCGGGCCAAAGACTAAGTTACTGGATGGGAACGGCCGTCTCGCCCTGCCTGGCCTGACCGATTCCCATCTGCATTTCCAGCAGATCGCCGAACGCAGACAGCAGGTGAGCTTGTTTGGCGTGGCTGATTTTGACGCGGTGTTGGATTTGGTGAAAACGGCCGTTGCTGACGCCAAACCCGGTCAATGGGTGCAAGGCTGGGGCTGGGACGAAAACCTGTGGGATCGCGCCCCCCATCGCGCCGCGCTGGACGCCATCGCCCCCAATAACCCCGTCGCCCTGGCGCGAATGGATATGCACACCTGGTGGGTGAACGGCGCCGCCTTGAAATGGGCAGGAGTCAACGCAGCAACGGCCGATCCGCCAGAAAGCAAAATTGAACGTGACGAAGACGGCCGTCCCAACGGCATTTTACGCGAATGGAACGCCATCGAACTGGTGCGCCGTCACATCCCCGAACCGGACGAAGCGACATTGGCCGACTGGATGGCCGACACCATTGCCGAGACCCACCGGCTGGGGTTGACTGGCATCCACGATCAGCGGGTGGAGAATGAAGGCGACCAAAGTTTTCGCTTATTCCAGCAGTTGAGAAGGGACGGCCGTCTAAAGCTGCGCGTCCACATGAACATTGCCGCCGAGCGGCTGCCCGAAGCCGCCGCCCTCGGTTTACAGCCCGGCTTTGGCGATGACCGGCTGTGGATCGGCCACATTAAAGCGTTTGCCGACGGCACGATGGGGTCGCGCACCGCCCACATGCTGGAACCGTTCGAGGGCGAACCCGACAACACGGGCATTGCCGTCACCCCGGCAAAGGATTTGTGGAACCTGGCCGTCAATGCAAAAAAGGCCGGCTTTCCCATCTCTGTCCACGCCATCGGCGACCGCGCTGTGCGCGAGGTGTTGGATGTGTTGGCGGAGTTGCGAGGCGGCGAGGCTGCGGGGCCTCATCACCCCATCACCCCATCACCCCTTCACCCCCACCGCATCGAACACGTCCAACTGCTTCATCCCGACGACCTGAGCCGGTTGGCCGACTTGGGGGTCGTTGCCGCGGTGCAGCCGGTGCATTTGCAGACGGATTGGCCGACGGCTGACCGGGTTTGGGGCGAGCGGGCACGCTATACGTATGCGTTCCGCACGCTGCTGGACAAGGGCACGGTATTGGCGTTTGGCTCGGATGCACCGGTGGCGCCGTTGAACCCGATGGTGGGGATGGAAACGGCCGTTACCCGCCAAGACTCTCATCATCAACCGGCTGGCGGCTGGTATCCGCAGGAGAAAATTAGCCTGGAAGAGACGATTTACGCCTACACGATGGGGCCGGCCATTTTAGCGGGTAAGCAAGCTGTGCAAGGCTCCGTCGCCGCCGGAAAATGGGCCGATTTAATCTTGCTTGACCAGAATTTGTTTGAGATTGAGCCGACAAGGATTGCGGAAACGGCCGTAGATTTAACTATCTTTGCGGGGGAAATTGTATTCAGACGTAAAATGTGACGCATTACGTTTCACGTTTCACGTTTCACGTTTGGCGGCGGGCAGCCAGACACGAAAGACGCTTCCCTCTCCCATGCGGGAGCTTACCTCCACGCTGCCTTCATGTAGTTCGACAATCTCTTTTACCACGGCCAGCCCCAATCCGCTGCCTGGAATGGTAGATTGGCCAATGTGTTTTCCACGATAAAAACGATCAAACAGGAACGGTAAATCTTCTTCATCAATGCCCATGCCGGTATCGGCTACTTCTAAGCACACGAGTTGGCGTGTTTCATCTAGTGAAGTGGTAACGCGGATGACGCCTTCGGTCGTATAGTTTAGGCTGTTTTGCAATAAATTACTGACAACTTGACGGATCTGGTCGCTTTCTGCCAGGATGGGCGGCAGCGATTTATCCGGTGAAAAAATTAGCTCTAATCCCGCTTTATCAACCAGATGCTGTTGTTTTTGGATAATGTCGCCCGCGATTTCGTTTATGTCAATTGGGCGTTTGTGGATTTCATCTTTGTACAAATTGAGCCGCGTTACGGTTAATATGTCCTCGCTCAAGTGGGTGAGTCGTTTTGTGGCCTGGCGTAAAACTGAAAAATACCTGGCTTGTTTTTCCGGATTGCCCATTTCCAATAAATCCAGATATAAGTTCAGGTTGGCCAGTGGGGTGCGCAGCTCATGAGACATATCTTCGATGAATTGGTTTTTGAGATGATCTAACTGTTTAAGGCGGCTGTTAGCGGCTGCTAATTCTTGGGTACGTTCTTCTACCCGGCGCTCAAGCTCGTCATGCGCTTGTTGCAGCGCTTCCTGTGCCTGTTTGATTTCGGTGATGTCCCAAAAGATGCCTTGAATGCCGGTTAGACGGCCGTCGGCGTCATAAGTCGGCGTCTTTACCGTTTGCACGTAATACTTTTCTCCATCCAGCCGTTCAAAAATCTCGATCCCTTCAAACGTTTCCCCGCTTTCCATAACGTGTTCATCATTGATGCGATATTTATGTGCCATTTCAGAAGGGTGCAGGTCGAAATCGGTTTTGCCGATGATGTCAGTCAGGGACTTGCCATGCGCCCGGCAAAAATTATCGTTAGCAAAGGTGAAACGGCCGTCCACATCCTTGCGAAATATGTTTTGGGGTAAATTATTGACCAGGGACTGATACAATGCTTCCGAATCACGCAGGGCGTCTTCTATCTGCTTTTTTTCGGTTATGTCGAGTAATTGGGCGATGGTTTGGGTACGGCCGTCGGCGCTGGTGTAGGTGGATGAGCTAATTTCAATTAACCGCTTTTCACCATCCGGGCGTACGACTTGAAATGTGTAGCGTGAAGGCACATTTTCGCCGGCCTGCCGGCGGCGATAACGATCAGAAACCAATTGCTTACTTTCTTCGTCGAGTGCGGTGCGGAAATCTCGGCCAATTAAATTATTTCGGTCGACGCCCAATATACGAGAGGTCTCAGAGTTGACATAATTAAAGCGATAATCAGCGCCAACCTGGATGATGCCTGCATGTGAATTTTCGACGAGCGCGCGGAACTGCTCTTCGCTGCGGGCTAATTCGCCGGACTGTACTTTGATGCGCTCCATATAGCGTTGGCGCATGGCCGCGGCCACGACCAGAAGTAGTAAAACGGTTGCGACATATCCCAGCGGATAAAATAAATGGCGGACGGCCACATCGGGCAGCAGGCGGGTTAACGCTAATCCTAGCGCGATGTTGACGCACCCCAAAACGGCCGTGCCGCGCACCGACAACAGCAAACTACCAATCAAAACAGTGGGCGCCATCCAAATTAAAGCTGACAATAAATTGTGCGGCGTGCTTCCTTGGGAGAGGATGCCGGCAATAGGCAGCAGCGTTAGCACGGTTAGCGTGATGACAATGCCGACCTGGAAATGGCGGCTGCGGCTCAACGCATAGGCGGCGGCGAGGAAGGCTACGATGACCCAGTAGAAGATGATGATATTCTGTGTTTGAATGGCTCGAATGCTTTCAGGAATGACGAACAGGGGTAAAAAAATGACCAATAAGGCGGCCAGCAGATGGGCGCGCTGCCGCTGTTCGTCGTTTTGAATGGTGGGGTGAGGGGCGGTCAGTTTGTCCCAGAGGGTTTGCCAGATGGTTTGTTTGGTCGCAGCGGGGGCAGTGGGTTGTGCATCCATCAGTTTATCCTTGCCAGAGAACGGGTTGGCTCTCGTCAATATCAATTGGAATCATTATAAGGGACGGCCGTTTTTCGTTCAATCCCACACAAAGGCTAGAGCGCTTGCCGCCCCAGGGCGATGGCGCCCAAAACTCCGGCTCGGTTGCCTAATCCTGGCGGCACAATATAGCGGTCAATGTCAGCCAAAATGGCGGGCGATTGCACGTAGCCGTTCAGATAGTCCAGTGTCTTTTGCCGCACCAGCGGAAAAAGCTGCGGCTGCGCCATGACGCCGCCGCCCATGATGATGCGCTGCGGCGACAGGGTGCAGATAAAGCTGCGCAGCGCCAGCGCCAGGTAGTGCGCCTCTAACTCCCACGCCGGATGATCAGGCGGCAGTTCCTGCCCTTTTTTCTGCCAGCGATCTTCGATGGCTGGACCAGACGCCATGCCTTCCAGGCAGTCGCCGTGATAGGGGCAACGGCCGTTATACGGGTCGGCTTCCCAATCGTGGGGCAGGGGGATGTGCCCCATTTCGGGATGAATGAGGCCGTGCAGCAGGTTCCCGTTGACCATTGCGCCGCCGCCAATGCCTGTGCCAATCGTTAGGTAGATAAACGTGTCTAGCCCTTGCGCCGCGCCCCACTGCCATTCGCCCAGAGCTGCCCCGTTGACATCAGTGTCAAAGCCAACGGGCACATTGAGAGCAGCCTGGATGGCTCCGGCAAAGTTGGTATTGGCCCAGCCCGGTTTGGGCGTAGTGGTGATGCAGCCGTAGGTGGGGGATCGGGGGTTGGGGTCTAGGGGGCCAAATGCGGCAATGCCAACGGCCGTAACCGGTTCCTGCTCCTGGAAAAAGGCCACCGCCCGCCCAATCGTCTTGGCCGGCGTGGTCGTGGGAAAGCGCACCTCCGCCCGAATATCCTCCGGCCCCGTCCCCACCGCGCACACAAATTTCGTCCCGCCCGCTTCAATGCCGCCGAGTAATTTCTTCATTTACTCTCCGATTTTCTAACTAAAGCAACTGAAACAGCGCCAGGTAAATGTTAGAGTAAGGGGCAAAAGGATACGGCCGTTTCCCCACCCACCAACATCCATCTCATCCCGTTTGCAACATTAACTGCCCAGCCTCATTTTTCCCATCGCTTGAATAAGTAATTTCAAACGCATAGCTGCGTAAATCAGCCTGAAGCGACGCTGTGTACCCGTTGTTCGTCCATGTGAGATTGAGTTGATTTTCGCCAGACGCTTCAATAGTCAATTCGGCATCAAAACCAAAAGCCGGAAACGTATTCCGGAAGCGCAGCAGCTTCAATTGGTCCTGAACAATGGGCATTGGCAATTTCGCCTTGATTTCTGGCAGTGAAAGATTGGTTCTGTTGATTTCTTTATGACCACCTTTTGCCGCCGCCTCATGATCATTGGTTCCCACAAAGAGATCAAGGTACCAGATTTCCGGCACCCCGGGCATAAACATCTGGATAGCTCTGGCCAACAGGAACTTTTTGTGGTCTTCATTCAGCGCGCTGAAAAAGGTCGCATTCACCTGATAATAGGATATTTTCTGACCATCAGGTCCAAACAGGTTTTTCACCATGCCGCCCCGTTCCAAAATAACGGCAATCATCTCATCAATTGATTGGTCGTCTAACAATCCCTTCAAATCTAATAAAGGAATCCCATCATGGCAGCCCAGCATGTTCACCGTGACAAACCCTTCCGCCACAACCTCCCGAATCCATTTAACCAGATACCTGTTTTCCCCGGACTCCAACGCATGAATCACCAGCCCCGGAAAGAAAAAGTCATAAAACGCAAACCCCTTCCCGGCCAATTTTTCATGGATTTTTTCACCGTATTGTGCATGAATCTCCGGCAGCAACAATAAACCATACCGATCTGCAATCTGCTTCAAACGATTGAGATAATCCCATGTGCCCGGTTCATTGAAGAAATTACTTTGTCCCACTTCTTTGTGGAGATAAGCAAACGCATCAAGCCGGATGATTTTGGCCCCGTATGCTTTCATTTGTTTCAGGGTTTGATCGTAATATTCCCAAACCATTTCCGATTTTGCATTCAAATCCATCTGGCCGAGGTATTGTGTGCAGTGGCGTTCGATGTATCGAAGAATTTGGGATCGGTATGGCGCATAGGCTCCCAGGTCAATGTCATAGATGGACACACCATGATTGACGGCAGACTTGATGATTGAGGCGGTTTCCGCAGCATCTGTTTCGGTCAGACCCTCAATGACCTGCAAATCTTTGGCCTCCGGCAGGACAACGGTCACCTTTTGGTAAAATGTGTTCCAGTAAAAGCGGCTGGTTCCATCAGGAAAGGGCACTTTCAAAATGGGCAGCTCCGGCTTTCTCATGAACAGTTTTTTCAAATATCGTTCATCCGGGATAATGTAACCTGCCGGCCCCATTTCCCCATATCCCGCCCAAAACTTGTTCCAATCAATAAAAAAGTCGCTGTAGGGCGAATCTTCTCCATTTTGCAAAACATCTTGAAATTGAGGAGACTGCACCGAAATATGATTCAAAACAAAGTCCAGTTTCAGGTCAATATTTAGCGCTTGTAAATCACGTAAATCTTTTTCCGAGGCGAGGGCCTCGTTAATCCCGTAATCGACTATCGAAAAGCCGCGATCTAAATCGGAATTAAACAACGAAGGCAAAATATAAAATAGCGAAAAAACATCCTCAAACGCCTCTTTTTTCAGCAGTTCGACAATTTTGTCCAGGGAACCGCCGCAACTGTCAGGATAGGCGTTAAACATGACGCCGTTGGGTAAGAGATTGATTCTGGGTTTCATGATTTCTTCCGGTTTTCTTTATTGTTTTTGTGTACCTACTCAGCTCCAGAGGTGACAGTCACTTATAAAACGGAGGTCTGGAGTGGGCGGTGAAAATTACTGCATGAAAGAAAAATATCACATCAGCCCCCCCTTGGAAAGTTTAACATGTCTTAACCCGGCCTGCGACTTGTATGGCAAAAAAGAAGGCAATAATCTGATAAATCAGAAAAGTCTAGCGGGCTGTCGGAGAAGTCAAAATAGGACGCTGATAAACGCAGAAAAACGCTGATTTTGGCATTAGAACATCAAAAAATCAGCAAAAATCAGCGTTATCTGCGTCCCAAAATTCTTTTTCCGACAAGCTACTAGGGGGTGAAATCCACAATGTAGAATTCCTCGTTGTATCTAAAACCTAATCGCCGCACCCATTCCAGAGAGAACAACAAAAATCGAATTTTTAAGGTTGTAAACGCGCCAAACGTCTTGGCAGGCAAGAACTCCTGTGCTATAATCTCGGCCCTTCGACCGGCAAATATGGGGGTAGTTAGTCAGTTTGTCCCATATTTAGCCGTTCTGGCATCATTTTTCGATACACGCCGCTATATAGGTTTAGCTGAAAAGGGAGTAGTCACTATGAAATGTCCATATTGCGACCATTCAAAAACACGTGTCATTGATACCAGCCACGACCAACGCGGCGGTACACGGCGGCGGCGTGTCTGCGATAGCTGCGGGCAGCGGTTTAGTTCTTATGAACGGCCGATTCTGGCCACGCCTCTCATCATCAAACGAGATAAAACGCGGGAGGAGTTCTCGCGCGATAAATTGTTGAAAGGCATCCAAATCGCCTGCGAGAAACGGCCGGTTT
>JANTHP010000004.1 GCA_024762395.1 Anaerolineae bacterium | reverse complement strand
ACGGGGACGCCCAACACATCGGCCTGGAACTGCATGAGCAGTTCGTTGTGCACCATCCCGCCATCTACTTTGAGCGCAGTTAGCTCGACACCAGAGTCGGCTTTCATCGCTTCCAGCACCTCGCGGGTCTGGTAGGCGGTGGCTTCCAGCGTGGCGCGGGCGAAGTGGCCGCGATTGACATAACGGGTCATCCCCACAATCGCGCCCCGTGCATCGGAACGCCAGTAGGGGGCGAACAGGCCGGAAAAGGCGGGGACGAAGTAGATGCCGCCGTTATCTTCAACGGTTTTTGCCAGTTCCTCGACTTCAGGGGCAGATTTGATGAGTCCCAGATTGTCGCGCAGCCATTGCACCAGCGAACCGGTGACGGCGATGGAACCTTCGAGGGCGTAGACGGCGTCCTGATCGCCAAACTTATAGCACAACGTCGTCAGCAGCCCGCTTTTAGACGGCACAATCTGATGGCCGGTGTTCATGAGCATGAAACAGCCGGTGCCGTAGGTGTTTTTGGCCTCGCCGGGGCTGAAGCAGGCTTGGCCGACGGTGGCGGCGTGCTGGTCGCCTAAATCGCCGCTGACGGGGATGATGCCGTTGAAGGGGCCGTCGGCTTTGGTACGGCCGTACACCTCCGACGACGACGCAATTTTGGGCAGCATCGCTTTGGGAATGTCCATCGCAGCTAAAATCTCGTCGTCCCAGGCCAGCGTTTCCAGATTCATCAGCATCGTGCGGCCAGCATTGGTCACGTCGGTCACATGCTCGCCTGTCAAATTCCAGATGAGCCAGGTGTCCATGTTACCGAAGAGGGCGTCGCCCCGTTCGGCAGCGTCGCGCAGGCCGTCTACGTTGTCCAGCAGCCACTTGATTTTGGGGCCGGAGAAGTAGGTGGCCAGCGGTAGGCCAGTTTGGGGACGGAAGCGGTCTTGGCCGCCGTTTTGGGCCAGTTGGTGGCAGATTTTGTCGGTGCGGGTGTCCTGCCAGACGATGGCGTTGTGGTAGGGTTGGCCGGTCTGTTTGTTCCACACCACCGTCGTTTCCCGTTGGTTGGTAATGCCGATGGCAGCGATGTCGCTGGCAGAGACGTTTGCTTGCGCCATCGCTCCCTTCGCCACATCCTGCGTCCGCGCCCAAATTTCCAGCGGATCATGTTCCACCCAGCCCGGTTGGGGAAAAATTTGCTCATGTTCTAATTGGTAACTACCCATCGGCTCGCCAGAATGGTTGAAAATCATACAGCGGGTGCTGGTTGTTCCCTGGTCAATCGCAGCAACGAATTTTGACATGACGCCTCCAGAAAATTATGAGTAAACAATCATTAGTTGATTCCAACGGTTGCAGGTAATAGCAACCGGCGGTTATTATATACGGTGTGGGGCGGCTCTGAAACTATTTTCAAATGTTGGGTTATCCAGTCGCCAACTGGGTAGCTGGCGGAATACAATCAACCAGTACATCACAGCGAATATTTTAAACAAAAAAGGAGACAATTACATGACTGAGGATAGTAAATGCCCGGTAACGGGCGGCATGCACAATCCTACAACAACAGGCGGCGGCGCGTCGAACCGGGACTGGTGGCCGAACCAGTTGAACCTCAAAATTCTTCACCAGCATTCGCGCAAGGGCAATCCGATGGGCGAGGCGTTTAACTACGCTGAAGAATTCAAAAAACTTGACCTGGAAGCGTTAAAGAATGACCTTTACGCGCTGATGACCGATTCGCAGGAATGGTGGCCGGCCGATTACGGTCATTACGGGCCGCTTTTCATCCGCATGGCGTGGCACAGCGCTGGCACTTACCGGGTTGGCGACGGCCGTGGCGGCGCGGGAACGGGCAACCAACGCTTTGCCCCCCTCAACAGTTGGCCCGACAATGTTAACCTCGACAAAGCACGCCGGTTACTCTGGCCCATCAAGCAAAAATATGGCAAGAAAATTTCTTGGGCCGACCTCATGATTCTCGCCGGTAACTGCGCCCTGGAGTCGATGGGGTTCGAGACATTTGGCTTTGCGGGCGGGCGTGAGGATATTTGGGAACCAGAAGAAGATATTTACTGGGGGACCGAGAGCGAGTGGTTGGGCGACAAACGCTACTCTGGCGAACGGGAACTGGAAAATCCGCTGGCGGCTGTGCAAATGGGCTTGATTTATGTAAACCCCGAAGGGCCTAATGGCGAACCTATTCCGGCCGCTTCGGCCCATGACGTTCGGGAGACCTTTGCCCGTATGGCCATGAATGACGAAGAAACGGTCGCTCTGATTGCCGGTGGGCACACCTTCGGCAAATCTCACGGCGCTGGTGATCCTGCGCTGGTTGGGCCGGAACCGGAGGCCGCCGGGATTGAGGAGCAGGGCCTCGGTTGGAAGAGCGCCTTTGGCAGCGGCATGGCCGGCGATACGATTGGCAGCGGCATCGAAGGGGCCTGGAAGCCGAACCCGACTAAATGGGACATGGGCTACCTGAAAGTGTTGTTCAAATACGAGTGGGAACTGCTAAAAAGCCCTGCCGGCGCCTATATTTGGCTGGCCAAGGATGTTGATGAAGAAGATATGGTCGTTGACGCCCATGATCCGACCAAGAAACATCGTCCCATGATGACGACGGCCGATCTTTCTCTCAAGTTTGATCCCATCTATGAGAAAATCGCGCGGCGCTTCCTGGAAAACCCGAACGAGTTTGAGAATGCCTTTGCGCGGGCGTGGTTTAAGCTGACACACCGCGATATGGGGCCGCGCTCGCGCTATCTTGGCGCTGAGGTTCCGGCTGAAGAACTGATTTGGCAAGACCCTGTTCCCGCTGTTGATCATGAACTGATTGACGAAGCGGATATCGCCGCTCTGAAGGCCAAGATTGTGGCATCCGGGTTGTCCATTTCCCAGTTGGTTGCGACGGCCTGGGCGTCGGCGTCAACATTCCGCGGCTCCGATATGCGCGGCGGCGCTAATGGGGCGCGTATTCGTCTTGCGCCGCAGAAGGATTGGGAAGTCAATGAACCTGAACGTCTGGCAGAGGTTTTGCAAACGCTTGAGGGCATCCAGAAAGAATTTAACAACGGGCAGTCCGGCGGGAAAAAGGTGTCGCTGGCTGATTTGATTGTCTTGGGCGGCTGCGCCGGCGTCGAGCAAGCGGCGCAGAAGGCCGGTCACGCTGTGACGGTTCCTTTCACGCCGGGACGCACGGATGCGTCGCAGGAACAAACCGACGTGGAATCATTCGCCATCCTTGAACCGGTGGCCGACGGATTCCGCAACTATCTCAAAAAAGAATACGCTGTATCCGCCGAGGAGCTGTTGGTTGATCGGGCGCAGTTGTTGACGCTGACCGCGCCGGAGATGACGGTTCTGGTTGGCGGACTACGCGCATTGAATGTCAACTTTGGACAGTCTCAGCACGGCGTTTTCACCAAGCAGCCAGAGACGCTCACCAATGATTTCTTCGTGAACCTGCTGGACATGAGCACAACGTGGCAGGCAGTTTCGGAAGATGAAAACGTGTTTGAGGGGCGTGATCGGGCAACGGGCGAACTCAAGTGGACGGGAACCCGTGTTGACCTCGTCTTTGGTTCAAACTCGCAACTGCGGGCTGTGGCAGAAGTCTACGGATGTGCGGATTCAGAGGAAAAGTTCGTGCATGATTTTGCAGCGGCGTGGGATAAGGTGATGAACCTTGACCGCTTCGATCTCGCCTGATCCTCGCGTGTTGGTAACTCCTGACGCTGTCATTCCTGCGAAGGCAGGAATCCACCAATGGATATCCGCCTTCGCGGGTATGACATCCTAGTATAGTCTGGCACAAGTATTCCGTAGCGCAATTTGGCAAATTGCGCCTGAACGATTTGCCAAATCGTTCTACGAAACTGTCTGCGTATTTACGCCATGCTGTACTAGTTACACATGTTGAAAGATTAAAACGTAAAGCGCCAATGCAGACATTGGCGCTTTACGTTTTTCTTTTTGGGATTATAATTCAAATATATTTGAACTAATTTGTTATGATTGAAACGGCCGTTCCTCCCACCAATATTCAAACTTTAGCCCAACAGCTAAAACTACTGGCTAATCCCAAACGCTTGCAGCTCATCCATCTGCTGATGGAAGGCGTGCAGTGCAACTGTGTGCTGGGCGACGCCCTGGACATGCCCGCCAACTTGATTTCCCATCACCTGGGCTTGCTGCGCGACGCTGGCTTGGTGAATGTGGAACGGGATGCGGTGGACGGCCGTTGGTTGTATTACTCTATCAATGAAACGGCCGTATCCGCCATTAGCGAAACCTTTACCGCATTTTTCGACCTGTCCCGCATCAAGCCGCGTCAGCCGGTATGCGGGCCAGTGGAGATGGTGGGGAAACGGCCGTAAAATTTTTTAATAGATGATTCAAGAAAGTTTGAACTATAAAGGAGATGATGATCATGAGTGAAACGGCCGTGCCCGCCCCCCGTAAAAAACTATCAACCCTGGATCGCTTCCTCACCCTATGGATATTTCTAGCGATGGCCGTCGGCGTGGGGCTGGGCCACTTCTTTCCCGGCGTCGAAGCTTTCATCAACCGCTTCCAGGTAGACACCACCAACATCCCCATCGCTATTGGCCTGGTGCTGATGATGTATCCCCCCTTCGCCAAAGTAAAATATGAAGAACTGGGCGAAGTCTTCCGTAACCGGCGCGTGTTGGGCTTTTCATTAGTGCAAAACTGGATCATTGGCCCTGTGCTGATGTTCGCGCTGGCAATCATCTTTTTGCACGGCTACCCCGAATACATGGTCGGCCTCATCATGATCGGTCTCGCCCGCTGCATTGCGATGGTGATTGTGTGGAACGAACTCGCTAAAGGGGACACGGAATATGCCGCCGGATTGGTTGCCTTTAACAGCGTTTTTCAGGTCTTATTTTACAGCGTCTACGCCTGGCTATTCATCACCGTCCTGCCGCCGCTGTTTGGATTGACGGGCAGCGTCGTCGCCATCGGCATCGGCGAAATTGCCAAAAGCGTCTTCATTTACCTGGGACTGCCCATGATTGGCGGCTTTGCTTCCCGATTTTTCCTGCTGCGGGCCAAAGGGCGCGATTGGTACGACCATGTTTTTGTGCCGCGCATCAGCCCCATCACCCTGATCGCGCTCTTGTTTACGATTGTGGTCATGTTCAGCCTCAAGGGCAGTCTGATCGTCCAAATTCCGTTGGACGTGGTGCGCATTGCCATCCCGTTGGCGATTTATTTCGTACTCATGTTCCTGGTCAGCTTTTGGATGGGGCGGCGGATTGGCGCCGATTATTCCAAAACGACGACTTTGGCATTTACGGCCGCCAGCAATAACTTTGAATTGGCGATTGCCGTCGCAGTGGCTGTGTTTGGCATCAATTCGGGTGTGGCGTTTACGGCCGTTATCGGCCCCCTCATCGAAGTGCCGGTGATGATCGCCCTGGTGGATTTAGCCCTGTATTTCCAGCGGCGCTATTTTGGTCATGAACTTCGCCCGGCAGTCGCGGGAATGGTAGACGCGGCGGCTGAAGCCTGCCCCCCGTCAGATTCGCTCATGAAATAAAGGGACTCCACCTCTTTTGCCAGACGGCGCTGGCAAAAAGAAGCCGGACAGCCGGATGCCGGAATTTATTACGGCATCGTCACGGCCGCAATAAATTGCGGCATCCATGCCTAAAATTCGCTTGATTGCGTTGGTATCTGTTATAATGATTCTACACATTGCGAACTTTATTGTTAACCGAGGTTAACCGTCATTTTCTTCGTGAACGACATGTCCGACATTATTTTAATCTTCCCCCAAAGGAGGTGATTGTAACTAAATCAATCCCCGTCTTATTTTGATGAAAATTTGTCCCCAAATGGGCGCTGCGCATTGTGTACGCCGCTGGTTGCCATGATGTGAAAACAAGCCGGTTCCCATTCCCTTTACCCCAAAATTATTTTTAGCTCTTGAGGAGGCAGACATGACATTAGGTGGATATGCAAATCATACAGCTCACGTTGACTTGAGCGCAGGCAAAGTAGAATATAAGCCAATCCCGGAGGATTGGGCGCGAAAATATATTGGCGCGCGCGGTTTAGGCGTGCGTTATATGTTGGAAAATGGCCCGACAGTCGAACCGTTCTCGCCCGATAACCTGCTTTGCTTTATGAATGGCCCCATGACGGGAACGGCCGCAAACATGAGCGGCCGTATCGCTGTCGTTACCAAATCCCCCCTCACCGGAACCGTCACCGACAGCCACATGGGCGGCTGGTCGGCAGCCCGTATGCGTTGGGCCGGATTCGACGCGCTGTTCTTCAAGGGCAAGGCCGACAAACCCGTCTACGCCTTCCTCTCCGATGGTAAGCTGGAACTGCGCGACGCCTCCGCCGTTTGGGGGTTAGGCGTTCATGATACCGTTAAACATTTCCAGGAAAAATACGGCGAAAAAGATTTGAGTGTCATGGCCATTGGTCAGGCCGGCGAAAACAAGATTCGCTTTGCCGGTTGGATTAACGAAGACGACCGGGCGGCCGGACGCGGCGGCACTGGCGCCGTTGGCGGCAGCAAAAATTTGAAGGCCATCGTCATCAAAGCCAAGAAGAGTTTCCCCAAACCGGCTGATAAAGATGGCTGGAAAGAGGCTCACAAACGGTCGTTGTCCGTCATCATGGATGAGGCCAACATTACCAGCCCGCGCAAGGGCGGCCTTTCGGTATATGGCACGAACGTCCTCATGAACATCACTAATACGATGGGAGCGCTGCCGGCGATGAACAGCCAGGTGACATCTTTTGGCGACAAGGGCGAAAAGATTAGCGGCGAATTTGTCAACGATAATATCCTGGTTGGCAACCCCACTTGCCATGCTTGCCCGGTGGCCTGCAAGAAGGAAATTGAGGTGAAAGAAGGGCCATACACCGGGCTGCGGATGGAGAGTGTGGAGTATGAACCGGCCTGGGCGTTGGGCGCTAACTGTGGCAACGACGACATCAACAGCGTAGCCAAGATGATTGATGGATGTAACGATTATGGCATGGATCCGATTGAATTGGGCAATGCCTTCTCGATGTACATGGAATGCTCGGAAAAAGGGTACACTAACGGGCATAACACGCTGGCCTGGGGCGACTACGAGGCAATGGTGGCGATGGTTGACAAAGTGGCCTCTCGTGAGGGTGTAGGCGATGTGTTGGCCGAAGGGACAACGAAGGCAGCCACGACGTTCGGGCATCCAGAATTGGCGATGGCAGTGAAAGGTCAGGCTATTCCGGCTTACGACCCGCGCGGTCTGAAGGGTATGGGGCTGGGTTACGCCACCAGCAATCGCGGCGCTTGCCACCTGCGGGCGTACACCCCGGCGGCCGAGTTGAACATCATGCCCTTCCAATCGCTCAGCGCTGATCCGTTGGCCTGGAAAGGCAAGGGCGGCCTGGTGAAGATTTTCCAGGATATTCACGCTTTTTCGGACAGCATGGATTTGTGTAAATTCAGCGCTTTTGCGATGGGAACGGATGAGTATGCGGCCCAATACGCGGCGATGACGGGCGTTGAATTCACGTCGGATGATGTGCTGGAGACTGGCGAGCGTATCTACAATCTGGAACGCTATTACAACAATCTGGCCGGCATTGGCGAAGGCAGCGATTATTTGCCGAAGCGGTTTACGGATGAGCCGTCTACGATGCCCGGTTCGGAAGGCCAGGTTTGCGAGATTGACGATATGCTGGCTGAGTATTACAGTGAACGCGGCTGGGAAAATGGCGTGGTTCCGGAAAGCAAGTTGAAGGAATTGGCTATTTTGTAGCTGGCGGCTGGTTACTGGTTACTTGTTAATGGTAATTGGTAATTGGTAATTGGTAGTTGATTGAGTAGAAACCGGGTTTTTGCAAAAAACCCGGTTTCTTTTTGTCTGGAATTATGCTCCGGCGCGCATGGTTTTTTTGTGGAATTGGGTTTGCATGTGGGTGAGGGCGTCGGGCTGGCCTTCGAATTCGATTTTGACACGGCCCACGCGCAGGGAGCCGACTTGACGCGGTTCCAGTTTGGTCAAAACGGCCGTCCACCCATCCCCCACGACCCGATTTTCACCATCCGCTTCACCGCCCACTTCTGTTAAATAATCGCGCAGCAGCCAGAGGGGGATGCTGTGAACTTCCTCGAAACGTTCAGGCATGGTTAGCCGCCTCCTACTGCGGGGAAGATGTTGATGGTATCGGTAGGTTTGATGATGGTTTGGACGCCATTTTCGAGGTAGGGGGAGTCACGGCCGTTGACAAACACATGCACATGCGGCCATAAAACGCCGTTTTCATCCAGCAGTTCTTTGCGCATGGGCGGGAAGCGGGTGACGACGATTTCGACTAATTGACGCACATCTGTCCCATCGGGAATGTCAAATTCGACTGTTTTTTGCCCGGCGATGGGGCGCAAGGTGGCGAAAAAATTGATTTTCATTCAGTTCAGTTGTCCTTGTTTGGGGATGTAAGGTTGCGCATACACGGATAGAATAGCACGAAATGGGCGACAGCGACAAAAAATTTAGGAGCAGCTTATGAAAACGGTGGTCATTACGGGCAGTACACGCGGGATTGGTTATGGTTTAGCCGAGGCGTTTTTGGAGTTGGGGTGTAATGTGGTGGTGAACGGCCGTTCCCCAGCCGGCGTCGAGCAAGCCATCAAGAAATTAACCGCTCAATATCAACCTGAACGCATTTCGGGGCGGGCGGGCGATGCCGCGTCGCTTGGTCAAATGGGGGCGTTGTGGCAAACGGCCGTTACCCGGTTCGGCCAGGTTGACATCTGGGTTAACAACGCCGGATTGAACCATCCGTATGTGCCGATGTGGGAGTTGGAGCCGGAAGCGATGGCAAAAGTTGTCAACGCCAACATCTTGGGCACGATGATTGGCTCCAAAGTGGCGATTCAGGGAATGATGGCGCAGGGGCGCGGCCAGCTTTTTAACATGGAAGGAGCCGGGTCAAATGGCAAAGTGCGGCCAGGGATGAGCGTTTACAGCGCCAGCAAAGCGGCCGTCCATTTGTTGTCGGATGCGCTAATAAAGGAAACAGAGGGAACGGCCGTGCAAGTGGGAACCCTCAGCCCCGGCATGGTCGTCACCGATTTGCTGCTGGAACCAATGGCGCAGAACCCCGGCATGTTAGAAAAGAACCGGCGCATCTTCAACATGTTCACCGACCGTGTCGAAACCGTCGCCCCGTTTTTGGCTCGGCAGGCGCTTGCCAGCGTCAAAACAGGCGCCCGCATCAAATGGCTGACGACGCCCAAAATCCTCTGGCGTTTCCTGACTTCTCCTTTTAGCAACCGTGATCCTTTTCGATCTTAATCTACCCCATTTGTAACTATTAAGGTGACAGTCACTTTCTCCAGAGGCAATGGTCATGACAAATCGCCATATTAAGTGACTGTCACCTCTGAGGCTTAGTAGTTACCCCCATTTTTACAAATTGCTCTTTGTACATTAAACTCGGCGAAAATTCTAAACCGATGGAGTGATATGACCGACTCACACGTAAGCGAATCTGACCAACCCACAGAAAAACTGGATTTCAAAGTGATTCTGCCTGTTTTCATTATTGTTTTGGTTGACCTGTTGGGCTTGACCATCATTATTCCGCTGCTGCCAATTTACGCCGCCTCGTTTGGAGCCAATGCGTTTATGATTGGGGCGTTGGGGGCGGCGTATCCCATCATGCAGTTTTTTGGCGCGCCGCTGCTGGGACGGTTGTCGGATAGATACGGCCGTCGTCCCATCCTCCTCATCAGCCAAACCGGAACACTGATTGGCTTTTTGATTTTAGGCGTTGCCAACACCCTGTGGCTTCTCTTCATCTCCCGCCTCATTGACGGCATTTCCGGGGCCAACATTGCCACCGCGCAAGCCGTTATTACGGATCGGACGACGGAAAAAACGCGCACCCAGGGTTTGGGGCTGATTGGGGCTGCTTTCGGTATCGGCTTCATCATTGGGCCAATCATCGCCTTCGCTACATTGGCCTTGAGCGGTGACAATTACCGGCTGGTAGCCTACGTCGCCGCTGCTTTTTCGTTGACTTCGATTTTGTTGACCTATTTCTGGCTGGAAGAATCGCTGCCGCCGGCACAGCGGGGCCAAAGCGAAAAAACGCAGATTGGCCTGGGAGCAATGCTAACGGCGCTGCAGCGGCCGGAAATCGGTTTTTTGCTGGCGTTGATGTTTTTGCAGCAGTTCGCTTTTGGTGGTTTTGAACAACTGTTGTCGCTGTTTACGCTGGAGCGATTGGGAATGAACGCCTCGAATAACGCCGTTTTGTTTGTGTTTGTCGGTTTGATTTTGGTATCGGTGCAGGGCTATTTTATTGGCCGCTGGAGCCGCCGTTTTGGCGACCGCTGGTTGGTGATGATGGGCTTGCTGACTATGGGGCTGGGATTGGCGCTGTCGGCATTAACTCCGCGCCAGCCTTTACTCTCCTATTCAAAAGCGGCGTTGGAAGCAGAGCTGCTCGGCGATCCGGCGCTGCCCGGCGAGACGCCGCCCACAGTAGAAAACATTCAGGTGAATTTGCCCGACGATGGCCATAATGGTTTACTGGGCATCATTTGGCTGCTGGCGGCGATGATTCCAACGGCGATTGGCGGCGGTGTTTTGCATCCTTCTATCAACAGCTTGATCACCAAGCGTGTGCCTGCCGCCGAAGTGGGCGGCATTCTAGGCATTTCGGCTGCATTTTTGAGCGGGGCTAACGCGCTTTCGCCATTGATATTTGGGACAGTATTTGAACTATTTGGCTCGACAGCCCCATTCTTGACTGGCGGGATGATTTTGCTGGTATTGTGGGGAACGGCCGTGCGCGCCATCAGACCCAAACAGCTATGATTGGTCCGGCCTATGCCATTGCCAGATCGAACCAATCGCTATTTGAATTATTTTACCGGCCGTTCCAGGAAGATGTTTAGTTCTGCTTCCGATAGAGGATGTGTGGATTCTGTTGAGTAGTAGCCGGTATCCCACAGGCTGGCTGCAATGCCGTATTCTTGTCGAATGGTATCTTCTGAACCGTTTTTGAACAGGTAAGCAGCCCAGGCGCTGTCTTGTCCAGGGGGGCACGTAACCACCAGATGGACTAATTTTTCATGCACGTTGACGAAGCTCAAGGCGCAAGCGTTGGCTGTGGCTAACCGTTCCATCGCCCGGCGCAGGGGGATGTGGAGTGATTTGGGAATGGGGCGGATGGGCCGCCAGACGATGGCGTATGTTTTTCGGCTGCCGTTTTGGTTGGCAACGGCCGTTTCTTCGCCTACCTCCATCAATGTTTTACCCTGCAGCACACCCGCTAAATTAGCCGCCAATTCAGCGGCTTGTTGGCGTAAAATGTGCAGCGGCGCTTCAGGCAGGGCAACCAGTGTCAGAAAATAATCAGCGGCAACAACCCTTGTGTAGAGAAGTAAATCGCCGGCGCGGGCTGCCAGGTGGATAAATTGGATTTTTGTCGTGTGTGGTTCCGCTTCCCATTGATTACCCACGATTAACGAGACCGTAGCCGCCTGAGTGATGTTCAAATCGCCCCAATGGGCCAGCAGATCGGTTTTGTGGGCAAAAATGGCCGTTTGCACCAGTTTACCCAGGTTTGCTTTTTGCAGCGCGGAGAGGATGACGGCCGTTTCCAAAGGCGGTAACTCGGCTGTTTGGGGTATACCATCTTCGGCCATAACCAGGGGGCGGCTGATGGCCCTGTCCAACGCCGTTGGTAAATCGGCTGCCAGGTGGGATTTTAACAGCACGGCTTGTACCTTCCCGGCGTATGCGCCCGTTGCGCTGGAATCTGTGGCGGCGCTGGTTAAAATCAGGCGCAGTTCCGGCTGAATATCGCGCAGCGCCTGTACGGCATCTTGCCCAACCGATTCGGCTAAAAAAGCCAAATCTCGTTTTTGCCGCGTTAACAAAAGGGTCGCCTCAAGCACATCTGCCGTGACGGTAATGGTGTACGGCCCAATTTTTTTAAGCGCTTGAACCAATCGGTCGGCGAATGTTTTATCTGGTTCGATGATAAGAATTTGCTCGATCATACTGTCCTCATCAACATTTTACACATAAAACGTGAAACGTGAAACGTGAAGCGTGAAACGTGAAGCGTGAAGCGTGAAACGTGAGGGGGATGCGTAATGCGTAGTGCGTGAAATGTGATGCGCTTGATTATGATTATCCAAAGAGTTCATCGTAAATAACTTTGGTGTTTCGGGAATTGGAATTCCCGAAACATGCCAATCGTAAATAACTTTGGTGTTTTGGGAATTGGAATTCCCGAAACATGCCAAAAAGTTAAGAATGAACGAACCCTATGAATGCTTGTTGAGCTTGTTGCTGATGGCGAGAACGGCCGTTACCGCTGCCAGCCCGCCGAGTAACCAGACCCACCAGCCACCCCCGCCTGTTTCCGATTGACCGGGGTCGTTGGCGGGCGTGGCGGGCGCGGTGGGCGATGGGGCGGCGGTCGGTGCGGGGGTGGGGTGGTCGCTGTCGTCATCCTTCATTGTCAACAGCAGCAGCGGTAAATCGTGGTCTGTTGCCTTGTAAGCTAGAAAATCGCCCGTATCGCGGCCCAGACTGTCGGGAAAATCGGCGTTGGCGTGTTGGATGGTTACGGCCGTTACCGCCTCCGCCACATTTTCCGATACCAAAATCCCGTCAATCAACTGCGAATTGCCGCTAAACACAAAACTATACCGCTCCGCATCCGGGATTTGCAGCAGCACATTCGTTAATTTGGCGCTGCTGGTCATTAAAGTCAGCGGCGGCGACTGCTCATAATCATTAAAATCGCCCAAAACGATGATGCGCGCCTGTTCATCTGCCGCTTGCAGCCCGTTAACCAGTTCAACAATGTGCTGTGCCTGCGCCGTCCGCCGGGGAGTCGTTTCCGCTTCGCCGCCTCGCTTGGATTTGAAATGGTTGACGAATATCGTGTAGTCAATTTCGCTGACTGTCACATCCACTTGCAGCGGCGGGCGGGAAAAGAGCGGCTGCTGGCCCGCCGGACAGGTAATCGAGTCGTCAGTGATGCCGGTTTCGATGGGGGTGCAGCCCTGGCGCAGGGCAGCGGCTGTCACTGTGACCAGACGCGGGTCGCTGAACAGGGCGACGTCAATGCCGCGCGCGTCGGCGCTTTCCCGGTGTGTTACCTGATACGTGAAACCGCAGTCAACGGCCGTTTCTGCCGCCAAATCCAGCAATAATGCCTCATTCTCCACCTCCTGAATGCCGATAAGGGCCGGGCAGCCCAGTGTGTGGGCGATGGCGTAAGCCAGTTTGGTTTGTTTGACGGCGATTTCATCGAGCGATGGTTTGGGTTCGGCGTCATTGCCGGTGTCGTCTACGTAGTCGAAATGGTTTTCGACGTTGAAGGTGGCGACGGTGAACTGGTTGGCGGCGGGCGTTGGCGGGGCGGGGATGGCGGGGTAGGGAACGGCCGTAACAACCAACTCATCCGCCGCCTGCTGCACAATCTTGAACTGGTCAAAATTGTAAATCAGCGGCCCCATCGCACCGCTGACCGCATCGCCCACCTGGAGATGGGGGAAATCGCCGCAATCTTTGTCGCTTTCATGCAAAATCGTCACAATGGGCGCGGTCAAATCATCGGCGCTGCGGCGGAAGACGCGCTTTAGGCCGCTGTCGGCGCGGACGACGGCGAAGCCGCAGCCGCTGTAGGTGGGACCGACGACGTTGGCCGGGCCATCCAGCGTGATCAACATGCTTTCCAGCGGTTCAAAGTAGGCGTTTTGGGCGGAACGGCCGTTTGGCGGCGCTATGTTGATGGGTTCCGGCAGCGGCGCATCGCTGGCTTCCAGGGTGATGTCCAGCCCGGCGTCGTCAATTTCGGTGTAATCGTAAAATTCGGTCACGAGACCGGTGATACGAAGTTGATCGCCGATGTGGTATGACGGCCGTTCTCGCCCCAAAAACACCGCCATCCCATCCGATGTAGCCGGGTCGCCATCCTCCTGACCGGGCAAATCTTGCACAAAAAGGGTGTAATAGGTAACGCCGCTGCTGTTGATGTCTTCAAATTGGCCGATAACGACGCCGCGAAAGGTAACGGTTTCATTGACCATTGGCGAGACTGGCCCGCTGCCTTGAATGGAGCCAATAGGCGGCAAATTGTCATATTCAATGGGAGCCGGGGCCGCGCTGCAATCGCCATCAAGCGAGATTTGGCCGGGCGACGGTGTGGACTGCATTTGCCAATCGGCGGCAGAATCGGTGTCGCAGTCGGCCGGGATGCGGGCGATGCTTTGCCCGGTCTCGACGCCGGGGACGGGCGGGCTGAATGCTTCATGGCTGTCGCCGTAGCTGAGTTGGTCAATGATGGTTATCCCATCCAGCAGCAGCAGTTCGTCGCCGTCGTTGCCCAAGGCCAGATCGCCGCCGGCCCACAAGGGAAAGCCGCGCATGTCGGGCACGGCCGTATCGGTGTCAATGATCTCGTAGTCGGGGGAACGGCCGTAAAGCTCCCGAAATCCGGCCGCTGTTTGGGCGATTACGATGGCCTGTCCCGGTTCGATCTGCGCCCCATCGGGGAAACGGCGCATCCCTTCGCCGCCGCCGGCCGTCTCTTCGTCGCCCACTTTGATATCGGATAGGTCGAGAACGGCCGTGCCCACATTGGCAATTTCAATCCATTCCCGTTCGCCATCAACGCCTGGGGCGTTGTAAAAAACTTCGGTAATGAGCAGGGAGGGTGGCTGGGACTGGGCGTGCAGGGAAACGGCCGTTGCCAGAAATAGACAAATAACGCTAACAATTCGCGTGGACATTGAGATACTCCTCGTAGAACGATTTGGTAAAGGGGGCATTCCATTTCAGTTGATGTATCGGGAATTGGAATTCCCGATACTTGGCTCAACGTTTCGGGAATTCCAATTCCCGAAACACGCACTTCTTCTCGACTCACTTGAAATATACCGATTTAATTTAGCCAGCGGCTGGTGATTGCGTCGAGTTGGCCTGTTTCTGATAAGTGTTTCAGGCTCGCATTCAGGTTTTCCAATAAGCGTTCGTCATCTTTACGGGTGACGAATGCGAATGGCTCTACCGTGACGGGATCGGTAATGCGTTTGATGGTGGGGGTGTCTTTTAAGGCAAGACGGCCGCTTATGGCGTCTACGAGGGCGGCGTCGGCTTGTTGGTTGGCGACGGCCGTTACTGCTTCCGCCGCGCTGTTATGGGTTTGGATGGTCAGGTTGGGCAGCCTTTGGCCCCAGGCATTGGCTTCCACGTGGCCTAATGCGCCTAATTCGACGGCAAGGATACGGCCGTCTAAATCCGCCATTCCCTCAATCGCCGCCTCGTCAGCCGGTACAATCAAAATCTCGCCCGCATTAAAATAGGGGTCGCTGTACGCAAAATCACGCATTTGCCCCGGCACAATCACCATTGCTGAGATGAGAACATCCACCTGTTCCGTTGCCAGCGCATCATACAGCCCATCATAGCCAAAATAGACAAATTCCGTTTCCAACCCCAAATCGGCGGCAATGGCCTGGGCTAAATCCACATCCAGGCCAAATGCGCCATCCTCATCGGCGGCCTCAAATGGGGGATATGTCGGGTCTAACCCAACCCGTAAAACGCCCTCTTGCTCGATGCGTTCCCAGGTTGGATGATTGGAGTGGCAAGCGGTTAAGATGAGGAGCAGAAACGTGAGACGTAAAACGTGAAACGTGAAACGTGATGCGTGATGCGTGATGCGTGATTTGCCGCTTGCTACCTGCCACTTACCGCCTGCCACTTGCATCTTAATTCCCTGTGTATTGTTTAATTTCATCGTAAATGGGTTTGGTTACGAATTCCGGCGTGACCAATGTGTAGTAATCCATATAACTTTTGGTGGGGGCCGGATAGCGGAAGACCCACAAGGCCACTGTTTCTACGTAGGGCCAGTTGGCTTCGGCATAGCGCAGCGCGTCCAGCGTGTATTGGATGCGTTGGCCGGGCCGGACGGCCATTGTCCAGCGGGGATGGTCGTTCCAGCCGGTTTCGGTGATGAAGATATGGGTTTCTTCGTCGTCATTATCCAGCATAATCTGCCGGAGGAGTTCGACGCGGCGAAAGTTGAGCAAATCGGGGGCGGGGGCGGTTTGGGGCGGGAAGGTGAGGCCGTAGGCGTGGACGGCCAGCCCGTCGAAGTAATCGGCTGCGCCTGCTTTGTACATGGCTGTCAGGTATGCTAAATCGTTCAGGCCCCAGGGGGAACCGGCCGGTTCCAGCGTGGGCGCCAGCGCGCCGGCCAGCACGACGACATCCGGGTTGGCTTGTTTAACGGCGGGGTAGACGGTTTTGAGTAAATCTACGTAATCTTGCGGCGCGGCGGCGCGGTAGCCCCATTCATAGTTCAGGTTGGGTTCGTTGCCGATGATGATGTGGGTGACTTTGCCGCGATACCGTTGGGCAAAAACGGCCGTAAATGCCGCAAAATCATCGTAAGCGCTGCTGTCCAAATAAGTGAGAGGCGTGTCTTTAGGCCGCGCCCAATAGGGCGTTAACCCGATACGGGCGATGACCTCTAATCCTTGCGCGTTGGCGTGGGCGACGACCTGATCGGGATGTTCCCAGGCGATGCTGCCATCTTTGGATTGGTAGTAGGCCCAGGGGAAAAACTCGACAATCCGAGTGGCGCCCATTTCGCGTACAAGCTGTAAGGTGCGCTGGATTTTCCATTCTTCTACTTCATCGGTGAGGCGGGTGTGAACGGCCGTAATCGGGTGTTCGCTGTAAACCGTTTGCGGCGGGCCGGGCATGATGAGGATGGGGGCGGGCTGCAGCAGGGGCAGAATAAGGGTGAGGATGAGCAGGCGGAAACCGGTTTTGAAGGCTGAAGGCTGAAGGCTGAAGGCTGCAAGCTGAAAGCTGAAGGCTGAATGGGAGGCGGCTAATTCATCATTCATCATTCCACATTCATCATTTGGGTGTAGTAATACTCAACCCATTGGCCTAACTGCTGAAAGATGGCGTCAATGCGAATGGGCAGCGGCGTTGTGCGGTCTGGCAGCGGCTCCGGGGGGACAAATCGCTCGATGTTTTGCAGGCGGCACAGGAGTTCGTGCTCTAATTGTATGTTGAGTAGTTTGTTTTGATAGTCGTGAACGATGTCATGCAATTTGCTGTCGTCTTGAGTGAGGTAAGCGTTGGGCAGTAAATCAATCTGGACTTCGGCCGGTAGACGGGCTGCCTGCCGCAAGATTTGTCGGGGGGAAAGGTTGATTTGCGCCAGGGGGTCGCTGCCCCATTCGTGTTGATACCGTTGGAATACCACGTCCAGGGGGCGGTGTATTTTTGTGGCTAGTTGGAGTTGAACGGCCGTTACTACCTTCAATCCCTGGCAGCGGTTGGCCAGACGTTGGGATAGGGCCTGCCATTGAATGGCCGTAATTTGATGCGGGGTTAGCCGGTGGAAAACCATCACCATTTGGTTTGATAGTTTGTAGGTAGCTTGTAAGCCGGGGAGCAGTGCGGCGGTTGTGGTAGGCGGTTCCGACGCTGCTGGCGTGCCTAATAGCGCTGTTACCTGTCGATCTAGATGGTGTTGAATGAGGGCGAAAAGTTCAACGGCCGTTTTCTCTTTATCAATCGGTTTGCCGTGCAGCCGGCGCGCCAGCCGGCGCAGTTGGACCAATTTTGGGGCTGTTTCCACCGCTTCCAACAAGTCCGGAGCCAGCGCAGCCGATACCTGCATAGCTTCCCATGCCAATCTGGCCGATGTATCGAACGGATCAGTTGCCGGCCAATCATCCATATAATCGGGAGGCCCGAATAAAATCTGCCCGTTTTTGACGATGTGGTGGGCAAAGGTGGGGGCGATAGTGCGATAATGGGTAAAGACACTTTCCTGGGCGATGAGCGGGGCGCGGTGCAGTATCGGCCCGTGCTCGTTCCAGATGGGTAAAAAGAGATTGCGTAAGGCGTGTATGCTGGTTCCATCGGCAACAACAGCCAACAAATTAATATCTGATTCGCCAGGCTGGTATTGGCCTTGCGCCAGGCTGCCAAATAAGATAACTGCTTCTAACTGACCGCCTAATTTACGCGCGAGTTTTTTGACGATGGTTTGAACAACTTTTTCCATGCCTGAATTATACTTGAAAAGTAGGCGAGTGGGCGAGTGGCGTTTTTTTTCGCAAACCCGCATACTCGCTACTCGCAAACCCGCATACTCGCTACTCGCAAACCCGCACACTCGCTACTCGCAAACCCGCACACTCGCTACTCGCAAACCCGCATACTCGCTACTCGCAAACCCGCATACTCGCTATAATGGTGACACGTTTTGATATTTTGGAATAAATGGAGTGCGTATGCGCGTTTTTATGACGGGAGCTACCGGTTTTGCCGGGTCGTATCTGGTAAATGATTTGGTCGCGGCGGGACATCAGGTTGTGGCGTTGGTGCATCCGGCGACGAGTCATCAGCAGTTGCCCAAACATGCGTTGATTACGGAGGTGAAAGGGGATTTGCTGGATGCGGCGTCGCTGCAAACGGCCGTCGCCCAAGCTAAACCTGATGTTATTTATCATTTGGCCGGGCAGGCTTATCCGGCCCGCTCCTGGCAAAATCCGGCCCTGACGTTTGCTGTCAACACGGGCGGGACGGCCAATTTGTTGCAAGCGGCGGTGGCTTACGGCCGTCCCCGGGTGGTTGTTGTGACCAGCGCGGAGATTTACGGCCGTATCCAGGAAACCGATTTGCCCGTAACCGAAGCTACACCGCCCCGGCCGCGCCATCCTTACGGCGTGAGCAAATGGGCGGCCAGTCAACTTATCCCGATTTACTGGGAGCGTTATCAACTGCCGGTGGTGGAGGCACGGCCGTTTAACCATATCGGCCCTCACCAGGCTTTGGGATTTGTCGTTCCCGATTTTGCCAGCCAACTGGCAGCCATTCAATTGGGACAAAAACCGCCGACGATGAAAGTGGGCAATCTGGAAGCGCAGCGCGATTTTACCGATGTCCGCGATGTGGCCCGCGCCTATCAATCCCTGGCCGAAAAAGGGAAAAACGGCGAAGCTTATCTGATTTGCTCAGGCCAGCCGGTGACGGTTCATTACTTGCTCAATACGTTAATAGAAGCGGCCGGTGTGAATGTGAATGTTGAATATGATCCGGCCCGGATGCGGCCGTCGGATGTGCCTTGTTTGTACGGCAGCGCGGCCAAAATCAAGGAACACACAGGCTGGCAGCCGCGAATTCATTTGCAGCAATCACTGGCAGATGCGTTGGCGGATTGGGTGGAGAAGTTGAGGGATGAGGAGTGAGGGATGAGGGATGAGTTACGCCTGCTCAGTTCTCACTCCTTTCGACTCAGTCCTTTTTTATAAGATGAGCAAGAAACGGGAACGCTTGGATAAATTGTTGGTGCAGCGGGGGATGGTGGCGACACGCTCGAAGGCGCAGGGGATGATTCTGGCCGGCGAGGTGTTGGTGGATGGGGTTCAGGTGGATAAGGCGGGAACGGCCGTTGCCCTTGACGCCGACCTCACATTGAAAAAAGCTATGCCCTATGTGGGACGGGGCGGTTTTAAGCTGGCTGGGGCGTTGGCGACGTTTGGGGTGGATGTAAACGGCCGTGTCTGCGCTGATGTGGGGGCTTGTACCGGGGGGTTTACCGATGTGCTGCTGCAAAATGGAGCCAGCCGTGTCTATGCCCTTGATGTAGGCTATGGCCAGCTTGATTGGAAATTGCGCCAGGATGATCGGGTTGTGGTTATGGAGCGCACCAACGCCCGCTATGTCGGAATGTTAGATGAACCTGTCAATTTTGTTTGCATTGACGTCTCCTTCATTTCCCTCAAACTTATTTTGCCTGCCGTCCGCAACTGGCTGCAGCCACAGGCTGACATTATCGCCCTCATCAAGCCGCAGTTTGAGGCTGGTCGGAAGCAGGTGGGGAAGGGAGGCATTGTGAAGGATACGGCCGTTCACCGGCAGGTGTTGACCGATTTGCTCACATGGGCGCAGGAAAATGGGTTTGTTATTACCGGCCTGACCCGCTCCTCCATCGAAGGGGCGGATGGCAATGTGGAGTTTTTGGTTTGGCTGCGAACAAAAGGGGAAAATGTAGGGGAGGTAACGGCCGTTATCGGGCAAGTTCTGGGCGATTAGGCCATCATTCGTAATTACTAAGGTGAAGTCACTTTCTCCAATACAAAGTGACTGTCACTTCTGAGGCTTAGTAGTTACCATAATTTTTTCAACAGTTGAAATAAGCGCATCGGCACTGTACGGCTTTTTGAGAATAGAAACCGTTTGTTGTTCCTTTAGCCGCCGCCGCACCTCATGTTCATCGTAGCCGGAAGCAATGAGCACCTTGACGAATGGATTGATTGTGCGCAGCATCCGCAAAGTCTCTACCCCATCCATACCGGGTAATTTCATATCTAAAATGACCAGATCAATTTTATCCTGGTTAGAAAGATAGGCGGCAATGCCTTCGTGTCCGTCTTCAGTGCTGATGACTTCCAGCCCAACAGCATCCAAAATGTCTTCCACTGCTTCACGCATAAAGAGTTCGTTTTCAACGACGAGAACAGCGCCTTTTGATGACATAATTGTTACTGAAGTGGAAACTGTGCCAGGCGTTGGGGAGGATCGCAAGGGAAAAAGACAGTAAATATCGTTCCTTGTCCTTTCTGGCTGCTCACGGTGATGCGCCCCTGGTGGGACTGAACAATATCGTTAATGGCCGATAAACCCAGTCCACGCCCGGTAGGTTTTGTGGTGAAAAAAGGATCGAAGATGTGATTCAGGGTATCGGCGTCCATACCTATACCGGTGTCTTGAACCTGGATATAAACGGCGTCGTTGGAGGCGAAACGGCCGTTTTGTGATGAATGTCCATAGCCATCTTCAAAAAATGGTTGGATGCCTGTTCGGACAGTAATTCGGCCATTGTTTGGATGAATCGCTTCGGCGGCATTGATGAGTAAATTCATCACAACTTGTTGTAACTGCCCATATCTGGCTTGAATGGGAGGAATTCCCGGGGCAAGCTCCAATATCAGTTCAATGTCATCCAAAAAAGAAGAGTCCAACAAATTAAAGTTGTCTTGCACCAAAGAATTAAGATGGATGCGTTCTGTTTGTCCCTGGCATCCTTTGCTGTAAGTGAGAAGCTGATCCGATAATGTTGTTGCATGTTCCACTGCTCGGATCGCTTTTTCAATGTGGCGGCGAGCTGACGCATCCTCAGGTAGCTGGCGCAGCGCCAATGAGGTTTGGCCTAAAATGATTGTGAGTAAATTGTTGAAATCGTGGGCAACGCCGCTGGTGATCAACTGCCAATGTTCCATATGTTGAGCCGCCGGGGGAGGCGGGTTGTTGGGTTTGAGTTTCACTGTGTCAAACATACGAAACTTCCTTTGACATGCTGTAAATGTGGGAATGGGAAGCAAGTATAAAAACTCCCAGCATAAATATACCTATACAATTCAAGCGCTTACTTTGATTGTTAGAATAACATGGGAATGATCTTGGCAGCTTTGTTCGTCTATAAAGGGACTATAAACAGCCTGTAAGTGACCTGTGACGAACTTGAAAGAAGAGGGAGCGAAATTATCTTTGTCTTTACCCTCCCGGAGGCTCCGAGCCTCCGGGAGGGTAAGAACCTAGCGCCCGACACCGGCGCTGCCGCCGAAAGCGGCGGACATTTCTTCGTAGATGGCGTCAATGCTGGCGATGTCCCCTTCATAGAAGTTGCCATTGGCCTGCGTCGCCAGGGCGGAGAGGGTGGCGTCGTCGGCATCGCTGCCGTAGGCGATGGTGAAGACGGTGGCGTCGCTGTTAATAACGTCGTCAATCAATGCTTGGTTGAACTGATAACGATAACTGCGCGTATCCTCGCCGTCGGTGAGGACGACCAGGGCGTTGGCAGTGCTGGCGGTGGTTGTTTCGCGGAGTAATGTCGCGCCGTCGCCGATGGCGTCGAAGAGAGTGGTATCGCCGTTGGCGTGCAAATGTTGGATGGCGTTGACGATTTTGGGGCGCGTTTCGCCGACTTGGACGTGTTTGATGATGATTTCCGGCTCGGTGGCGAAGGCGATGATGCTGATGTAGTCGTCGTCGCCCATCTGCTCGACGAATTGCACGGCCGCTGCCAGCATATTGTCTATTTTATCGCCGCGCATACTGCCGGAGGTGTCCAACAGCATGACCAGATTGACATCTTTGCGCGCCGACTGCCATAATTCCTGCACGGCATAGACGGTTTCTACGCTGGGATGGTTGAAGACGATGGCTGGTTGGGACAGGTCTACGCCGTTGCTTGCATCCAGTGGCGCCGTGATGGGTACATTGTTGTTAACCGGGCGTAATCCGACGGAAACGGCCGTCCCCTGCGCCTCATCCCCCAATAAATAATCACGGAAAAGCCGGGCCGCTTCACTGTTGCCAGTTTGGTTCAGGCAAGCCGGGAAATCAGCCACAAACGTGCCTTCCAGCGGGTAAATGGGGACGATACGGCCGTTCCCATAATACAAAACCGTCGCCTCATACATCACCGCCGCGCCTAAGTAACTGACATCGCGCGCGCTCATCGTCGCCCCCAATGTGTCAGCGCTGTTGCTGAACCAGGCCACACCCCCTTCAAACGCGCCAACAGAGGCTTGCACAATCGGTTGTTGGATGTCGTCGGTGGAGACAGCGGCCGTTTTGGATTGCGCCGCTTGCACCACCGCCAGCAGTGTGCTGGTTCCTGTGCCCGATAGGCCGGGATGCGTATGCCCCAGCCGGAACGATGCGCCCAGTTCGCCGCCGCTGTAGTAGTCCCAGGCGGCGGGGTCGGCAGCCAGACTGCCCATGTCCAGCCAGCCCAGCGGCAAACCGGGCCAGCCCAACGTCTCGGCCACATCGCGCCACATGCCGATGACCAGCGGGCTTTCGGCTACACTGACGCAGTCGCCCTGAAAATTGCTGTTGCCCTGGTCGGCCAGGACGTTGACCCACACTTGCTCGTCGGGAATCCACAAATCGTACTGATTGAGGGCGATTTCTGCCAAAGCCTGACCCGATTCGCTGTTTGTTAGCTGGACGAAGATAGGATCGCCGTCTGCATTTTCGATTTGGGAGGCGTTGAAGTTGGATACGGCCGTTTCCAACCAGGGCGTCAAGCTCGTATTGGCAATCACATTGACCACAACCGCATTGCGCGGCGGCCCGCCGTCATCCGTAATGCTGCACGCCAGCGTAACCAATCCCAATAAACCCACCAACAGCCCAATGCCGCGAAAATTCTTAAAGTTCATATCGTTCCTCACATTTTAGGGATGAGTCATGAGGGCTGAGGACTGAGTAAAAGCGTAACTCAGTCCTCGTTCCTTTCGCCTCAGTCCTGATTTACCGCCCCGCCGTTACCAACGTCAATTCTACAAACCGGTCGGCGGCCTGGATATTGGGATCATCGGTGTTCCAATGGTCTTCCGGCGGCAGCTTGGCTTCCACGATGAAGCGGGCCGGGTCAATATTTTGCGAAACGAGGTAATCTACGACCGATTGGGCGCGCCCTTCGGCTACTTCCAGGATGTCATCCTCTGTCCAGGGCGGGTCGTTGGCCGGCCAGGCGGAGGAGCCTTGCACGCGCAGGAATAAGCCGACGCTCTGTGACAGGGTGGGCACGACGCAGTTATCCAAAATGCGGCGCGATTCCAACGTTAATTCGGTGGATTCGGGCAAGAAGGTGAAGGTGCGGCAGGGCAGGACGGCCAGCGTGGCGGCATCAGAGGTGGCGACATCGGTCAAATCAAGCTGGGCCGAGATGGAGAAGGTATCGTTGACCGGGTTGCCATTGGCCTGCAAGCTGGCCTGGTCGGCAGCGCGCAGGACGAAGCCGGGATTGACTAATTCGTTTACGTCGTCGGCCGGGGTGCTGACATCGGAGGCGGCCCAAACACGGCGGGCGATGGAGAGGCGGTCAATAATCGGGCGGGTGTCGCGCATGACGAAGGCGTTGTCGCCTAAATCGGCCTGGGCGACGCTTTCCAGCCAGGCGGCGAAATCGTCGCTGGCGCTTTCGGGGTAGACGTAGCTCCAGTCGTTGTGCCCCCAGGCGGCAATTTGGGAAGCGGCCGTGTCGAAATCTTCTAATTGGCCTTTGAGGGTGTCGAACCAGGCGTTGTGGAAGTCTTGTACCAAATCGGCTTCGTTATTGATGGATTGGCGCGAGGTGACGATGACGTCCACCACGATGCGAAGCTGGTTGGAACTGAGCAGCGGCACGCCGCCGCTTTGCTCGGCGTCGTAAATGTCGGGTTCCCAGCCGGAGACGACATCGGCCTGTCCGGCGTTGAAGGCGGCGACGGCGTCGGCGACGCTGTCTTGGGGAACGAGCGTTACCTGGGAGCGGGGGCTGAGTTGTTTGATGTTGAGGGTGTAGTAGACGAAGTATTCGCCGACGCTGCCGCGGGAGAAGGCGATGCGTTTGCCTTGCAGTTCGTCGAGGGAGTTCATGTCGCGGCCCCATAGCTGGTCGGCCCCGGCGCTCTCGTCTACGATGGCGGTGACGACGCCGGCGCTGCTGAGGGCGACGGAGTCGAGGGTGGTGAGGAGGCAGTCCCATTGGCCGGAATGAAGCAGGGCGGTGCGCTGTTCTTCGGAGACGTCGTAGGCGGGGTCTTCGTCCAGGAAAAAGGGGACGATGCCCAAATGGAAGCCGTGTGCAACGTCTTTGCCGGCCATTTGCATCTGCTGGAGGGTGAAGTAGCTGCCGAAGGAGTCGGCGCCGCAGATGTAGGCAGGCAGGCCGTCGCTGGCGTCGTAGTCGGGGGCGAAGACGGGGTCGGGGGAGTCGAGGATGACGACGGGGGTGGCGCCGGGAACGGCCGTTACCGAAACAACACTGCCATCTGGCGTGGGCGTGAGCCTATCCTGAATGAGGTTGTAGCCGACAACGCCGCAGATGGCGATGAGGGCGACGCCGACGATGGCGATAAAAATGATGCGGGTGCGATCGAGTTTCATTGGGTTCTCCTTACCTTTACCTTTTTCTGTCATGCCCGCGGAGGCAGGCATCCATTTTTTGGAATCCCGCACAGGCGGAATAACAAATGTAAAATCTTACTGATTGTTGAGTTGTGATGTTAATATGCATACCCTATATGTGGGTGTGATAAAGAAAAATGTGAATAAATCCTGTATTTACTTGTATTACGCATAGCGACGGTCGTTTGTTGCATGTTGAACGATTTGCCAAATCGTTTTACGTTCTTCGCATAATGAGTATTTGTGAATGCAGGCCGGCCTCATTGTTATTGTCAACGGCCGTAAACCGCTCCAACTTGAAAATTTCAGCGACGATTGCTTGGATTTGTTCGTCAAGGTAATTGGCGAAAAAGCGTTTTGGCTTGTGGTAATCTTTCTCCCAGATGCCTTCATGCTCGATGCCGCCGTAAACGGCCATGAAGAAAAGGCCGCCGGGTTTGAGAACGCGCCGGATGGATTGGAGGACGGCGGGCAGGTCGGGTTTGGGGACGTGGAGCAGGCAGTTGAGGGCATAGACGGCGTCGAAATGGGCGTCGGGGAAATCCAGGTTGAGGAAATCCATGACGTGCGCTTCCAGCCCTTTGGCGCGGCAGAGGTTGACCATTTCCGGCGACAAATCGGCGCAGGTGACGGTGAGGCCATTGTCTTGGAAGAAACGGCCGTCATGCCCTGGCCCCGCTCCAATTTCTAGCAGCGTTTGTTTGCCTTCCTGCCGCAGCAAATCAAGAAAATCTTGCCGCGCTTCCAGCTTCCAGGCTGATTTTTCGGTCTGGTCGCGTTTATGGGCGGAGCCATCGTATGCGGTTCGCAAATCGTTGATGATTTGGTCGTACATTTTTTTAAGGACGCGGATGAACGTGGATGACGCGGATTTTTCTTTTTTATCCGCGTTTTCTGCGCTTATCTGCGTCCAATTCTAGGGTTGGATGTGGTAGCCGAGGTTACTCAACACGTCGGCTTCGGATTGGCCGGAGAGGACGGTGTATTGGTAACGGCCGTCATCCCCCCATTCCACAATTAACTCATACGCCTCCGGGACGACGCAGTGCTTACTGCCGCCCACGCCGCCCAACATCTCCTGGTAGGCGCCGATGCTGAAAAAGCCGATGTATAAATCCTCCGTATCCACCGGCAGGTAAAGCGGCGAATGGCTCGTTTTGGGCGGGTAGACGTCGTCACTGTCGCAGGTGATGCCGCCAAGCTGCACCTGCCGGAATGGTTTGTCCAGGTGGTTGAGCGGCAAAACGATAAAATGCTCTTGCAGCGCCCAGCTATCGGGGAAGGAACTCATAATCGAGCCGTCAATGATGTACCAGGGCAGTTTGGAGTTGTTTTCCTTGTCGGTGACGATTTTGAATAGATGCGCTCCATGTTCGGAGGTGGTGTAGCGGCCGAATTCGCCCATCACATCGGGGACAGGCACGTCATATTGGCCGCACACTTCTTGCAGCGTTGTCAGCAGCAGGCGGACGAATTGGTGATAATCAAATTCAAAATTGAGTGTCATGGGGACGGGCATCCCGCCGCCGAAGTCAAAAATATGCAGATGGGGGTGGCGTTGGCGCAGGCGGGCGTAGGTCTCGATGCCCGGCTTGAGCCAGGAAACGAAGGCGTCGCCGTCCAAAATCTGGCTGCCGACCATGGAATGGAACAGGGTGAGGGTGAGATTGGGGGCGTCGGCGATGGCGTCGGCGGCTTTTTCCAGATTGGCTAAATCAAGGCCGAAACGGGAGTTGGCGGCGTCGGCGTCGGCGATGGTGGTGTGATGGCCGTAGGTTTTGAGGCGCAGGCCGACATCAAAGGGTAGGTCGGAGTCAATCAGGGGCGGCAGTTCGCTTAAATCTTCGACGACGGGAATGATTTTGTCGTGGATGGCGCGTAGTTGAATGATATTGGCGGCGTAGCTGCTGCCGGCGGGTTTGAAGCCGTTGCAGATGATGTATTTGTCGGGTGTGAGCAGGCCGCGCCGAATCATGATTTTGGCGATGTTGACGTCTACGGCGGAGGACATTTCGTGATGGGCGCCGCTGGCGAGGGTGGTGCGAATGACTTCTTCGGCGGCGTTGGCTTTGGAGGCGTAGGTGTAGTGGAAACGGCCGTTGTACCCCACTTCGTCAATCACTTCGGCAAAAATCTGTTTCATTTGCTTGATGCGGTAGCCGATGATGGGCAGGTAGACGATTTCTAACGGGCTGGGCAGGCTGCGGTTGAAGGGTTGGTCTGGGCCGTCGTCTACGAAGAGGTTGGTCAGGTCGAGGTCTTCGAGGAAGAGACGGCCGTTGCGCACGTTCAAATAATCGTTAAATTGGTAGTTTTCGGGAACCGGGCTTTCTTTTTCCCAGCCGATGATGGGGTGGGTGTTGGTCATGGGGGCGTATCTCCTGTTTGCGTATGGGATTATGTAGACATTATACAAGATTATACGGCCGTTACAGCATTTTGTGCGGCTAAAATGTAGAATGTGTGGCTTTTTCGGAATTCTTGTGGGAACCGCGACGTAAAATGTGATGTGTGAAACGTGATTGGAAGCGCATCATGTTTTGCGCCAGTCCCAATTTCTTAGGAGGCGGTTTCGTCATCGTTGGGGATGGGTAGGGTAAACCAAAACGTGCTGCCTTTGCCTGGCATACTCTCGACGCCCACCTCTCCACCGCATGTTTTGATGATGCGTTGAACGATGGATAACCCTAAACCTTCGCCGGTGGCCCGCATTTGTTTTAGGCGCGTGTGTGGTTTGAACAATCTTTTTTGGTCGGCCTGGGGAATACCTTGCCCGTTGTCTTTAACCCAAAATCGGATGAAGCCATCATCTTGTTGGTTCCATCCTAATTGTATTTTGGGCGGCGTACCGCCATATTTTAGCCCGTTGCTGATGTAATTGACCCAGGCTTCTTCAATCCAGGAAGCGTATCCCACGACATAGGGCCAGGTGTCAGGTTGAATGATTTCCCCGTTGTACTCTTCTATTTCGAAAGCCATGCGTTTGCGCGCCTCAAAGACAATACGCTGCATATCGAGCGGGACGAATGGAATGTCGTCTTTGTCCACGTAGGCTAGCAGCAATAATTCGTTGAGGACGTTGCTCATTTTGTGTCCGCTGCGCAGGATGTGGCGTATTACGTCTTGGGCTTCACTATCCAGTTTGGGGCTGTAGTGCATTTCCAGATAGCTGGTGTAGCCAATCATTTGACTGAGCAGTCCCTGTATTTGATGGGCTGTGGTTTGGGCGAAGGTGTCTAATTCTGCGTTGCGCATTTCTAATTCGGTGGCTTTGCGGGCTAATTCTTGTTTGGCTTGATGGCGGGCGGTGATGTTTCTCAAGGAAACCAGGCGGGCGTCTTGATTTTCCCATTTAATTGACGCTTGACGCATTTCGATAACGGCCGTTTCCCTATCCGCGTGTTGAATATCCAGTTTGGTTGTACCGTCATTCACCAGGGGGTATTCAAAGGAAGTGCCAATTAGATCGTTTTCTTTACGCGCCAGGATATGTTCTGCTGCGGGATTGGCCAACAGAATTATGCCATTTGCATCCACAACAAGAATACCATCACTGTATTGGGCAAGAATTTGGCGGCAATCCGTTTCGATGGTTTTAGAGGTCGTTGACGCGGCTTCTAAATCAAGGCGCGTTTGTTTTTGCATCCGGGCGAATTGCAAAAAGCTGATAAGTATATTTGCCTGTAGTTGATCGTGCCGCAAGTATCCTTGCGCGCCTTGCTGCATCATGGTTACGGCCGTTTCTTCACATTCTTTAGCGCATAAAATTAAAATGGGGGTGGCAGGCGCAGCCGCGTGTAATTGTTGAAACGCAGCGATTTCTTGACCGTCTGGCTGTGAAATAGCCAACAACACAGCATCAAAGCGCATCTCGGTCAAATAAGCCAATCCCAGCGCAAGTTTATTGGCTTGTAGAATTTCGGTCTGTGGTGGCGCTAAAATAGGTGAGGTCGTGTCATCCAATATCTGGCGAACTTGATGGCCTATATGAGTATCGTTTTCAATTAGTAGAACCTTGACTCGTTGTACTGGGTTCATGATGGGTACACGTTAAAACCGTTATCGGATGGCAGCGATAAATTAGCTTAATTTAGTATCAGCGCCATTTGGCGCTCGTTCATAAATAAGTTGGTAGTTTTTAGAATGGCCCAAGTTAAGTGTGAACGATGGTTTAGAATTGGTTGTCATTAAGCTTCTTCCTTATTTTACACTGTTCTGTATTGTCATGGCAATTGTGAGTCGTTTTGGGGGAGCTCCGAACAACTTGTCACTGGTTCACCAAAACCGGGGCCTGGGAGGCCCCTCTACGCCGCCGTAGGCGGGCCTCCCATGTCCGCCGGTGAAATTGACTGACAACTTGTTCGCGCACCCCCACGATGTTTAGTAAGTGACTGTCACCTCTGGTAGCTGTATAGTTACGACGATTTTTGCTTAGCAAGAGCTGACCATGTTAGTGGCCGGCTCTTTTTTTGACGATTTTGATGGACAGCAATGCCAATTCTGGAAATTTACACTGGCAGGGGCGGAATGGGCGAGCCATAATCGCGGCTAAACAGGCGGCTTCCATCCTGCCCATCTCACCCCAACGCCAGAATTGGCATTGCTGTTTTGGATGAAAATAGTGGCAGAAACGGCCGTTTCAAGTACCATTACATCCCAATCAAGCAGGAAGAGAAAAAGGGAAAAACATGTTCAAAACAACCAACAAAAACATCGCCATCTGGCTGTATACCGTCTCATTTCTTATCGTATTCCTCGTCATGTTTGGCGGCTGGGTACGGCTTACCCGCTCCGGCCTCTCCATGGTCGAATGGCACGTCGTCACCGGCGTCATGCCGCCCGTTGGCGATGCGGCCTGGCAGGAAACCTTCGAGAAATACCAGCAGTCCCCTGAATTTATAAAAATCCACCGCAGCATGACCCTGGATGAATACAAATTTATCTACTACAACGAATTTATACACCGCATCATCGCCCGATTGGCCGGATTATTATTCGTCGTGCCGTTGTTTTACTATTTGTTCAAAGGCACAATCCCCTGGCGTAAATCCCATATTTATTTGATGATTGGCCTGGGCTTTTTGGGGCAAGGGTTTATGGGCTGGTACATGGTCAGCAGCGGGCTGGTAGACCGGCCCAGTGTCAGCCATTATCGGCTGACAGCCCACTTACTCACCGCATTAGGCTTGTTAGGCTTAACCTATTGGGCCATTTTGAATAACAAATACGGCTTTAATAAGCCGGCCGACCGCAGCGCGCGCAAAAAGCCGCAAAAAGTAACGTTCTTTCTCTTCCTGGTATTGCTGTTTCAGATTTCGTATGGCGGCCTGGTTGCTGGTCTAAAAGCAGGTCATGCCTCTAATTCATGGCCGTTGATGTATGGTAAATGGTTCCCCATCAGCCATCTCGTAGAAATAGAACCCTGGTGGAACAATTGGCTGGCGTACCCCCCGGCCGTGCATTATGTTCATCGTTGGTTTGCGTTTGTGGTGTTGGCCGGCTCAATCTGGTTATTTTACGCCATCAAAAAACAAAGCGCTTTGACTGATGCCGCTAAAGGGGCGAAAACGATGATTTGGCTGGTGTCCATTCAAATTACGTTGGGGGTCAGCGTTATCTTGTTTGATGTGCCGGTCTGGCTGGCGATTGTGCATCAAGGCACGGCTATTTCGCTGCTGTTGACGACGATTTTTATCAGCCACCGGCTGCGGTATGCGTAGGGGGAATTGAGATTGGAGATTGAAGACCGAGGTAATCTCTAGTCTCCAATCTCCATTTTTTAACTAAACAGAGCGGCGGGCACGGCCGTTCCCATACTCACATTCACCGCCGACATCGAAGCCAGGTGGAAAATCCGCCGCAGCTCCTCATGATTCAGTCCCGCCGCCAGCGCGTGCGGGAAACCAATGTCATCAGCCAACGCCTGCACCGGATTGGAGCCGTTTGGCTTAAATCCCATCTGCTTTTTCATCCCAAACCCCACATAAGCCAGCGTGTAAATCTCTTGATTCAGCAGCTCTTGCGCCGCCCGACGCACATCCCGCGCCTGCTGCTTGGAGGCGTTATCCTCGCCATCCGAATAAACGATGACGATGCCCCGCGCCATGACGCCGCTTTGCCGCAACTGCTGGGCGTACAAAACCATATTCGTCATCCCGCCCGCCACCGCATCGTACAACGCCGTGCTGTAATTGGGGTCGTACTCTTTGGGCGTTAGCTGGGGCGCATCGGCCAGATTGACGTAGCCGTGCAGCAGCTTGACCTTGTCGTTAAACAGGATCGTACTCACCAAAATGTCGTCGCTGGCGGCCGAACCGAGCATGGCGGCTAAGTAATCTTCGTTGTAAGCCCGAATCAGGTCGGCGGCGTGGGGGTACATGGAGCCGCTCATGTCAATGATGTTCATTGCCAGCGTCACCTCGTTGGTTGCCAGTTGATCCAGCGGCATCCCCACCGGCCCGGCCATTGTCGGCCCATTCAGGTTGGAGACGACAAGGTCGAGGGTATCGGCCGTTAGCCCGTCCTCTTGCGCCGATTGAAATAGATCGTCTAAATTGCCAAGTCCGTTGTTGCTCATTGTGATCTCCTTATACAAAGGATGGAGGATGAAGGGTGAAGGCTGAATTCAGCCTTCATATTTCATCCTTCAGCCTTCTAAAAGTCCGTACTATTCACAAAATTCACGCCTTGCTTCTCAAATTGGGCGAACTGCTTCATGGCGATGGCGTGGAAATCAATGTCGGGATGGACAACGGGGGAGGTGCAGTCGCGCAGGAAGTAGATTTTTTGCAGGGCATTGGGCTTGTTGCCAAAATCTTCGACCAAATCTTCCACCGTTTCTAAAACGCAGTGGCTTTCCGCTTCACCGGCGATGAGAACGATGTCGGCGTCGGACAGTGTGTCCAGGAAGGCTTTGTTTTTGCCGCCCAGCGGATGACCGGGGACGGGCACTTCGGGCTGGATGATGGAGTAATGTTCGGTGAGGGGAATGCTGCCTTTGGTGAGCCAGGTGGGTTGGGTTTTACGCGCCAGGCTGTGCCAGATAACGGCCGTCCACAATTCCGGGTCCAACGCATTACCAATCCCGCCCATCATCACATGGTACGGCCAAATGGTCAGCGTCTTTTTAGCCTGTTCCTCCAATGTTTTGACATAATTGGTAGACTGCACCGGGGCCACCAACGGCCGCCACGTTCCCTTTTTGATGTCTTCGTAGGTGATGAGCGTAAACGGGGCCGGATGGTTGCCATCCTTATCTGCCCACCATGCCGGGTGGAAAATCTGGTGTGGCAGATGAGAATCGAGCGAGCAGGTGATGTTGGTGATGCGCTCGGCGTTATTGTAGATGAATTCAATGGTGCGCCGGATGTCGTCGCCCGCGCCGGGGACGAACAGCGTGCCGTCGGCGTGGCAGAAGTCAATTTGCATATCAATGATGACCAAATGGACTTTCTTTTTGTCTTCGACGGCCGGTTTCAGGTTTGCGGCCTGGGCGTCGGCGGCGATGACGGCTGGATCGGGGTAAAAAAGTGTGCCAATTCGGCTGGGATCGTAAAAATGAGGGAATTTGCTCATGGTTATCTCCTTTTTCTAAATGATGAAGGATGAATGATGAAGGATGAATTTTCATTCCTTCATTATGCACTCTCTGTTGATTTATTTAGTGTAGTTGAAACACTAAATACAGTATAGTGTGAAAACAACACTTTGTCAAGGGGTAAAAAAACAGCCAACGGATTATCCGCTGGCTGCTAAAAGACGTATTAAAGGTGCGTTGCACTTCCAAAAAAGTGCGTCGCACCTGGGGGACTATTCGTCGTCGGGGGTGACTGTGTTGTAACCGATGCCGATGATGCCCAAGGCGACGGCGCCGATGACGGCGACGACGCCGACCAGGAGCAGGACGAGGCCCAGCAGGCCCATGACAATACCAGCCCCGCCGGTGGGTTCTTCGGATAGGGGGGCGGCGTAAACGGCCGTTGGCGCCAATGCTAAAACAGCAAACATCAAAACAATCAAGGGGGTGGTAAAACGAGCCAATCGTGAAAGTCGCATGACAAAATTCTCCTCTGTAAATGTAGGTCGGATTGGCAATCCGACTTACGATATTCATTTATTTGTGGTGCGCCGCAAGCGCGTGGTGTCTCCTCGGGAAAAAATGAATCTCGCGACGATTATACCGGGGGTAGGGAGATTTAAGCAAAAGAATTGTGAATTGTGAATTGTGAATTAGATGCTCCGTTCACAATTCACAATTGGCTATTCACAATTCACAATAAGGGTGAGGCGGGAAGGTTCGTGGAGGAGGGCGCTTTTGCCCTGACCGTTTCGATACGGAAATGTGTGTGTGCGTGGTAAATCCAGCGAGTAGGGCTGTACCCGTTCCCCTTTGAAATTGACGGCAAATGTTTCTGCCCGGATTTGGCCGCGCTGACGGATTTCCAGCCGGAGGGCGGCGGCGCGGGCGGTGAAGATGGGTTCTATGCCGGTGAGACTTTCGCCTGGCATGAGTTGGGGGATGGAAATGTCGTAGTTGGCGTTTTCGTGTAGGAGAAAGAAGCGATTTTCGGCGAGGATGCGGTGGCGGCCAATCAGGGTTTCGGTGAGGGGCGAGGCCCAGAATTGGGTTTGGCTGCGGTGGGCGGTGGCGATGGCGTCTTCGACATACAGGCCGTCGCGGATGCTGCCGCGCATAATCCAGGTTCCGGCGATGCGGTAAAGATGGCGGGCGGTAGCGGCGAATACGGCCGTTTCCCTAAACAACGCCGTCTCCACCATCGTTACCCGGCCGGGTTGGCCGCCGCCCACATCCAGAATGAGCAAATGCGGCCGTCCCGGCGGATTGACGACCAGGTAACGGCCAAAACCGGCGAAACGGTAGCCCGGCTGCCCGTCAAACAGCGCCACTTCATCCAAAATGCCGCCAATGCCTAACCGCACTAATTTGTAGCTTCCATCTTCGCGCACGACGGCTTGGATGCGTTTACCCCTCACTGCAACGTGTTCAATGACGCCATCCACTGATAAGAGCAGTTTAGAGGACTGAGGACTGAGGACTGAGGGGCTGACTGGCTGAAATGCTGAAATGCTGAAATGCTTCTCAGCTAAAAGGCTAATGGGAAATGGCGTGCGTTGACCGCGCTCGAAAATGAGGTGGATTTGGTGTTTCAGGTTGTCGGATAGGGTGTTGAGGGGGCGGGCGGATTTGGGGTAGGTAACGGCCGTATCCAGCACGCTCACTCCCGCTTTGGCCCTGGCCTGGAGGGATTTGTACCGTTTGTGCGTCCCGCCGTAGGGATGGACTTGCAGCAAACTTTTTACCAGCAGAACGGCGAAGGCGTACCAATCTGTTTCCGGGGTGAAATACGGCCGTTTGCCAAAATCGGTCACGTGGTACAAAGCCGGGTCTAGGAAGGGCTGCATGGCTACCGGGCAGGGGTAGGGGCCGAACTGGTAGCTGTCTACATCAATGAATGATGGCATGAAACGTGAATCGTGAAACGTGAAAAACAAATTGTGGTCGTTGAGGTCGCCGATGATGATGCCCAGTTGGTGCAGTTTGGTAAGGGTGGCGTGGATTTGGTGGAAGAGGGTTAGCACGTCGGTGATGGCGAGTTTATTTTTTCGCCAGAAGGGGGGGCTGGATAATTTTTTGATGGGAAGTGCGCCGACTGGTAAGCGGGGCATTTGGAAGCCGATGATACGGCCGTTTCCATCCAAAACCAGCGCGGTTGGCCCCAAAATGCCATCCGGCAGCCGCGTTGACAGGTCATTTTCTACCCAATGGCGCAGTTTGGCGGCGTGTTGGGGGATGGGGTGGTGGTACAGTTTGACGGCCGTTGTGGGAGCGACGGCCGTTCCCCCCAATCCAAACACCATCCCTTCCCCGCCCGACTGAATCAACTGCGCCGGATCAAGCGCTATCCGTTTCCCATCAATAAAAATCTCCCGTTTCATTACATTCCCTCACGCATCACGCATCACGCATTTTGCCACCACACCGTCACTGCGCCATCATCCTCAAAATTGCCCGGCTGCCGCGCCTGGACGTTGAGCCAGCGCTGCAATGCCAGGCTGGAACGCGGCTCGGCCAATCCCGCCAGCAAATCGGGCCGCCAGCCGTCGGTGGCGACGGCGAGCCAGTCGGTTTTGTCGGTTAAAGTGATGGTTTTGGTTTGGAAACGGCCGTCTTCCCCTCCGTCCAACAGGCGATAAGCCAAATAATCGGGCCGGTTATGGCTGTCCAGCGTCGTAACGGCCCCGTTGTGAACCAGATAGCCATCGCCCTGCCAAAAGAAAACGGCCGTTTCTCGCACAACCACAAACCCCACCATCGTTGCCAGCAAATTAGACGCCACAAACTTCGCCCGCCGCGCCTCATCGGGAAAATCATACAAAGCCATCACCCCCCGTAAAAAAGCCAGGCCCGCCGCATACAACCCGCCTGCCAACGCTTCAACTGTCACCTGTTCACTATCAACTAACAACTGCCCACTGAGATACCCGGCGGCAAATTGTCCCAGCAGCTTCGCGCCCACTTCATTGTGGGCTGGCAGCTTGTCTACCTTGCTGCCGCAGCCATCCAGAACCAGCCCAAACGCGGTCTGGGCGGTGGGTTGGCCGGAAATGGCGAAATCATGGCTGTTTTGCTGTATCAGCCGATGGGAACGGCCGATTATGGCGGCGTGGCTGCTTGGCATGAAATGGACTCCTTTATTCGTGTCTTTGTAACACTAATTGTTGATAATATAATAGTGTGAACTAGACACTTTGTCAAGTGAGAATTCAGGTTCTTTGGGAATTCGCCGTTAGCAAACTTGCAAACCCGCAGCCTCTTATTGTACGATTACTCAAAACGGAGGCGCTATGAAAACATTACTGGTTCTGCGACATGCCAAATCAAGCTGGGATAATGAAAATTTGTCGGATTATGAACGGCCGTTAAACAAACGAGGCCAACAGGACGCCCCCCGCATGGGCCGCCTGCTCAAAGAAAACGACCTCACCCCCGACCTCATCATCGCTTCCAGCGCCGAACGCGCCCTGGCAACGGCCGAAGCTGTCGCCCTGGCTTGCGATTATGACCGTGAAATTCAACTTACCCGCCGCTTTTACCTGGCCGACGCCGATGCTTACCTGGAAGTGGTGCAGGCGCTGGACGACGCCATTCAATCCGTGATGGTTGTGGGGCATAATCCGGGGATGGAGCATTTAGTGGCTGTCTTGTCCGGCCAATGGGAGCGAATGCCCACCGCCGCCATTGCCCATTTCCAACTGCCCATTACCCATTGGCGCGAATTGGCCGAGATGGATGAGGCGGAATTAGTTAACCTGTGGCGGCCGAAGGAGGTGAGGAGGTGAGGGGGTGAGGGGGTGAGGGGGACTGCCGCTTGTATGTAAATTGGCTCCTCTGTAAATAAACCGCAGATTACGCCGATTACACAGATTAAATCTGCGCCATCTGCGCAATCTGTGGATTTTCATTCATTCGTGGTGGGCTG
>JANTHP010000003.1 GCA_024762395.1 Anaerolineae bacterium | reverse complement strand
CCGGAGCGTTGTCAATTTCATCGAATGCTGAGAAATCTGCCCAGCCTTTCAGTGACAAGGTTTTGGTAATTGCCGCTGTCAATGTGGTTTTACCATGGTCAATGTGACCGATGGTGCCGATATTGCAGTGTGGCTTTTCCCGTACAAATTTTTCTTTGGCCATTTTTCCCTATCCTCTTTACCAATTAAACAATTATTAAAACATAATACCGGATTCCCGGCGTTTGATTACTAACTAGAGACTCCCCTTCAATACCGCTTGCGCAATAGCATCACTCACCGGAGCATAATGCTCAAATTCCATCGTGAAGGTTCCTCGTCCTTGTGTCATAGAACGCAAACGAGTAGCATATCCAAACATCTCCGACAGCGGTACTTTTGCCTTGATAGATTGAAGGCCTTCAGATCGCATTTCCATACCCTCAATGGCCCCTCGGCGCGCCGAAAGGTTACCAATGACATCTCCTGTATATTCCTCAGGAGTCACGACCTCAATAGACATAATTGGCTCCAACAAAACCGGGGCACCTTTCTGCGCACCTTCTCTTAAAGCCATTGAACCCGCAATCTTAAATGCCATTTCAGAAGAGTCAACTTCATGGAATGAACCGTCATAAAGTACAGCTTTAATATCCACCAAAGGATAACCAGCCATTACGCCGCCACCCAAAGCCTCTCGAATGCCTGCCTCAACAGGCTTAATGTATTCTTTGGGGATGGAGCCGCCAACTATTGCATTTTCAAAAACAAATCCAGCCCCAGGCTCTAATGGTTCAAGCCGCAAAACGACATGTGCGTACTGCCCTCTCCCGCCTGTTTGGCGGACAAAACGCATTTCCGCCCTCTCAACAACGCGAGTGATGGTTTCACGGTAAGCTACTCGCGGCTGACCAACATTGGCGGCTACTTTAAACTCGCGCAACATACGATCAACCAACACCTCCAAATGCAGCTCGCCCATGCCGTAAAGAATTGTTTGAGCGGTCTGCTCGTCGGTTTTCACCTGGAATGTGGGGTCTTCTTCAGCCAAGGCACGCAAGGCAATGCCCATTTTATCCTGATCGGCATTTGTTTTTGGTTCAATGGCTAAGGATATTACCGGCTCTGGAAAGTCAATTGATTCCAAAATGATGGGGGCTTTCATATCGCAAAGCGTTTCCCCGGTAAAGGTAGTTTTCAACCCTAGGGTAGCAGCGATATCGCCGGCCCGGACTTCTTTCAAATCTTCACGGCGATCGGCGTGCATTCGCAGAATACGGCCGATCCGCTCTTTTCTGTTTTTGGCGCTATTCAAAACCGAATCACCGCTTCTCAAAACTCCAGAATACACGCGGAAGTACGCCAACTTACCCACATAAGGGTCTGTCACAATCTTGAAAACAAGCGCGGATAAAGGCTCCTCATCCTTAGCGGCACGAGATTCTTCGCTACCCGTGAAGGGATTTACGCCACTAATGGGAGGGACATCCAAAGGAGAAGGCAAGTAATATACAATCGCGTCCAAAAGCCGCTGCACGCCCTTGTTACGCAAGGCTGTCCCACACAAGACGGGCGTCACCTGTCCTTTCACTGTGGCAGCACGAAGCACAGCCCGCAGCTCCTCGGCAGTTATCTCTTCCTCATCAAGATAACGAAGCATAAGCTCGTCATCTGTTTCAACAATGCGCTCAATAATCGTCTGTCGCGCATTTTCAGCATCTTCAACCACATCATCAGGGATGGGTACGATCTGAGGGTCTGCGCCCAAATCATCATCCTCCCAGACAAAAGCTTCCATTGTCAGCAAATCAACAATGCCGCGGAAATCAGATTCTTCGCCAATCGGCCATTGTATGGCAATTGGATTGGCGCCCAAACGTTCCCGAATCATGCTGATTGTGCGAACGAAGTTGGCGCCCACACGATCCATTTTGTTCACAAAACAGATGCGAGGCACGTTATATTCATCCGCCTGACGCCAGACGGTTTCAGACTGAGGTTCAACACCGGCTACTGCATCAAAGGCGACGACGCCGCCGTCAAGCACACGCAAGCTGCGCTGCACTTCGGCCGTGAAGTCAATATGGCCTGGCGTATCAATGATATTAATCTGGTGTTTACGCCAATAGGTTGTTGTAGCCGCAGAGGTGATCGTTATGCCACGCTCTTGTTCCTGCTCCATATGATCCATGGTGGCAGTACCTTCGTGGACTTCACCCATACGATGAATCACGCCGGTATAGTATAAGATTCGTTCGGTAGTCGTGGTTTTACCGGCATCTATGTGAGCAATGATGCCAATATTACGAACACGATCTAAGGGATAACGATCACTCATCAGAAAATCCAACCAAAATTAAAAACGGAAATGGGAGAACGCGCGATTGGCTTCTGCCATCCGGTGCGTATCATCACGCCGTTTCACTGCCGCGCCCTGGTTATTCACAGCATCCATGAACTCGTTAGCTAATTTTTCCGCCATAGACCGGCCGCCACGGCTACGAGCTGCAGCCAACAACCAACGCATTGATAAAGAGGTTTGACGAGCCGCATCAACAGGAATAGGAACCTGATAAGTAGCGCCACCTACCCGTCGCGGTTTAACTTCAACACGCGGCATCACATTCTCAAGCGCTTGTTCAAACACCTCAACCGCAGGCCGTTTAGCCCGCTCTTCAATGATTGCAAAACTATCATATAAAACTCGCTGCGCTGTGCTCTTCTTACCGCTTTTCATCAAGCGATTCACAAACATGGCGACATGAACATTATTGTAGCGCAAATCAGGTTCAACAATTCTTTTTTCCGGACGATAACGTCTTGGCATTTCTCTATTCTCCGTCTGTTACTAAACCACGACTACTGTGAGCGCACTCACTTGGGCGTTTTAGCGCCATATTTCGAGCGGGCTTTCTTTCGATCCTCGACACCATCGGAATCCAATGTGCCACGAACGATGTGATAACGTACACCAGGCAGGTCCTTCACACGCCCACCACGCACCAGAACAACTGAGTGGTCTTGCAAGTTATGCCCTTCACCAGGAATATAGGCGGTCACTTCAATACCATTCGTTAAACGCACGCGGGCGACCTTACGCAAGGCCGAATTGGGCTTTTTGGGCGTCATGGTCTTTACTTGTGTGCAAACACCACGTTTCTGAGGCGAGCCTTTGGACTGACGCACACGCCGCTGCTTAAAAGAATTGAATGTCCACTGCAACGCCGGCGCTGTACTTTTCTTTGACTTTGTCTTGCGCCCTTTACGCACAAGTTGATTTATTGTAGGCACTCTAACCTATCTCCTTATCGGTCTGTGTCGCTCTTATGGCAACAACCCATGATAAATTCTGTGATTTTTGTTGTCTGGCTGACAACAATCACAACTTCCCGACAAATGGAGGCCATCGTAGTTGTATCAACTCGATGGCCTCTGTGATTTCACGTATTCAATTGGTAACTACGAGTTACCTAACTAATATTGTTGGCAGACATACGAAGTGGCATTCTATCACAATCGTCTATGTTGTCAAACAAAAGCGGAGATTTTTTCGGAAATTCCGCGAGTAAATTATTAACTCGATATTTAGCGCCGATCGCGGACTAAGTCCATCAGGCCACCTCTGGCCCAACCCTGGTGGCGCTTATCGTCGTCTTTGCCAAAACGTATGACGTCGCCTGAGTTTGTTATGGCTTCAACGGCCAGGCCAAGGCTTTGTAATTCCTTGACCAAAACCCGGAAGGAAGCGGGAATGCCTGGTGGGTCAATAGGTTCGTTTTTGACGATGGCTTCGTAAGTCTTGACGCGGCCTTGTACGTCGTCAGATTTGATGGTTAGCATTTCTTGTAATGTGTAGGCGGCACCGTAGGCTTCTAGCGCCCACACTTCCATCTCGCCAAAGCGCTGGCCGCCGAATTGGGCCTTACCGCCTAGCGGTTGTTGGGTAACAAGGGAGTATGGCCCGGTGGAACGGGCGTGGGCCTTGTCTTCAACAAGGTGAGCTAATTTGAGCATATGAACGACGCCTACTGTCACTGGCTGGTCAAACGGCCGTCCCGTCTTACCGTTGTACAATCTTTCCTTACCCAAAATTGGGAGCGGGCTGTGTGTTGCAACCGTAATCTGAGCAGCCAGCTCTTGCAACTTATCTAACTCCGTCGTTTTAGGATCAACATGAACCGCCTCAGGCAAAGAGTCGCCATAAGTTTCCAGCATGTGCGTATACCACTCACGCACAGCGGCTTCGATGGCGACTTGATCGCACGGAACCCAGTCCATCTTGCTCATTTCCTCGGTGTTTTCAGGGAAAACGGCCGTTGCATCCCAACCGCGCTGACGAAGCCATTCACGGGCAACAGCCCGCCGGGCATACATAGAATCAATCTCCAATTGTTCAACAGAATAACCGAGTTCGCCCAACCAGGCCGTAATAAACAAATTACGCGCGGCATCATCATCCTCAAGCGACTCAAGATCATATTCCATCTCCTGGAGCCAATCCCAAGCCCAATCTGATGCAATTTGCCAGGCGTACTCAATGAGCCACGCCCGTGCTAATTCAGCCGCAATTTCATTTTCATTAGCCCCGTCGAACACCGGCGTAATAGCGCGGAAACCCAAGCGGCTGGCAGCCCAACCCAAATGCGCTTCCAACACTTGCCCGATATTCATACGACCGGGCACGCCAAGCGGGCTTAGCACGATATCAATCGGAGTTCCATCATCCAGGAACGGCATATCCTCAATGGGGACAATTTTAGAAATAACACCCTTGTTCCCATGTCGCCCAGCCATCTTGTCGCCGGCGGAGATTTTGCGCCGCTGCGCCACACTTACCCGCACCATCGTTTCCACACCAGCCGGCAAATCGCGGTCATGCTGACGGGTAAACACATGAACATCCACCACCTTACCACGGGCGCCATGCGGCAGACGCAAACTGGAATCCTTCACCTCGCGCGCTTTATCTCCAAAAATCGCACGCAGCAATTTCTCCTCAGGGCTTAACTCCTTTTCACCCTTGGGAGTAATTTTACCGACCAAAATATCATTCTCATTTACATCGGCGCCAACACGAATGATCCCTCGTTCGTCCAAATCTTTTAGCGCATCTTCGCTCACATTGGGAATGTCATAGGTAATTTCTTCCGGCCCTAATTTCGTGTCACGCGCTTCTACTTCGTGTTTTTCGATGTGGATAGATGTAAAGTGGTCTTTCCGCACCATATTTTCGCTTACGATGATGGCATCTTCGTAGTTGCCGCCTTCCCAAGACAAGAAAGCAACCAAAACATCCTGACCGAGAGCCAGTTCGCCATACTCGGTGGAGGAACTGTCAGCCAGCACCTCGCCAGCTTTGATGCGCTGGCCCTTTATGACAACCGGGCGTTGATCAATGCAAGTGCTTTGATTTGAACGATTGTATTTGCGCAAGTTGTATGTATGCGGGCCACCCGCTTCCATGACGACAATTTTATCGCCTGTTACGCTGACAACTTCGCCATCGGCCCCAGCCAAAACAATCTGACCGGAATTGTACGCAGCTTGCAGCTCCATACCCGTGCTAACGACAGAAACATTGGGCTGAAGGAGCGGAACGGCCTGACGCTGCATATTTGAACCCATGAGGGCGCGGTTGGCATCGTCATGTTCCAGGAAGGGAATGAGCGCGGCCGAAATACCTACGATCTGGCGCGGCGCTACATCCATAAAATCAACCCGCTGCACGGAGGTGAACCGGAATTGCTGGTTACGACGGCTGGAAACGCGCCTTTGAATCAACTGGCCGCGCTCGTCCAATTTGGCATTGGCCTGAGCAATGGTGTACGGGTCTTCTTCGTCAGCCGACATATAAACGATTTCGTCGGTAATGAATGGCTGCACACGCACTTCGGCAATGCCGGCGGCTTTGATGCTTTTGGCATGTTTTTTGGTGATAGTTTCACCGGCGGAGACGATGATTTCGCCTGTTTCGGGGTCTACGATGTTTTCAAAGGCGTCATGATTAACTAATTCGTCGCTGTCGCCGGGGATGGTATTTTGCACACGACGGTACGGGGTTTCGATAAAGCCGTATTTGTTAACACGGCCGTATGACGCCAAACGACCAATCAAACCGATATTCGGGCCTTCAGGAGTCTCGATGGGGCAGATACGGCCGTAATGACTATGATGCACATCACGCACCTCAAACCCGGCCCGTTCCCGACGCAGCCCGCCGGGGCCAAGCGCCGACAGCGTCCGCTTATGCGTCAACTCCGACAGCGGGTTCGCCTGCTCCATAAACTGGCTCAACTGCGAACTGCCGAAAAATTCACGCACAGCCGCCACCACCGGGCGGATATTAATCAACGAAATCGGCGTTACATTCTCATTGCCGCGAATAGACATGCGTTCCTTTACAACACGTTCCATACGACGCAACCCAACACGCAGCTTCGCCTGAAGCAATTCCCCCACCGTCTTCACGCGGCGATTGCCCAAATGATCAATATCATCCGGCCCTTCTTGCCCGTTGTTAATTTGAATCATACGCCGAATCAATCGCACCAAATCATGCTGAGTCAGCGTGCGATGCGTAAGCGGCACAACCTCTTGCAATCCGAGGCGTTTATTCAACTTATAACGGCCCACTGCCGCCAAATCATACCGGCGCGGATCGTAAAGCTGTTCCTGTAGATACTGCGTAGCATTATCCAGCGTAGGCGGATCACCGGGGCGCATCCGCTTGTAAAACTCAATCAACGCCTGCTGCGCAATTGGCTTATCCTCATCCCAGGCCGGCTCCTGTTCCAGGCTGCCTTGAATGTAAAGATGTTCGCCGTTCGTATCCACATCTTCAAAAAGCGCCAAAAGCTCTTCATCGCTGCCCGTCTTAAACAGCGGGTCGCCAAGCCCGTCGTCAACAGCCGCCATCGCCCGCAAGAAGAGCGTAATCGGCACTGTCCGTTTCCGATTGAACTTTACGGTAATGTAATCCGTTTTACGGGTTTCAAACTCCATCCAGGCGCCGCGATCCGGGATCAACTTGCCCATGGCTAACGGCCGTCCCGTCGTCCGCTCATCCACCACCTCAAAATAAGCGCCGGGCGAGCGGATCAACTGGCTAACAACAACCCGTTCAGTACCATTAATAATGAACGTGCCTGCAGGCGTCATCAAAGGGAAATCCCCCATAAAAATTTCCTGCACAACCGGCTGGTCCAAATCAGCGCTGTAGAGCATCGCCCGCACATGCAGCGGGGCCGCATAACTCATATCGCGCTCTACACATTCCTCTACATTATATTTCGGCTCACCAAACCAATACTTGAGGTCAAACCCCTCCACCTCCGGCCGATTACTGGGGAAAAACAGCTTCAAATTCCCATTATAACTTTCAATCGGCGAGATCTCATCGAACAACGCTGCAATACTTTCATTTATAAAGTGATCAAACGATTTCAATTGAACATCAATAAGCGTAGGTAATTTCAGTGGATTGGTTGTACGCGCGTAACTTTTGGTCGGAAGTTTAGCCATTTATATTTCACCTGCTCCCTGGAAGACAAACACAACGGTTCACCTTCTTAATCATGGATATATTCTCGCCTCAAACAGCAAAAAGGCATTCTGCACAAAGAAAGGGTGCAACCGCCTTGTTGCACCCCCTGGAACTCTTTGTTATCAAAATGCCATTCCCGTCTGGGGCTCCTTGTCATAAAAGCATAATACCTAACAAGCGAAATGGTATTATATGTACCTCGTCCTATCTTGTCAAATTATTTTCGCATAAAAGGAATGGTGACATTTGGCACATGACAAACCGCCCCTCTCCTGAGTATCCTGTAAGAGCCAAGGCGAGCCACCGCAGCAGCATTTCACCCTTCGACTTGCATTATCTCACAACCCACTTGGACAAAGGAGTCAAACCATGTCAGATTTATTAGCCAACAAACAAGCCGATTTGGCCGGGCCGGGCATCGGTAATTATGCAGATTTGGCAAAGGTCTTACCTACCGATTACGAATCTTTACTCGATCCCAAAGAAACCCAAATCGCCTTGTACGCTGCCAAAGATTACATCGAGGACAACTTATGCAAAGAATTGAACCTGATTCGGGTGCAAGTGCCGCTCATTGTTGATGTACACAGCGGCGTCAATGATTATTTAGACCGGGACGGCTCGCGCACGCCCGTCGGCTTCCACATTTCCAATGATTACGACCAGCATCCCATTGATGCTGAAGTTGTACAGGCGGCGACAAAGTGGAAACGAATGGCTTTGAATCAGTTTGGGATGAAGCCGGGCGAGGGGCTGCTGACGGATATGCGGGCAGTGCGCAAGGATTATTTTCTTGATCATGACCACAGTGTTTATGTGGATCAATGGGATTGGGAACGGGCGATTACGGCCGAAGACCGCAATCTGGATTTTCTGACGGATGTGGTGAAGAAGATTTGGAAGGTGTTGGTAGGCGCGGAAAAGCACGTGCAGGAACTGTTCCCGCAGTTAAAAAACGACAAATACCCCAATCTGCCGGAGGAACTGACATTTTTGCACGCGGAGGATATTTTGGCGATGTACCCGGACCTGCCGCGCAAACAGCGAGAAACGGCCGTTCTCCAAAAATATCCCGCCATCTTCATCTACGGCATCGGCTGGACACTGGCCGACGGCTTTCCGCATGAGATGCGGGCCGCCGATTATGATGATTGGGTAACGCCGACGGTCTCTAAAGACGGCCGTCCCATGCACGGCTTAAACGGCGACATTCTCGTCTGGAACCCGGTCACCCGGCGGCGGCACGAACTATCCTCAATGGGCATCCGCGTCAACAAAGAAACACTGGTACAGCAGCTAGAAATCACCGGGCAAATGGATTTTCTCAAGCTGCCCTACCATCAAGCGATTATGAACGACAAGATTCCATTGAGCATCGGCGGCGGCATCGGCCAATCACGGACAATGATGCTGCTGTTACGCAAAGCCCACCTGGGCGAAGTCAGCGTCACCGTTTGGCCGGACATTTTGAAGGAGATGTGCGCCGAGCGGAAGATTTTTGTGTTAGAGTGAATTAATCGCCTTCCCGGAGGCTCTCAACCTCCGGGAAGCGCAATTCAATCTGAAAGCCCGTTAATTTAGACGTTTTGAACAAAAATCAGAGGATTTATTTAGGTAAATTGCGCCTTTGCAAGGGTTGACTGAACCCCTTCAAACTGGTAACATGCTTGCCATGCAGAAACAGTTTTACTTTGGCTTTTATTTTTTTGGAACGCCGCTCAGACCGCAATTGGCTGAGGAGGTTTGTTTGTCGTAGGTAAAAGCCAGAGGCAAAGGAACAAACTTGACAAGACGCGGTCATCAAGACCGCGTCTTTTTTTGTTTGTAAGTCGGATTGGCAATCCGAACGTAACGATACAGCTACCAGAGGTGACAGTCACTTGTTAACCATCGTGGCTTTGGCTAACACCTCTGGAAAAAGCGATTGTCACCTGTATGGTTACATCCAAGCTACATTAGATAAGGGAACCCATATGAAAGAAAACGGCCGTACCCCCTCACAAAATCCAATGATGTGTCGCGGACTGCGCGGCGCAACCACCGTCGCCGAAAACAGCAAAGAAGCCATCCTGGCCGCATCCAGAGAACTGCTGTTTACGATGATCCAATACAACGACATAGACCCCAATGACGTTGCCAGCGCCTACTTCACGACAACGCGAGACATTAACGCCACCTACCCGGCAACGGCCGCGCGTCAACTCGGTTGGTACGATGTGGCGCTGCTGTGCGGCCATGAAATGGACGTACCCGACGGCCTGCCCCACTGTATCCGCGTTTTGCTGCATTGGAACACAACCAAATCCCCCAAAGAACTCAAGCACATTTATTTACACGAAGCTGCCTCGCTTCGCCCCGACAAAGATAATGTCCCGCCCGTTCCGGCGGAAGAGATCGAAAAATTCATGGCCTTAGTGCCGCAACCGTAAAACGATTTGCTAAAGGGTGCATTTCAAATGAGTTGAGAAAAGTGCGTGTTTCGGGAATTGGAATTCCCGAAACGTTGAGCCAAGTATCGGGAATTTCAATTCCCGATACATCAACTGAGATGAAACACACCCTTTGCCAAATCGTCCTACAAAAAGGAAGAGAAATCATGATTGTAGTAATGAAACCGGCCGCTACCCAGGAACATGTAAACGCCATCATCGAGCGCGTCGAAGCAGTTGGATGTAAAACCCACGTCATCATCGGCGAAGACCGTTCAGTAATTGGCGTGATTGGCGACGGCCGTACCCTCGACCGCCGCCAACTTGGCCGCATGATCGGCGTTGAAACCGTCATGCCCATCTCCAAACCGTACAAAGGGGCCAGCAGAGAATTCAAACCCAACGACACCCTCATCCAGGTAGGCGGCGTCACCATCGGCGGCAGCGATTTAGTCGTCATGGCCGGCCCGTGTTCCATCGAAGGGCGCACGGAACTGCTGGAAGTCGCCCACGCCTGCAAAGAAGCGGGGGCGCACATCCTGCGCGGCGGCGCGTACAAACCGCGCAGCTCCCCCTACTCCTTCCAGGGATTGGGCGAAGAAGGGCTGCGCTACCTGGCCGAAGCCCGCGAAGCGACCGGAATGCCCGTCATCACCGAGGTGATGGACCCGGCGCTGGTTCCGCTGGTCTGCGAATACGCCGATATTTTGCAAGTGGGCGCGCGCAATATGCAAAATTACACCTTGCTCAACGCCATCGGCAAGTCAGGCCATCCGGTCATGCTCAAACGCAGCTTCAGCGGCACGACGACGGAATGGTTGATGAGCGCCGAGTACATTCTGAGCCACGGCAATAACAATGTGATGCTGTGCGAGCGCGGCATCCGGGCCAATGAGACAGAAACGCGCAATACGTTCGACATCAATGCCATTCCGGTCATCAAGAATTTGTCCCATCTGCCCATCATCGCCGACCCCAGCCACGCGACGGGACGATGGGAATATGTGGGGGCAACGGCAAAAGCGGCCGTAGCCGCCGGAGCCGACGGGGTGATTTTAGAAGTGCATCCCCAACCGGAAGAGGCGTGGTCGGACGGCCGTCAATCGCTAAAACCAGAAAGATTTGCCCGGCTGGTTAAGCAAATGCGGGCAATAGCGCTGGCTGTGGAACGGGATATTCCGGCTAATGAGGTTGCAGTATCGCTAAATGGGCATGGAAAACGGCCGTTGCCGCTGAAATGATTGGATAGTTGGATAAAAAACGGCCGTTCCCCACACGAGGAACGGCCGTCACACATCACACATCACGTTTCACGCATCACGCATCACGTTTCACTTCACAATATTCACCAGCTTCCCCTTCACCACAATCACCTTACGCGGCTCCCGCCCCGCCAAATTCTTCTGAATCTTCTCCGAAGCCAGCGCCAGCGCCTTTAGCTCCTCGTCCGGCGTGCCGGCGGGAACCTCAATGCGGTCGCGCACCTTACCGTTGACCTGCACCACCAACGTCATCGTATCCTCTTTGGCGATGGCGGCGTCCCATTCGGGCCAGGGCTGTTGGTGGATGGAGTACGGTTTACCCCGCTGCGCCCACAACTCTTCCGTAATGTGCGGGGCGATGGGGGCCAACAGCAGGAGCAGGTTGTCAATGGCCTCATCCATGCTTTCGGCATAAACATTTTCACGGCGTTGGGCTTCCAAGATGCTGTTACGCAGCTCCATGATGGCGGCAACGGCCGTGTTAAAGCCAAAACTCTCCAAATCCGCCCCCACCTTACGAATCGTCTGATGCGTCTTACGGCGCAGCGCCCGATCAGCCTTCTCATTAACCACGCCCTGCACATACGCCTTCGTCGCCATCGCCCACACATCTTGCAGCAGCCGCTGCGGCCCCTTAATGCCATCATAATTCCAGGGGCCGCCCTGCTCCCACTTCGTGAAAAACATCAAATACGTCCGCACCGTATCCGCGCCAAACTCCTGCACCAAATTATCGGGAGCCACCACATTGCCGCGCGATTTGGACATCTTCTCATTATCCTCGCCCAGCACCATGCCTTGATTGTGCAGCGCCAGCATCGGCTCGTCGAAATCCACCAGCCCCATCTCCCGCATCGCTTTGGTGAAGAAGCGGGTGTAAATCAGGTGCATCGTCGCATGTTCAATGCCGCCCGTGTACTGGTCCACCGGCAGCCAATACGCCCCCTCCTCCGGGTCAAACGGCCCTTCGTCATAATCGGGGCTGAGGTAGCGATATTGGTACCAGGAAGAACACATAAACGTATCCATCGTGTCCGTTTCCCGCTTGGACGGTTTACCGCAGATGGGACAGTCGGCGTGCAAAAAGCCCTCATGGAACCGCAGCGGGCTTTCACCGGTGGGCATAAACTCCACATCCTCCGGCAGCATCACCGGCAAATCTTCATCCGGCACAGGCACAGCGCCATGTTCGGGGCAGTAAATCACCGGAATCGGCGCGCCCCAATACCGTTGGCGGCTGATGAGCCAATCGCGCAAGCGGTAATTAATCGCCTTCTTGCCAATCCCCTTTTCCTCCAGCCACGCCGTCACCTTTTCGATGCCCTCGGCCGTCGGCGTGCCTGTGAATTGGCCCGAATTGATCATGTGACCTTCCGTTTTGGCAATGTAGGCCTCCGTCAGCGGGCCGTCATCATCGCTGCGTTCCGGCCCCCGAATCACTTCAATGATGGGCAGGCCAAATTTGGTGGCAAAGGCAAAGTCGCGCTCATCGTGGGCGGGAACGGCCATAATCGCGCCAAAACCGTACCCCATCAACACATAATCGGCTATCCAGATGGGAATACGCTCGCCATTCACCGGATTGATGGCGTATGCGCCGGTGAAAACGCCGGTCTTTTCCCGTTCGGCCGATTCGCGGTCAATGTCGCTCATCCGGGCGGCGGCAGCGCGATAGTCGGCCACCGCGTCCGCCTGCTCCGGCGTCGTGATTTTGTCTACCAGCGGATGTTCGGGAGCCATCACCATGAAGGTCGCCCCCCACAGCGTGTCGGGGCGGGTAGTGAAGATGGGCATCTCGTCGCCCTGCTCCGTCTTGAATACCACATCTGCGCCGGTGGATTTGCCAATCCAGTTCGTCTGCATCACTTTGACCCGTTCCGGCCAATTAATTTGGCTGAAATCGAGCAGTTCTTCGGCATAATCGGTGGTGCGGAAAAACCACTGCTCCAAATCTTTTTTGATGACGGGCGTGCCGCAGCGTTCGCAGTGGCGGTCATCGCCCCACACCTGCTCGCGGGCCAGGGTGGTGTTGCAAGTGGGGCAAAAATCTACCGCCGACAGTTTGCGGTAAGCCAACCCCAATTCGATCAGCTTCTTAAAAAACCACTGCGTCCACTTATAATAGGAAGGGTCGGAAGAAACGGCTTCGCGTTCCCAATCGAACATAGCGCCCATGCTGCGGAGCTGACCGCGCATCCGTTCGATGTTGGCGTAGGTCCATTTTTGCGGGTGGATGTTGCGTTTAATGGCTGCGTTTTCGGCAGGCAGGCCAAAGCTGTCGAAGCCCATGGGGAACATGACGTTGTACCCTTTCATGCGCATGAAGCGGGCGCGGGCGTCGCTGGGGGTCATGGCGTACCAGTGGCCGATGTGCAGGTCGCCTGAGGGATAGGGCAGCATGGTGAGGGCGTAATGTTTGGGTTTGCTGTGGTCAATGACTTGCCGGTACAGGCCGGTTTCTTCCCATTTGGCCTGCCATTTGGGTTCGATTTCTTGAGGATTGTACGTACTCATTTCAACTCTCCGGGTTAAGAATTGTCAATTGTTAATTGTCAATGACTAATTGTCAACGGCGTCTTCGCGTTTCATTGACAATTGGCAATTAGCCGTTGATCGTTGACAATTTATCAGTTTTGTAAAAATTTAATCGCTTTCGGCGCAAAGTCGGCCGCATTTTTCGGGGCGGCGCTGTGGCCGCCAGTCGGGTAAGTTTCTAGTTGGCAGTTTGGAATCGCTGCCGCCAGCCGGGCTGCATAAGAAAATGGAATGACTGGATCATCCTCGGCCCAGGCCAGCAAAACGGGCTGGCTGATTTTTCTAGCCTGCTCTACGTCGCGCAGAGCAGGCGCGGTAAGGATGAGATGGGCGATGCGGCGGGGATGGGAAACGGCCGTTTCTACCGCCACTTTTCCGCCCCAACTTTTGCCCATTAACACGGCCGTTTCCGCACTCAGGCCATCCAAAAGCTGCAAAACCGTCATCACGGCCGTCTTACCGCCAACCTGCCCCTGCGTGGGGACGCTCTGCCCCCAGCCGGGCATATCCACGCTGACAACGCGGAAACCAGCCTCAGCTAGCGGAGCCATCATCGGCTCCCAGGTGTGCCAGCCGTTGCGTTGGGAATAACCGTGAATGGCGAGGATAGTACGGCCGTTTTCCGGCCCAGCCACCATCCCAAACACCTTCCCGTACTCCGTTTCAATCCAAATTTCGTTAGCCATCACAAAAAATTGCGAATTGTACATTGTGCGCTTACCTCACAATTCACAATTCACCGGTCACAATTCATAATTAAACAAAAAAACCCCCTTCGTTCAGAGACGAAAGGGGTTCCGCGGTACCACTCTGATTTGATGGTAAAAGTTTTCAGTGGACCTGAAGGGACTCGAACCCTTGACCCCCACAATGCCATTGTGGTGCTCTCCCAACTGAGCTACAGGCCCATGCGTGTAAAGCGTGAGAATTATACTCGGTTAAACGCGATAAGCAAGCCCTTTTTCGCGCTACCATCCACTCAAGCGCATAACGTGCGCTACCCGGCGAGAGCTAGTCGAATAGTCTGGTAGTCTTGTAGTCTGGTAGTCGAATAGTCTGGTGGTCTGGTAGTCTTGTAGTCGAATAGTCAACAACTGACTACCAGACTACGCGACTATGAGACTACGCGACTATGAGACTACGCGACTATGAGACTACAGGACTAATTTTCACTCCCACAGCTTCCAGGCGAGTTCAGCATACAATTTGTCGCGCTTGCAGCCAATGACGCAACTCTCTTCAATACATTGACAAACATTGACAATTGACAATTACCCATTAACAATTGACAATTAAACTTGCCTACTACTCCTGTTCACAGCTTTTATCTATTCTGTTGTAAATAGAAACCGGGCTTTTGCAAACCCGGTTTTCTCATGGACCTGAGGAGACTCGAACTCCTGACCTCTACAGTGCGATTGTAGCGCTCTCCCAACTGAGCTACAGGCCCGCAAAGCGAGGCGTATAGTAGCCCAGCCCTCTGCCATTGTCAAGCCATATTTAACTTCTGCAGCAATTCCAATTCTGGAAATTTACATGGGTAGGGACGGGATGGGCGGGTCATGATCGCGGCTAAACAGACGGCCTTCCATCCCGCCCATCTCGCCCCTACCAGACATCGTTTAGAATTGGAATTGCTGTAACTTCTGCAACCGATTGCAGGAGCGGGACGGACGAGAAAACATCTTACCCCATCCCGTCCCTACCAAACACCGTTCAAAATTGGCATTGCGTTAGTGCCTTTAATTATTCACCACCCTTTATAGACGGTGTATCGGGAATTGGAATTCCCGATACCTACCAGAGGCAAAGTTGCGGGAATTAAAATTCCCGCAACATATGCAAGACAAGCGGCGAAAACTTTGTAACGCAAACGAATTGCTAACAAAAACCAAAGCCCATTTGCCTTTGCCGCCCTTTCAGGCATGTGTTATAAATAGGGCAAATTTCACACCCCCTCAAACGGGAGTAGGATTGGAGGATGTCACGTGATAAGTGACTGGCGATTCATAGCATTCTTTGTGGTCCTGGCGCCACTATTTCCGGCCTTACCAATAGGCATAAACCTATTACTCGGCCCTCGAAAACCCAATTATATTAAACAACAAATCTACGAATGTGGCGTTGAGACAGTGGGCGACACCTGGGTGCAGTTCAAAGTTCAATACTACATTTACGCGCTGATTTTTGTCATCTTCGATATCGAAGCCGTCTTTCTCTTCCCCATAGCCGCTGCTTATGGGCAAGTTGGTTTGTTTGCCGTCATCGAGATCGCATTATTCATCATAATCCTTACGGCAGCGCTCGCTTACGCCTGGGGCAGGGGCGTCCTCGAGTGGGTATAATCCTAACGCATAAAGAAAGGGTAGAGTTACACAACTTCTATCCTTTTTTTGTTTTAGTTTCCTCCCATTACCATATTTAGAATTTGTAACTATACAGCGCTGTCGAGAAGATTTGTCGAATTTTCCAGCATGACCAAGCGTTTACCGAGCTAAATTTGACAAATCTAAGAGGGTTGCTGAATGGTTACCAGAATTTTACGGATGGAGTATTTGTATGAGCTTCAGTTTTTTGGAGTTTCTTAAAAGTTTGGTTGAGTTGACGACAGGAACATATCTGCGTCAAGTTTGGGGCGCTAAACCCTGGGTAGATCCAACATTAGACGCCATTGGCGTCATATTAGTGGCTACCTTTGGCTTATTAATCGTCCTCGTGCTTATTTGGCTTGAGCGTAAAGTTATTGCGCGTTTTCAAGATCGGATTGGCCCTAACCGCGTAGGCGGTAAATATGGGCTTTTGCAACCCGTTGCCGATGCGTTGAAACTGCTCACGAAAGAAATTATCACCCCATCAGGCGCCGATAAATGGGCTTACAATCTGGCTCCTTTTTTAATTGTCATTACGGCCTTGATGATGTGGGCCGTGATGCCTTTTGCTCCCGGCGTGGTTGGTGTGGACCTTAATGTCGGCCTGTTCTATGTGCTGGCAATTAGTTCGGTCTCAGTTGTAACTGTGCTGTTGGCCGGATGGGGTTCAAATAATAAGTATGCCTTGTTAGGGGCTTTCCGCGCTGTGGCTCAGATGGTGAGCTATGAAGTGCCCATGATTTTATCGCTGCTTATTCCCATTATCCTGGCGCGATCCATGTCTTCGGTAGATATCGTTAAGGCGCAAACGGTTCCGTTTGCTATTGTGGTGCCAATTTCAGCGTTGATTTTCTTTATTTCATCGTTGGCCGAAATGGGACGGACGCCTTTTGATTTGCTGGAAGCGGAATCGGAGATTGTGGCCGGGTTCCATATTGAATACAGCGGTATGAAGTTTGCCATGTTCATGTTGGCGGAATATATCAGCGCCTTGTTTATGTCCGGCTTGTTTACGACTGTTTTTCTAGGCGGCTATCGTTTCTTTGGCTTGGAAATGATTAAGACTGCAAGCGGTTTTGCTTTGGGTAATTTGATTGGGTTGATTGCCTTTTTTGTCAAAATGTTTGTGGTATTCGTTGTGTTGGTTTGGATTCGCGGTACGCTGCCGCGCTTCCGTATTGACCAGATGATGGATTTTAACTGGAAGTTTTTGGTACCGCTGTCTTTGGCGTTGATTTTGGTCGCGGCTTTGGTTGACAAAGCGCTGCCGGTTGGCGTGAATGATTGGACACGGGCGGGCGTTCACCTTGTAAGTAATGTTGTTGTAGGCGCGGTGACACTGGAGATTTTGCGGCGGAACGGCCGTAAACAACGCACAGCCCATGAAGAAGTCCGAGAAAACGCTGACATAGAAACCGCTGCTGCACACTAAGGCTGAAAACTGGGGATAGGAGACCAGGGATTAAGTATGATTGAGCAAATCATTTTTATTGTAATTAGCTTGTTCACGCTGATGATGGGCTGGATTGTCGTGTCCAACAACAATCTGTTCCACGCGGCGTTGGCGCTGATGGCCTCGTTTTTAGGCGTGGCCGGCCTGTACGTGATGCTGGATGCCGGATTTTTGGCGATGGCACAACTGCTGGTCTACATCGGCGCAATTTCTATTTTGATTATTTTCGCCATTATGTTAACCCGGCGCATGATGCAGACGGAAGAGTCGCCGTTTAATTCTCAGCCGGGATTGGCGGGGATAACGGCCGTTTCCGTTTTTGCCGTAATTGCTTTCATCTTTTGGCAAATGCGCGAATTCTGGCCCCTGGGAGCTGGAGAAGGTGCGATGCCGCCCGCTGACAAAAGCATCATTCTGGGCAGCGTGGCAAAATTGGGGGAATACTTTGTCAGCCCCGACGCCTTTGTGCTGCCCTTTGAAGTTGCCTCGGTGATGTTGTTGGCCGCGCTCATTGGTTCAATATGGGTAGCCTGGCCCAAGACGGAGGATGAATCATGATTCCATTGTCCTGGTACTTACTCGTGGCCGCCGCTTTGTTTTCCATCGGTTTGTATGGAGTATTGGCGCGCCGCAATGCCGTAGCCATTTTGATGGGCGTTGAACTGATGTTAAACGCTGTCAATATCAACCTGGTCGCTTTTTGGCGTTACGGCCGTTTCCCGGAACAACCGGTTGGTTTGGCCTGGGCTGTCTTCGTATTAACGGTGGCCGCAGCCGAAGCGGCCGTTGGTCTGGCGCTCATCATCTCCATCTACCGCCATCGGGATTCGGTTGTAGCCGAAGAAATGGACACACTTAAAAACTAGCGACTACCCGACTATCTGACTACTCGACTACGAGACTAAACTATGACAGAACAAACGCTTCAATTATTGACCTGGCTCATTCCGGCCATGCCATTACTCAGTTTCTTCTTGATTATGCTGTTTACCAAGCATAACAAGACATTGAGCTGGCTGTTGGCCTGGGCGGCCATCATCGCCTCCTGGGTGATGGGCTGGATAGTAGCCTTTGATATGTTTGGCCGCGATGTCGACCATCTGGCCGAACACCCCACAGCCATTCACAGCGCAGTGGATTGGCTGCCGTTTGGCGATTATGCCAAAGGATTATGGCTGCAAATGGGCGTAGCGGTGGATCCGTTAACGGCCGTTATGCTCTTCGCCATCCCCTTCATCATCGCCATGATTATGATTTACAGCGTCGGCTACCATAATTATGGACAGCCGGAAGGCCAAGTACGCGGCGTTCCCAATCATGGACAGGAAGAGCCGCTGCTCTCCCGCTTCTTCGCCTTCATGTCCCTCTTCGCCGGCGGCATGTTGACCCTCGTCGTCGCCGACAACCTGCTCTTGCTTTTCGTCGGCTGGGAAATCATGGGCTTCTGCTCCTACGCCCTCATCGGTTTTTGGTACGCCCGCAACTACGACGACCCCAAGAAAATCACCCCGCGCAAAGCAGGCATCAAAGCCTTCATTACCACCCGTATCGCCGATGTGGTTATGCTCTTGGGCATCGTCTACTTCTACTCCGTCTTTGGCACGCTCAACTTTAGCGAAGCGTTGTCCGCACACGGGTTAGAGGCGGCGGCAACGGCCGTTGGCCCGGCCATGCTCGGCGTGATGGCGCTGCTCCTCTTCACCGGAACCGTCGGTAAATCGGCCCAGTTCCCACTGCACGTCTGGCTGCCCGACGCCATGGAAGGCCCCACCCCCGTCAGCGCCGTCATCCACGCCGCCGCGATGGTTTCCGCCGGCGTCTACATGATCGTCCGCATCTTCCCCCTCATTGCGGTGGGGATGGAAGGCAATCCCAACGTCGGTCTCATCATCGGCGGCATCGGCGCCTTTACCGCTTTCATGGCCGCCACCATCGCCGTCGCCCAAAACGACGTAAAAGGGGTGCTGGCTTACTCCACCATCTCCCAGTTGGGCTACATGGTCGCCGCCATCGGCATCGGCGCATACGTCGCCGCCGCCTTCCACCTCATCACCCACGCCTTCTTCAAAGCCCTCCTCTTCCTCGGCTCCGGCTCCATCATTCACGGCATGGAACACGGCGCGGGACACGTTCACGACCATCACACCGACCCGCAAGATATGCGTAACATGGGCGGTCTGGCTAAAAAGATGCCCAAGACGTTCTGGACGTTCGTCATCGGCGGCTTCGCCCTCTCCGGCTTCCCCATTTTGACGGCCGGATTCTGGTCGAAAGATGAAATTTTGGCCGACGCCTTCTTCCAAAGCAGCCACGGCGATGCGTTCGCCGGGGTGGTTTTCTGGACGCTGGCGATTGCCGCTTTGCTGACGGCGTTTTACACGATGCGCCAGATTTCGCTCACCTTTTTGGGCGAACCGCGCACGCCGCTGGCCGAACACGCCCATGAAAGCAACAACTACATGACAATCCCGCTGATTTTGTTGTCCATCTTCGCCGTCGCCGCCGGTTGGGCTGGCATCCCCGAAGAGTTCCCGATTTTGGGGCCGATGGTGAACAACAATTTCTTCCACCATTACGTGGGCGCGACGATTGAGCATTCATTAAGTGAGTTGGAACATGCCGGGCTGCTGGCGCATGGATTAGAGACGCTGCCCTTTAACTGGTTCCCATTGGCAACCTCGTTGGTGGTGGCGTTAGGCGGGTTGTTCTTAGGCTGGTGGGTATACGGCCGTAAACCCCTCAAATCCGGCGAACGCGACCCCCTCATCGCTCCGCTCGGCCCCTTACACCAATTTTTGCAAAACAAATGGTATTGGGACGAGCTATACCAGGCCGTATTCATCAACCCCACCATCTACTTCTCCGAAGTCATCGTCTATGAAATCATGGACAAGGGCTTGATAGACGGAACCCTGCACCTCATCGCCCGCACCTTTTACACCATTGGCGGGTACGTCAAAACCTTCGAACAGCGCGTCATCAGCGACGGCGTAGATTGGCTCAAAGACCAATTCCTGGCCATGACCAAAGAATTCCGGCAGTTGCAAACCGGCCGCATCCAGGAATACACCCTGGTTTCCATGCTCATCGCCGTCGCCTTAGCCGTTGTCGTTTTAGCGATTAACTATGGTTGGTTCAACCAGTTATTCACAATCATCCCTTAATTAGGAGATACTAATGAACTTTATTCAAGATAATCTCCTGACCGTAACCATTTTCTTCCCCCTTCTGGCCGGGCTGATCATTTTTCTCCTGCCGGAAGACGAAAAAACACTCATCCGGCGGCTCTCCTTTGCCCTCAGCCTTATCCCATTGGCGCTGGTCATGGTCATGTGGTTCAACTACGACCGAGCGGCGGCCGACTTGCAATTTGTCGTCCAGAAAGAGTGGTTCCCGGCCATCGGCTCCAGCTACCACATGGGCATTGACGGCATCAGCCTGCCCATGTTCCTGCTCACCACGATATTGACGCCGCTTTCCATTCTGGCCTCCTTCGGCATCAAAGAGCGGGTGAAGATGTTCATGTTCCTTTTCCTATTGATGGAAACGGCCATGTTGGGGTTATTCGCATCCTTCGACCTCATCATCTTCTTCATCTTCTGGGAGTTCGGGCTGGTTCCCATGTACTTCCTCATCAAATTGTGGGGCGGCGCCGACCGCGATTACGCTTCCTTCAAATTCTTCATTTACACGATGGCTGGCAGCCTCGGATTGCTCCTTTCCATTCAGGTGATAGGACTGGCAACCGGCACCTTCGACATCATTGAATTGATGGATAAGTGGGTAGCTTTGGACGGCGGCACACTGCCAGGGACGGGATTAGCGGTCAGCACAGTTAAAAATGTAGCCTTTTGGGCCTTCATGCTGGCTTTTGCCATCAAAGTACCCATCTGGCCTTTCCACACCTGGCTGCCCGACGCCCACACACAGGCGCCGACGGCCGGTTCCATGATTCTGGCCGGCGTTTTGCTGAAATTAGGCGCGTATGGCTTCTTGCGATTGGTCATCCCCCTTTTCCCGGAACAGGCGCACACGACCGCTTTCGTTCTAGCCTGGTTGGGGATGCTCAGCATCGTCATCGGCGGGTACGCCGCCTTCGGTCAATGGGACTTCAAGCGATTGGTCGCCTACTCGTCCATCAACCATATGGGCTTTGTTGTCCTGGGCATCGCCGTTTACGCTTACGTCGCCGGAATGCCCGGCAGCAGCGAAGCGTTGACCAACGACGCCATTTTGGCAACCAACGGCGCCATCTTCCAAATGTTCAATCACGGCTTGTCGGCGGCGGGCATGTTCTTCCTCGTCGGCGTCATCTACGAACGCGCACACACCCGCGATTTGAAGAAATTCGGCGGTATCTGGACGGTTTTGCCCGTTTACGGCGCGATTCTGATTTTTACCAGCATGGCTTCGCTTGGTTTGCCCGGCTTAAACGGCTTCGTCAGCGAATTCATGGTTGTGCGCGGCAGTTGGAACGTGTTTACGGTTCAGTTAGCTCTTTCCATGCTCGGCCTGCTCATGACCGGGGCCTACATCCTCAAAGGAATCGGCCAAACGCTGCACGGCCCGGTGAAAAAGGAATGGTTGGGCTTAAAAGATATGACTTTGCGCGAACACCTGGTCATTTGGCCGCTGATGGCGCTGATGCTCAGTTTGGGCATTTGGCCGCAGTGGTTGGTGGTGTTTATTAACGATACGGTAACAAAGATATTAGGTTAGAAGTTGCGCAGTTGCGAAGCGGCGAGGAAGCGAAGCAAGAGAATTCCGCGCCCCCGCAACCCTGCAGCTCTTGAAACTGGAATAGACATATGGAATTCCCATTTCTATCAATAATCGTGTTATCCCCGCTGGTAGCGGCAGCTATTATTCTGCTGATGCCTAAAGAGCGGGGGGAAAATGCCCGCATGTTGGCGTTAGCGACGATGATCCTCGGTTTGATTTTGTCGTTATACGTTTATGTGGCCTATAACCAAAATTTGCCGCCGGCCGGGACACGCTGGGCCGATACGCTCATGTTCCTGGAGGAACATGCCTGGGTTCCCAGCATTGGCGTCAATTACATTCTAGGTGTGGACGGCTTGAGCGCTACGTTGGTACTGCTAACGTCCATTGTCGGCCTGGGCGGGGTGATGATTTCGTGGGGCATTACGGAGCGTCCCCGCGAATTTATGGCCTTTTTCATGCTGCTGGTGGCTGGCGTTCAAGGTGTGTTTGCGGCAGTGGATGGCTTTTTGCTCTTTTTCTTCTATGAGCTGGCTGTGCTGCCCATGTACATTATGATCGTCATCTGGGGCTGGAAGGAGCGGCGCGAATATGCGTCTATGAAGCTGACGCTGTATTTGCTCATCGGCAGTTTTATCTCTTTCATCGCCTTCCTGGTGTTGTATTTCCAACTGCCGGAATACAGTACGGCGACTGCGCCGACGTTTGATTTACGGATTTGGTCGGAGGCGAATTTCCCGTTTGCCATCCAACAGGTCTGGTTCTTGCCGTTGTTCCTGGGGTTTGCCGTGCTGGCCGGTATCTGGCCTTTGCATAACTGGTCTCCCGATGGTCATGTGGCGGCGCCAACGGCCGTTTCCATGATTCATGCCGGCGTTTTGATGAAATTAGGGGCCTACGCCTCCATGCGCGTCGGCATTCAGATTTTGCCCGAAGGCACCGTCTACTGGATGCCCTTCATCATCTTTTTGACCCTTATCAATGTCGTTTACGGCTCCTTCGTTGCCATGCGCCAGCGAGACATGAAATATCTCATCGGCTACTCCAGCGTCAGCCATATGGGGCTGGTCTCCATGGGGTTTGCCGCCCTCAACGCCAAAGGGTTCCTCGGCTCCGGCATTCAGATGGTCAGCCACGGCGTCATGACCGCCCTCTTCTTCTCCGTCGTCGGTATGATTTACGACCGGGCGCACACGCGCAATATGGACGATTTGGACGGCATGGGCAAACCGCTGCCCTGGCTGGTCGTCCCCTTCATCATCGGCGGTTTGGTCGGCATGGGCATGCCCGGTTTGTCCGGCTTCCTGGCTGAATTCCCCATTTTCCTGGGCGTTTGGCAGGGCGGCAGCCTGAATCTTTCGGGCGCAGTTTTCGGCCTCAATCCGGCCAATTACTACCCGATCATCGCCATTATTTCCGCGCTGGGCATCATCATTACCGCCGCCTATATTTTACGCGCGGTGGGCAAAGTGTTCTTCGGCGAATACCAGGGCGAAAAATGGCACGATATGCGGCCATTGTTCGCTTTGGATAAGGTCGCCTTGATTATGTTTTCTGTTATTTTGATTGTGATCGGCGTTTTTCCGGCCGTCATCGCTCCGATAGTCCAATCGGGTATGGCGCCGGTCGTAGATCGCATTACCGATGCGCAGCATGCAGTGACGTTCCTGGACACAGTGCAGACGGCTGCAACAACGCTTTTCAGTTGGTTTGGAGGTGCATAAGTGAGTCCCAATATCACCCAATCCTGGGTATTGGCCCTTGTGCCAGAAATTGGCCTGGTTATTTTGTTAGCGGCCGTTTTGCTATACGACCGGCTGGTTAAGCCGGAAGAACGCCGCCGCGTTGGTTTGCTGACGGCCTGGGGCGCGTTTGCCATCCTCGTCACCACGCTGGGGTTGTGGCTTGCCACAGGCGAACCTAACAACGCCACCGACATCGGAACCAGCTTGATGTGGGGCGGCATGATTCGGTTTGATTTGATTGCGCTTGTTTTCCATGTCATATTTCTCGTTGCCTTGATGTTAACGGCCTTGCTCTCGCTGGACGTAGAACATTTACAAAAAGGCGAGTATTATGCGCTGCTTATTACGGCCGCCATCGGCTTTAGCCTTATGGGCGCATCGGCAGACCTGATTATGCTTTACGTGGCGTTGGAAACAGCCAGCATTTCCTCATACATCCTGGCCGGATTTGCAACCAAAGATCCGCGTTCCTCAGAAGCGGGGATGAAGTATTTTATCTACGGCGCGTTTGCCACCGGCGTCATGTTGTACGGTATGAGTTTGCTATACGGATTAACGGGGCAAACAAACCTGTACATCTTAGGCAGTATTTTTGGCGGTTTCCAGCAAATTCCAACTGAAGTAAATGCCGTTGTGATTTTATCAGCCGTAATGATTATGGTTGGGTTTGGCTTTAAGATATCGGCCGTTCCCTTCCACTTCTGGACGCCCGATGTGTACGAAGGGTCGCCGACACCGTTCACCGGTTATGTTTCAACTGCATCGAAGGCGGCTGGTTTTGCCGTTTTCTTGCGCGTTTTCACTACCGGCGTTTTGGGCGAGCCAAGCGATGCCAGTATGTGGTGGGCCATGTTGATCGCGATAACTGTCATCACCATGACACTGGGGAACTTTGTCGCCATCTTCCAGAAAAACTTCAAACGGCTGTTGGCCTATTCCAGCATCGCCCAGGCCGGTTACGCTTTGATTGGCCTGGTTACGTTGTCTCCGGACGGCTCCAGCGCGACGATGTACTATCTGCTGATGTATATCTTCACCAACATTGCCGCCTTTGGCGTCATTACCATTGTCAGCAACCGCATCGGCTCGGATGAGTTGGAGGATTTCTCCGGCTTGAGCCGCCGCTCGCCCTATTTGGCGCTGGTGATGATGTTTGCGCTGCTTTCATTGAGTGGCATCCCGCCAACGGCCGGGTTCTTTGGCAAGTTCTTCCTATTCCGCTCGGCCGTGAATGCAGGCTTGTGGTGGCTGGCGCTGCTGGGTATTTTGAATGCGTTTGTGGCGTTGTACTACTACTTATCGGCCGTCAAATATATGTACCTGTATCGCTCAGAAAACGAAGACGACCCCATCCCCGTCTCGCGCGGGGCAAAAGTAGGATTGGCGTTTTCCCTGTTTTTCATTTTTTACCTGGGTATTTTTGCCGGCCCCATTTTTGAATGGACCCGGACAGCCGCCGACGCTTTCTTTGTTTTGGCAAGATAGAGCAAGAAATATAGGAAGATGAAATTCTTCCTCTGTTTCTATCTCCAACATCTTGCTATTTTTGAATTGCCAATGATCATCATTGTGATATAATGCGCAAGCCCGTATGCTGGAAGAGTGAATTGTGGAAAAATCTCCTAAACAAATCAATCAAGCGGCGTTAATGGCCAGTGTGGTTGGTCAAGTGGGGTGTCTTATTGTAATCCTTATTGGCCTTGCTTTGGGCGCGGGTATGGCAATTGATAAATATCTGGAAACGCGAATTTTTACAGTTTTACTGATGGTAGGCAGCGTTCCTGTTGCCTTGTATTTAACAGTGCGCTTGAGTTTAACGGCCGTTCAACGCGCCCAAGACGCACTCCAACCTCAAGAATCCAACGATCCGGAGGTAAAAACGGACACATGAAAAAAAGATACATCGTTTATGCAGCGCTCATTGTGCTCGTGCTACAAAGTGTCATCCCTCTGCTAACGCCGGTGCTGCCGGTGATTCAGCTGCCGGGTGAGATTTTGTGGTCTTGGCCAGGCGGCAAAGAGTTTCTCGGCGGTTTATTTGGCGGCGGTTTCACTAACACCTTCCTGGCCACACTGCTCACCTTGATCATTTTATTAGCGATGACCTTCAGCCTGAAGGCCAAATCGCGTACCGCCGATGAAGTCCCCACCGGCGGCTACAACTTCTTTGAGCTAATCGTCGAATTTGCTTACGGCTATGTCGAAAATGCGGCCGGTAAGTGGGCCAAAGCTTTTTTCCCCTTCTTCATGACCTTTATTTTATGGATTGTCGTCGCTAACTGGATGGAGTTGGTCCCATTTGTAGATTCCTTTGGCAAATGGGAAAACTTACCCCACCACACGGCAGAACTGGCCGTAGAGGCAGCCGAGGCTGACGCAGCGGCAAAAGGCGAACATCTTAGCGAAGACGAAATCAAGCATATTGAGGAAGAGGCCCACCACACAGCCGACGAAGCGAACCTTGGCGACATGCGGCAGGGCATTCTCCTTACTAAAGCGCCGCTTAACGATGCCGGTGAAAAACCAGCCGACGCCGATTGGACGATCGTCCCCTATGTGCGCGCGGCGGCGACAGACCTCAATTTCACCCTGGCTATCGCCCTCATTTCTGTGGTAATGACCCAGTATTACGGCATGAAAGCGCTGGGAATGAAATACTGGAAAAAGTTCTTCGTTTGGGATGGCGATAAAATCAAAGAAAACCCGCTGGCAATTATGGATTCCGGCGTTGGTATTTTGGAGTTCATCAGCGAAATTTTCAAGATTGTTTCCTTCGCCTTCCGGCTCTTGGGTAACATCTTTGCCGGCCAGATTCTCTTGTTTGTGATCGGGGCGCTGCTGCCGATTGGTAACTTATTATTCTGGCATTTGGAGTTCTTTGTCGGCATTTTGCAAGCGGCCGTCTTTGCCCTGTTGACATTAACGTTCATGTCTATGGCAACGCAAGGACATAGTGAAGAACATTAAGTTTTAATACGACGCAACTATACAGCTACCAGAGGTGACAGTCACTTACTAAACATCGTGGCTTTGGCTAATACCTCTGGAAAAAGTGACTGTCACCTGTATAGTTACAATACGACATTTATTTGTTAAGTGAACCGGCTTTGTCTGGTTAAAAATCTTGGTGAAAATACCGTTCGGAGGATTATAAACATGGATGTACAAGCAGCTGAAGCGATTGCGCAAGGCTTAAAATTGTTGGGCGCCGGGTTGGCAATGACAGGCGCGATTGGCGCTGGCGCCGGTGTTGGTATTGTTGTTGGCGGCGCGGTGCAAGGTATTGCCCGCAACCCCGATGCAGCCGGTACAATTACGGGTAACATGATTTTGGGTGTTGCTCTGGCTGAGGCGGTGGCTATTTACGCACTAGTGGTAGCCTTGATCCTCATTTTTGTTGCCTAAAGAAATCGCGTTACAGCGGTTACCTATTAAAAGAGGTTTAAAACTATGGATGCACTAGGTATTAATTTAGGCTACCTTTTGATGCAGATTCTGCTCTTCGTCATTCTACTGTTGGTGATGACGAACTATGCTTACGGCCCAATTCTCAAGACTTTGGAAGAACGCAAGGCGCGTATTGCCAAGGGACTGGAAGATGCACGGCAGGCAGCTATCGCCCGCGATAATGCGGATGCGGAGGCTAAGAAGATTTTGGATGCGGCTCGTGCGGAAGCAGCCAAAGCGCGGTCTGATGCGGCTGTGCAAGCGGAAGAGACGGCCAAAGGTATTGAAGCCAAAGCGCGTGAAGAGGCTAAAGCGATTGTAGCGGCAGCGGCGCAGGATGCGGAAGCGGAACGAAACCGTATTCTCTCCGAGCTGCGCGGGCAGGTTGCTTCGATTTCGATTGCAGCAGCGAACAAGCTGGTTGGCGAGGCGTTGGATGAAAAACGTCAACGGGCCATTATTGCCGATTTCTTTGCTAAAGCGCCGGCTGGATTGGCGGACATGTCTGCCGATAAGGCTGTTGTCACCAGCGCGCTGCCGTTAACGGATGAAGAACAAGCCAATTTGACGAAGTCGCTGAAAGGCGCCGCCGTTGAATTCAAGGTTGACCCCAGTATTTTGGGCGGCTTGATTGTACGGGCCGGCGATCAGGTTGTGGATAGCAGCGTTGCCAGCCAGATGGCGGCAATGGGCGAATCCTTAAAATAGGCGAAAACATTTCACAGGCAAAAGTATTTTGCCCACTCTCGTTAGAGGCTGAGAAGAATAATTATAGATGCGGTCGGATACGGCCGTATCGCCCCCACGCTATAAAAAAGGCCAGGGAACGCCGTCCCTGGCCTTTTTCTATGTTACAAACTGTGGCGCTAACTGCTCTTAACAGGCATATACTTCATCAACTTGGCGGCTAAATTGGAAAGGGGGAGGCTTTGCAGCCATATCTTGCCGGGGCCGGTAAGCGTTGCCAGGAACAACCCTTCGCCGCCAAATAAAATGTTTTTCGCGCCCTTCACCCGTTGAATATCGTAATTGACCGACGGCTCATACATGGCAATGTGACCGGGGTCTATTTTCATCTTTTCGCCGGGTTGGAGTTCATACTCACGCACTTCGCCGGCGATTTCCACCCAAGCCAGACCGGGGCCGGTGAGCTTCTGCAGCACAAACCCCTCGCCGCCAAAAAGACCGGCGCCCAGCTTTTTGCGAAAGTGTGCTTCTAAAGTAACCGTTTCCTGGGCAACCATGAAAGCATCTTTTTGACAGATACGGCTCTCGCCGCCGCGCAAATCCACCGGCAAGATGGAACCGGGCGCTTCGGGAGTGAATGTAATCATTCCGTCGCCGCTTTTACAGGTGTAGGTGGTGAGAAAAAGCGATTCGCCAGCCAGCGAGCGGGCTAATCCTTTGAGTAAGCCGCCCCTTGTGTCGGTACTCATGGCGATGCTGCCGCGCATCCAGGCCATGCCGCCTGATTCGGTGTAGACTGATTCGCCCGCATTCAGGCGAATATCTAATGTTTGTAGGGTTGTCCCTGCTATTTCATAGTGCATTTGAGCCTCCTATCAAGCTATCGGAAAAGTCTTGAAAACCTTGACATGGCTGAATTATAAACGAAATGGGGCTGTCAGCGACAGGAAGTAGGTTATACTTAGCCCTTGGTTTTTAAGGCTTACAGGAATAATAACATGGAGAATCAAAAGCGTTTACCTATCCCTGATGAATTTTTATGGCCCGATTATGACGGCCGTTCCATTGCCAACATACCAGCTACAGCAGCAAAGTTATTGGATGCGCCATTTATCGGCTTGCCGCCGCTAGATGAAGCGATGTGGCAGCCCTTAGCCGGCGTGAAGCGGGTGATTGTGCTGCTTGTAGATGCGTGGGGCTGGAATTTATTGGAGCAAGAGCGGAGTCGGATTAACGGATTATTGTCAAAAGCAGCGGTTCAGGGTCAGTTGACATCCATTTTCCCCTCAACGACGGTCGCGGCGTTAAGCAGCGTATGGACAGGTGTGGCGCCGGCGCAGCATAGTATGGTTGGGCTGCGCCTTTTCATGCCTGATTACGCCGTCATTACCCAGATGCTTCATTTCACGCCCACCTTCGGCAAATATCCCGATGCGCTGATTGATGCAGGATTGAAGCCTGAGACGTTTTTGGCTGTCCCCGGCTTTGCGGAGCAGTTAACGGCCGTAGGCGTTGACGTTCACGCATTCAAAGGCCGGGAGATTGTTGATTCGGCTTTGAGCAAAATGCACGACCGGGGCGTAACGGCCGATCATGGTGTTTCCTCATTGGCAGATATGTTTGTGCAAATGCGCCAACTGCTGGAAGCAAAAGTGGGCCAACGGTTGTACATCAATGCGTATTGGCCTGTGGTAGATACGTTGAGCCACATTTATGGCTGGAATCACGACTCGGTAGCGGCTGAACTACGCGCCATTTTGACGCTGCTGGAGACGGAATTGATGGGCAAATTGAGCGCAGCGGCGCGGAAAGATACGGCCGTTTTCATCACCGCCGATCATGGTCAAGTCGTCACCCCGCCCAGCCAGCGCATTTTGTTAGACGACCATCCTCAATTGAAGCAGATGTTATTCATGCGGCCGTCCGGTGAACCGCGCACCGCCTATTTGTATGCCAAACACGGCCGTCAAGCCGACATTATGGCCTACATTCAAAACCATCTTGCCCACGCAATGGTCGCTTTCCCGGCCAATGAAGCCTTGGCTTCCGGTTTGCTTGGCCCCCCGCCCCATGCCGCCCAGGCCGCCGAACGAATCGGGGATGTGATCGTAACAATGCGGCAGGGTTATGTGCTATTAACAACTAAAGAAGTCAAAAAAGCGGATAAAATGCAAGGACGGCACGGCGGTATGACCCGCGCCGAGATGCAAGTCCCCTGGCTTGGTTTCCGGCTGGATGGGTAAACGGCCGTCTTGACAGCCGTACATAGTTTCGATAGCATCACCCTGACACAACCAGCCCCTGGAAACGAGAAAACATTATGAACCAATCAGACATAAACACGCAAGAAAAGCCTACCCTGACGGATTTCTTGCGTAAAAACACAAAATTTTTCATCGATCCTATCGTAACATTCATGGCCCGATACCGCTTTTCCCCAGACACACTAACCGTTTTGGGGATGTTGTTCCACTTCTTTTTCGCCTGGCTTATTGGACAGGGGGAAATGCAGTGGGCGGCCATAGCCATGTTCTTCCTGGTCCCCTTAGACGCTTTTGACGGCGCGTTGGCTCGAAAATTAGGCCGTGAGAAAGGCGGATTTGGCGCATTTCTGGATTCAACATTGGACAGATTTGCCGAAATCATCCTTTTCGGCGGGTTTATCTTTTATTATGTACGCCTGGAAAATGAAATGATGCTGGCCATCGCCTACATCGCCATCACCGGCTCCATCATGGTCAGTTACACGCGGGCACGGGCTGAAGCATTGGGTTTGAATGCCAAAATCGGCGTCTTAAGCCGCGTTGAACGATACGCTGTCATGATGTTTTTCATGGTTATTAAACTACCGCATGTAGCCTTGATTATTTTGGCAATCTTTACCTATTTCACCGCTTTCCAGCGCATGTATCACGTTTGGAAACAAACGCGCCCATCATAATGATTAAGAAATCAAAAATTGAACCGTATTGGGTTTTGATCGGACTGGCGATATTGGTAACGGCCGTCATCTACCTCACTCATCTCATCACCGGCCAAACGCCAGACCGGGTCGCCATTCACATCCCCGGCTTGAACTTCGACATATATTGGTACGGCATCTGGATTACCGGCGGCATTGCGCTGGGCGCTTACGTTGTTTCCCGCCTGGCGCGAGAACGGGCGTTGGCATCATTCAACAAAAATGTACCGGCGAAATTACAACATAAACCCCTTTCCGATTTGGCGCTGCCTGACGAAATTCAGCAGATTTTAACAAAACAAAAAATCACGACATTTGGCGATTTGCTGCTGCGCTGGGGATTTAATCCACGCGGGCTGGGCTTGAACCGGGAGGGGATCACCCTGGTGCGCCAACAGTTGGAAAAAGCGCCTGAAATTGACGGAACCTGGCTGGTAGACGCGCCCTGGCGCGTGTGGGACCCTGACCATACCTGGAACGGAATTGGCTGGGCGCTGATTTTGGGCGTGATTGGGGCGCGTTTGTATCATGTGATGACGCCATCGCCCAGCATGGCCGCTGTCGGCATCCATTCGCCAATGGATTATTTTCGCCATCCGTACCAACTTATCAACTTGCGGAATGGCGGGCTGGGCATTTATGGCGGCATAGCCGGCGGCGCATTGGGATTATGGATTTATACGCGCAAACATCGGCTGCCGACGATTGGTTGGGCCGATTTGGCCGGCGTGGGCATGGCGTTGGGGCAGTTTTTGGGCCGTTGGGGAAACTTTTTTAATCAGGAATTGTACGGCCGTCCCACCACCCTGCCCTGGGCCGTGACCATAGACCCTATTTACCGTCTGCCCGCCTACAGCGAATTCAGCCGTTTCCACCCCGCCTTTTTGTACGAATCCTTGTGGAACTTATTCGCATTTTTTGTCTTGCTCACGTTGGCGCGGCGGTTCCACAAATTATTAACAGGCGATTTGATGGCTTTGTACCTGGTTTTTTACGCTGTCGGCCGTTCCTTGTTAGAAACGGTGCGTTTGGACAGCCGAATGCTTAATTTAGGCAGTTTACAGCTAAACATGGCCATCGCTACCTTCGTTTCCATCCTCGTTGCCCTGGCGGCAATCATTTGGCGTCTGATTGCTCGATATCGGGCAACAGCCTGAAAGCCCTATTGCCAGTTTGTTTCATAATCTGATAATCTGTTTGAGATTAGTCCAATCTTGAAGATTGGACTAATCTGACTGAAATAAAGAATAACTGTCACCTAAACGCTTGCGTGTGGTGTTTAGATGGAAAATGCCAGCCTGGAGAATAATCATGATTGAAGCGCATGGCTTGGGTAAAACATTTGATGAGTTTACGGCCGTTCACAATCTCAGTCTGTACGTAGCCGAAGGCGAACTACTGGCCCTGCTGGGGCCGAATGGAGCCGGTAAAACGACAACCGTGCGCATGTTGGGCGCCATCCTCAAACCGACAACCGGCACAGCCAAAGTCAACGGCTATGACGTTGTGGCCGAACCGCACAAAGTACGCCACGCCATCGGCATGTTGACAGAACAGCCCGGCCTCTATTTACGGATGAGCGGGTTGGAGTATTTGTTGTTTTACGGCCGTCTCTACGGCCTATCCGATACCGCCATCAAAAAACGCGGGCTGGGCCTGTTCGAACGCTTCGGCATGATAGAAGCCGCCGAACGCCGCCTGGGAACCTACTCCAAAGGGATGCGGCAAAAAGTAGGCCTCATCCGCGCCATGCTGCACCGCCCCAACATCCTGCTCCTGGACGAACCCACATCGGCAATGGACCCGCACAGCGCCAAACTCGTCCGCGACGCCATCATGGAACTACGCAGCGAAAAACGAGCCATCATCCTCTGCACCCACAATCTGGCCGAAGCCGAATCATTAGCCGACCGGATTGCCATCATCAAACAAGGGGAAATTGTAGCGGAAGGGGAAACGGCCGTACTCAAACAAAACCTCCTCGGCCATCCCCAACTGGAAATCCGCCTCGACCGCCCCCTCAACGGCCAAACCACCGACTTAGACGACCTCATCACCATCGAATGGGTGCGCGGCGACACCATCCGTTACCGAACCGAAGAGCCAACCATTGCCAACCCGCAGCTTGTGCGCCGCCTCAGCGGCATGGGCCTCGGCGTCATCACCCTGCGCGAAGTCACCCAAAGCCTGGAAGATGTCTACCTGCGCGTCGTCGCCGACGAAACCAGCAGCTAATGACTATTCGACTAAGGACTATTCGACTAAGGACTACTCCACCAATGACTACCCGACCACTCGACTACTCGACTACCCGACTAAACTTCCGCATGGCGCTCATCGTCGCCCGCCGCGAAATCCGCGACTCCTTCCGCGATTGGCGCATCATCATCCCCGTCATCCTGCTCACCGTCTTCTTCCCCGCCCTGATGAACTTCACCGCCCGCCGTCTGCTCACCTTCGTCGAAAACTACGGCGCCGACATCATCGCCACCCAGCTCATCCCCTTCCTGCTGCTCGTCGTCGGCTTCTTCCCTATGTCCTTCTCCCTCGTCATCGCCCTGGAAACCTTCGTCGGCGAGCGCGAACGCAAAAGCCTGGAACCCCTGCTGGCAACCCCGCTCACCGATTTCCAACTATATTTGGGCAAAATGATGGCCGCCCTTGTGCCGCCGCTCATGGCCAGTTACCTGGGCATGGCCGTCTACATGATTGGCCTGCGCGTGAGCGTCGGCTGGTCGCCCACACTGCCATTATTTATCCAAACCATCCTGCTAACAACCGTACAAGGCATCATCATGGTGGCCGGCGCCGTCATCGTTTCCAGCCAGACCACCAGCGTGCGCGCCGCCAACCTGTTAGCCAGCTTCATCATCGTGCCAATGGCCCTGCTCATTCAAGGCGAAGCGGCAGCGATGTTCTGGGGCAACCATACCGGATTGTGGTGGCTGATTTTGGCCCTTATCATCACCGCCCTGGTGCTCATGCGCATGGGAACCCGGATTTTTAACCGGGAAGAATTGATGGGCAACGAAATTGATCAGATTCGGCTGGGCTGGATTTGGCGGCAGTTCTGGGCGCGATTTAGCGGGCGCGAAGAAGACCAGCCCTATCCCCGCCCCCGCGCCTGGTACAAAGAAACCCTGGCCATCCTGCCCCAACTGCGGCTGCCCATACTAGTGCAGCTCATCGCCATGCTGGCTGCCATCATCGCCAGCGTCATTGTAGCCCGCCGTTACCCCTTCTCCCCAGACCTGCAAGCCTCCATAACCGGCGACAACCTGGTTGAAAATCTGAGCTACGTGCAAATTTTGGCCGGAGCCTTGCCAACATTCATCTTCCTCAACAACGTGCGCGTTTTGCTGCTGCAAATACTGCTGGGCGTTTTCACCTTTGGCGTGATTGGCATCTTTGTTTTTATGCTGCCGTGGGGAATTGTGGGATTTGCGGCCGCCCAGTTTGGGTTGGCCGGGGGAAATCCTTTGTCTTTTTTGCTGGCGACCATCATCCCCCATGCAATTTTTGAACTGCCGGCTATTTTAATTGCCGCCGCCGCCGCCTTGCGCTGGCACGCGACGATTATTTCGCCGCCGCCGGAGCGCACCCTCAGCGAGGGCTTCATTGCTGCCGCCGCCGATTATTTCCGCTTGTTTGTGGGGGTGGTTTTGCCACTGCTGCTGGTGGCCGCCCTGGTAGAATCGTATGTGACGCCGGTTGTGATGGCGCGGGTGTTTGGCGGGTAGCCTGCTTCCCTTAATCTACGCCGGCCGATTGCCGCGCCTGAGCGCTAACTACATGTAACGCCTCTGAGATTTGAGCCAATAGTTCGTCGGTCGGCGCGCTGCGTTTGGCAAAAATGGGGGGACCATAGGCAACGTGTATGTGGGCAAAGGGATAGGGAACAAGGTAGCCATCCCATCGTTTGCGTTGATAGGCTTGCCGCGTCCACAAGCCAATGGGCATAACGGCCGCTCCTGATTTTTTCGCCAGCATCGCTACGCCGCCTTTGGGTTCATGAGCCGGGCCGTCGGGGCCGTCGGGGGCGATCATGGAGTCGTTCCCCTGTTTCATGGCCTGGATGACGCGCAAAACAGCGCGTCCGGCAGCGACGGGGTTACCTTGCATATCTACTTTGTACATTTTTGCGCCCATTTCATCGCCTAATGTGGCCAATGTGTCGCCGCGGTCGTCGCCGACGGTGATGATGCAAAAGCGGTTGGGGTCTAAGAATCTATCGCCATAGACGAGGAAGGGCATGACCTGGCCATGCCACATTGTCCATAAGACGGGACGGCCGTTTGCCCTGGCCTGGGTAAGGTTTGCTTTTCCGGTAAATGTCCAGCGGGTGGTGCGTGTAACAAGGCGCTGGTAAGCGAACAACGCTTTGCCTTCAAATTGACGCCATTGTGTGCCTAGATCAGTCATTTTGTTTTCTCGTAATAGTTGGCGGCGGCTTGGGCGGTGATGCGGTGGAGTTTGTCGGTGAGGGTGCGGGTAACGGCCGTTAACTCCACCCCCTTCTCCACCATCATCGGCTCCCCAACCACCACCGAAATGCGGCTAAACGGATAGGGAATGGTATAACGATCCCAACGGTTAAGGCGGTAACCGTGTCGGGCATAAGCGCCCAAAGGCAAAATAATCGCCTTTGCCTTCTGGGCAATGTAGGCGACGCCGGGCTTGATAACGTAAGCCGGCCCTTCCGGGCCATCAGGCGTAATGTAGGCATCCTTACCCGCTTTGACCTGACGGACCAAAGCTGCCAGCCGCCGCGCGGTCGCCATATTGGCTTCCCCTTTCAAATCCATCGGGAACGGCTCCGCACCCAATTTGTTGGCGAACACTTGTAACGCTTCGCCGCGCCAATCGTCAGGCATGAGCAAGACCAGCTTGCTGAGGTCATATTGGTTAGCAAAAAAGCCAACCAGCATCATCGTCATGCCGTGCCATGTGGCAAAAACAAGGGGCTTACCGCTGGTCTGAGCCGCTTGTAGATATTCCAAACCGCTGACTTGATAACGGCCGCTTCGTCGCGCTATCTGGGACAGCCAATAAAGCGCATTTCCACTAAGTTTATCCCGAAAACTTGTCATATATGCTCACCCCAAGTTTGGTAAATCGGGCATCGAATTGCCAATTCGATTTACACAGAAAACGCCACGCGCCTGCGGCGCACCATGAATAAATGAATATCGTAAGTCGGATTGCCAATCCGACCTACATTTACACAGAAGACGCCACAGGCAATTGCCCACCATCAAATAAATAAAAATGAGACGCACCTCTTACCTGTGTTCATCCGTGTCCCATTTACAGAGGAGCCACCGCACGCCTTCGGAGCGCCACGAATGAATGAAAATAGCATGTTGTCGTAGGTCAAGTTTGCAAACTTGACCTACATTTACAGAGGAGCCACCGGCTAAAGCCTCGACTCCGCTACCCATCAGGACTTGTTTGTGTATTAGCTTAATCGCTTATATCCAGCGCGGGCTACGTAAAGACCCAGGTAGGCATTTGTCCATAAGAACCAAGCAGCAAAAATTGGCATTTGCGTTACCGATACGCCAAAGAGCGACAGGATAATGGCGCTTTTACGCCATCCTGAAAAAACGCCCTTAAGAGAAGGAAATTCGATGGTACTCACCATTAAAACGGCCACAACAGCAAGCAAAAGGATGTACCAATAATCGTTTATCCATTCGCTGGGAATGGCTAAATCGGCCAGAACAGCCAGGGCCAGCGTTGCGCCGCCCGTGGAAATGGTCAGGCCAACAGAATCGGAATTACCGCTTTTTTTAGGCGGCAGCAAATTGAAACGGGCCAGTCGAAAAGCGCCGGCCAATGGTATCATGACAACAAACGGCCATATCCAGCCCATCGTCAGCCCATCCATCTGCAAGTGCATGAAGACGAGAACGGCCGGGGCCGTACCCAGACTTACCATGTCCACCAATGAATCCAACTGCAAACCAAATTCGGAACTGGCTTTAAGTTTACGCGCCAATGCGCCATCGAAAACGTCCAGAATGTAGCTGGCTAAAACCAGAATGCCTGCCGGTTGTAAATGGCCGG
>JANTHP010000002.1 GCA_024762395.1 Anaerolineae bacterium | reverse complement strand
TGTGGAGTTTAAGGAAAATCTGCGGGTATTGTTGATAGGCAGCCTGTTTATTCTGCTGGCGGCGCGGGTTCCGCTTTCTGATTTGACGGCGGCTGGTTGGCAGGGGGTGGTTTTTGTGGGAGCGTTGATTGTCGTGGTACGGCCGTTAGCCGTCCTCATCTCTACCTGGCGCTCAGATTTAACCTGGAATGAACGCCTTTTCCTCACCTGGTTAGCGCCGCGCGGTATTGTTGCTGCTTCCGTTGCCTCCATTTTTGCTTTTGAACTGCTGGCGGCTGGTCATGCTGGCGCGGAAAAGCTCATCTCCATCACTTTTCTGGTTATTATCGGAACCGTCTCCTTCTATGGTCTGACGGCGGGCATTGCCGCACAGCGTTTGGGTTTATCAGAACAAAATCCGCAAGGGGTTTTGTTTGTGGGCGCGCAGCCCTTGGCCCGCGCTTTGGCTGTGGCGTTACAGAATCTGGGGTTCCGCGTTGCGCTAGTGGATACCAATGAAAAGAACGTTTTTAACGGCCAAATGGAAGGATTGACGACTTATTACGGCAATGCGCTATCTGACGAATTGTCGCACAATATCGAATTAATCGGGATTGGACGGTTAGTGGCCATGACGTCGAATAATGAAGTGAATTCGCTGGCTGCCACCCACTTTTTGGAACATTTTGGCCGTAAAGAGGTTTACCAACTTTCGCTTAAGAATGCTGAAAAGCGGGCCGAATCGCGTCACACGACGCCGCTGCATTACTGTGGCCGCTGCTTGTTTGATGCGCAAATGACATACACGCAGCTTAATCAGTTATTTGAAGATGGCTATGTGGTTAAAACAACGTCCATCACGGAAACGTTTACGTACCGCGATTTTCAGGATTATTATAGGCAAACGGCCGTTCCCCTCTTCCTGGTTACCGAGCGTAAGCAGCTTTTGATTTTTACAACCAATCAGCAGTTGGTTCCGCAGCCGGGCCAAACATTGATTAGTTTAGCGCCGGCAAAGGAAAATTTGAAGTAGTCACATGGGTATCAAGCCCATCATTCAAAAAGTGATACCACCTCAAACTGCGTCACATCCACGATCCCCAAATCAGAAATACGCAGCTCCGGGATGACCACCAGCGCCAGCAAACTAAGCTGCATGTAAGCATTATTCAGCGTGCAGCCGCATTCAGCCATCGCCTCTACCATGCGGGCCGCTTTGTCAGCCACAATCTCAGCGCGTTCATTAGACATGAGTCCGGCGATGGGTAGCTCCACCAGCGCAATTTCCTCACCCTCCTTAAAGACAACCACCCCGCCGCCGACCTCGCCCAGCCGGTTGGCGGCGCGGGCCATGTCCGCCTTGTCCGTGCCCACCACAATCATGTGGTGGCTGTCATGGGCGACTGAGGTGGCGACAGCGCAGGGGACGTTGAAGCCAAATCCGCTGACAAAGCCATTGGTAACGCCGCCGGTGGCTTTGTGCCGTTCCACCAGGGCGATTTGGCAAACGTCGTTAGCCAGGTCCATCTGCACCACGCCGTCTTTTACCGGCAGTTCCCGCGCCAACGCGCGTGTGGGGGCCTGGTTTTCGATGACGCCGATGACACGGGCGGTTACTGGCTGCCGGTTGTTAGTGGCTGGCTGCTGGGCGGGAATGTCAAAGTCGGCGGCGGCGAGGGTTTTGCCCAGTTTGACCGTGTTTTTGGCAAAATCGGGGTAGTTATAGGGCGGAATATCCACTGCAATCTTCCCGTTTTGGGCGATAATTTCTCCGCCGGCGATGACGGTTTCGATGGGCAGCGCGACCAAATCGCTGCTGATGACGATGTCGGCGTAACGGCCGGGAGTGATTGAGCCAATATCTTTTTCCACACCGAAATGTTCAGCTGTATTGATAGTTGCCATCTGAATCGCCGTAATCGGTTTCAGGCCCTGGGCGATGGCGTGGCGGACGACGCGGTTCATGTGGCCGTCATGCACCAGCGTGCCGGAGTGGCTGTCGTCGGTACAGAGGATGAAGCTGCGGCTGTCCAGTCCCTGTTCGGTGATGGCTTTCACCTGCGTGGCCACGTCGTACCAGGCGGAACCGAGGCGCAGCATGGCCTTCATCCCCTGGCGCACGCGGGCGACGGCGTCTTCGATGCGGGTGCCTTCATGGTCGTCTTCCGGGCCGCCGGCGACGTAACCGTGAAATGCGCGGCCTAAATCGGGCGAAGCGTAATGGCCGCCGACGGTTTTGCCTGCTTTCATCGTTTCGGCGACTTCGGCGTGCATTTTGTCGTCGCTGCTGAAGATGCCGGGGAAGTTCATCATCTCGCCCAGACCGATGATGCCGGGCCAGGTCATGGCTTCGGCCACTTCTTCCGGGCCGATGGATGCGCCGGGGGTTTCCAGGCCGGGGGCGCTGGGGACGCAGGAGGGCATTTGGACGTAGATGTTGATGGGCAGGGTTTGGGCTTCGTCGTGCATGAGGCGCACGCCGGGCAGGCCTAATACGTTGGCGATTTCGTGGGGGTCTATGAACATGCTGGTGGTGCCGTGTGGAATGACGGCGCGGGCGAATTCGGTGACGGTGACCATGCCGCTTTCGACGTGCATGTGGGCGTCGCACAGGCCGGGGATGAGGTAACGGCCGTTCCCCTCCACCACTTCAGTCTCTTCTCCAATTGTATAATCGGCGTTTTCGCCGACGTAGGCGATGCGGCTTTTATAAATGGCGATGTCGGTGTTGGGGATGATTTCGCCGCTGTGGACGTTGACCCAACGGCCGTTTTTGACGACCATCGTCGCCGGTTTGCGGCCCATTGCTACGTCTACTAACTCTTTGGTAACTTCGTGCCAGGGTTGTCTGTGGTTCATGGGAGTATCCTTTTTTCGTGTTAGTATTTTAGCGTGTCGGCATTTCGGCGCGCTGACCAGCCGCTATTGTAGTGGAAACGGCCGTTTCGCTCAATGAACGATTGGTAAAAATATCTGAAACGTAGCCCCGCCCTCTTCATTATTTTGCACGTCAATTGTTCCCTCGTGCAAATCCACAATTTCCTTTACAATCGCCAACCCCAGCCCCGTTCCGGGGATATTGGATTGTCCAGTGCTGTGTCCCCGATAAAACCGGTCGAACAAGTGTAGTTTGTCTTCCGGTTCAATACCCAATCCCGTATCTGCCACCTCCAGACATAGCTGTTTTCCATCCGGCAGCGTATAGGTTTGAATGGTGATTTGACCTTGCGGCGTGTAATTGATTGCGTTGGCCAACAAATTGGTCACAACCTGTGCCAGTTGGTTTCGCTCCCCAGACAGGGAGGGTAAATCAGCTTGTAAATCGGTAACCAGGGTCAATCCGGCCATATCTACGCGCGGCAGATGAGCTGTTGTTACCTGTTCCACAATGGCGTTCAGGTTAACCGGTTCAAATTTTATCCTTTCCTTACCCATATCAAGCCGAGAGAGGCTCATTGTATCTTCGATGAGGTCGTTCAGCCGCGCCGTCTGTTTGCGCAAGACGGACAAATACCGGTCCCGTTTTTCCGGGACTCCTTTTTCAAGAAGGTCAAGGTACAAATTTAAGTTTGTGATAGGTGTTCGCAGTTCGTGTGAGACATCGGAGACAAACTTTGTTTTGAGCCGGTCTAGTTCTTGAAGGCGCTCGTTAGCTTTGGCTAGATCGTGGGTGCGCTCTTGGACGCGCTGCTCCAGCGTTTCCAGCAGTATAGCGCGATCCAGGGCGCTGCCGGCAATTTCTGATATAGCGGTTAACAGACGGATTTCGTTGGGTGTAAACGGCCGTTTCTCCCTTAGCCCGATATTCATCACCCCCACCACCCGTTCCTGGGCGTGCAGCGGCAAGCTGATACTGCTGTGAATATCACGAATGCGGTTAGATTCTTCCGCCAAAATATGAATCAACGGATCATTTTTCAAATCTTCGGCAACATACAACTCGCCAGTTGCCGCCACATGCCCGGTAATGCCTTGCCCTACCAAATGGCGGCGGCCAATTAAATTTTCATCCGGCGGATAAGAACCGCGCGATACCAAATCGCCGCTGGCAGCATCCACCAAAAAGACATCTCCTTCCTCGCCATTCACGACGCCAATTGCAATTTCCAAGATTACCGGGAGAATCTCATCAACCGTTTGGGCCATACGCAATGCGGCGGAAACTTGAACCAGCGCTTCTAGCTCGGCCGCACGACGATTCGATTCATCAAACAAACGGCTGCGCTCAACAGCCAGGGCAATCCCTTCCGCGATTTGGGTGAGCAGGGGTAGTTGGTCCAAGTTATAGCCGTTGGTTGTTGCCCAGGTAAGATTGAGCGCGCCTTTGACCTGGTCGCCGGCTAACAAGGGGATATTCATGCGTGAACGAATGCCGGCATCGTAAAGCATTTTTTCGGCTGGGAAATCAATTTCTGCGGCCAGATCGGGTGTAAGGTGGAGACGCCCCGCCAAACCATCTTCAGTGACAGAGGTGTGCGCCAAATCAACGCGGGTTCCCTGTCCCAGGGTGCTGCGCGGGCGGTCAAGTGCTGCCAATATGCCCCATTTCTGGCTTTTATCCAGTAAAAACAAGCTGGAGCGAGCGCAGCCTGTCATACGTTTAAGAATGATGGCGATGGAGGGGAAAGCGTGAATAACATCGGGTGTTGCATTGAGAGTGCGGAGGATTTTGCTGACAATTTTTTGGTCTTCTGCATTACGCTGCGCTTCCTGGTAGAGTTGGGCGTTGCGGATGGCAACGGCCGTTTGCCCGGCCAATGTTTCTGCGAGATGGAGATGTTCCGAAGTAAAAAAATCCGCTTCCGCTTTATCAACCGAAAAGAAACCTAACACATCTTGCCCAATTACCAACGGCACACCCAACCAACTCTGAATATACGTTGTGTCAGGATGTCGTTCCCATTCAGGATAATCATACGTATTGGCTAATAACATCCCTTTTTGTGACTGGAAAAGCGTGCGAAACGACCAATTGGTTTCCAGGTCGAATGTTACCTGCTTAATCGTTTCGATATCGGCCCAACGCTCGTAACCGTGCGCCGCGGCCACCGTAATCCGGTTGTTCTTCTGCAGCAGCATAACACTGGCGCTGTCATAGGGGATGAGTTGACGCAGAAAATCAAGCAGTGTATCCAAAACAGTAGTCGGATCCAGGTTTTTCGTGAGTGTTTCGTTGGCAGCTCGTAGAATTTCGGCTGTCTTACGGCTTTGTTGTTCGGTGCTGTAAAGGCGCGCATTTTCAAGCGCCGCCGCTGCCTGATTAGCAAAAGCCAGCGCCAGTTCGGCATCGGCTGGCTCATAGCTGCCAACTTGCCGGCTATCCAGTGTCATTTGACCAATGGTCTCGCCGCGCACGATTAAGGGAATTGCCATCCAACCTCTGATGTATGATGTGTTCAACCATCCCTGAAATGATGGGTGTGCTTGTGCGTCATGCAGGCAGATTGGCTGCTTGTTTTGTTGCACATTATGGGTTAACTGGTCATCTTTAATCCGCAGCAGTTGCCCAAGCGCGCTTTCATTATCGGGCAATCCCCGTGCGGCAACGATACGGCCGTAGTCGCCTTCAAAGAGAAATATCGTGGCGCTGTCATAAGCGACCACTGTTTCGAGTTGAGTTAGGATCACATCCAGTAGCTGTCCCAGGTCTAGCATTGAAGTTAGCGTCGCGGTGGCTTCCCGCAAGGTTTCTGCTTCTTGTCGCCGTAATTGTTCGGCTTCCAACAACTGAATCTTTTTGATGGCTGTGGCTAACTGTCCGGCCAGCGTGGTGAGCAGCCGTTCATCGTCTGGCGAAAAGGCGTTTATTTGGGAACTTTCCGTGTTAATTACGCCAATGATCCGATCATCTACCTTGAGGGGGACGCATAATTCGGAGCGCGTTTTGAGTATTGCCGTGTGGTAACTTGGGTCGTTTAGGACATTTGCGACGCGGCATGGGCGGCCGGTTCGGGCTACTTTTCCGGTTATCCCCTGGCTGATAGGTAGAGTCGCAACTGGTTTATCTTCAGAACGGTGTTGGTACGAGTGGTGTGTGTGTAAGACGCCCGCCGCTTCATCTAACAGCATCATGCCGAAATTTTCGGGGTAAAAGGTATCTCCGATGATTTGTGTTGTTCGATCAATTAACTCGTCAATGTCGGTGGCTTCGGTTCCAATAACGGCAATTTTATTGAGAACAGTTAATTCTTCTAATTGTCGTTTGGTTGCGGCATTCAGTTTTGTTTTGGCGATGGCCAGGGCGATTTGTTGGGCCGCTTGTTCACCATGAGTGACTTCTTCATCTGTGAAAATATGAATGTCATTGAAGATGAGATGGGCCGCGCCTAATTTTTGCCCGGCGGCAATGAGGGGGAGCGCTAAAACGGCGCTGGTATCGGGAAAGTGCGCCAACAGGCGTTTGCTGACGTAGGGTGAATCCATGGTTTTGTCTATTGCTAACGCATGACCAATATCCAAGACGGTCATGGTCATGGTCAATTCATCCGGTTCAGTCTGAATGGAGGCATAGGTGTCGCGGAATGGGCCGGATGCGGCAGCGGGGATTGTTTGCCGGTTTGTTTCATCCCACAAGGTGATGTGACAGGCGTCGGCGTTTATCAGTTCGCCTAATCTGTCGGCAAGGGTTTGCAGCATGGTGTGTAGATCGAGTGTGTTAACGGCCGTTTGCGTGATGTCGTTTAGAAGTTTGAAGTAGCGTTCGCTTTGGCGCAAACTGTCTTCAGTTTGTTTGTTTTTTGTGATGTCGTGCAGAGTGAGAAGGGTGCCAGTGATACGGCCGTTTTGAGCATACAGTTTAGTGATGAGACAATCAATGTAGCGCACTGTTGGGCCGCTGCCAATGGTGATAGTGGTTTGGGCTTTTGATTGGCTAAGATGCTCTATCAATGAACCGCCGGCGGCAAAGACCGATTCGATCGGTTGTCCAATTGCCTCAGATGCGGAAACGGCAAAGATATTTTCAGCGATTGGGTTGATGTAAAGGATGTGGCGATGCGCATCTAACACAATGGCCCCATCTGACATATGTTGAACGATGGTTGCTTGTGCAACTGGCATGATTTCTAACAAGCGTAACCGAAATAGGCCCCAAAACCATGTTATGCCAGTAAAAGTGAAGCTGAACGAGGTAATGTCCAGATGGGGGTATGGGTTGAGATGGGTCACAAATAGGATACTGGCAAACAAGGGGGCGAGCGCGCCGAACAGTAAAATGATGCCTTGTGTGCGATACGGCCGTGTAGAACGAACAACAGTTTGGGCAATCAAAACCGTGCCCATAAAAATCAGCGCGTATATGTAGACGATATTAACCCAGAACCAGGGGCCAAAGCTGGTGACCAGGAACCAATCGTTTACATATACCAACCCGCGTGTAGACCAGACTAGGTGATGGGTATCATCAGTCCAAATAAGCAGAAGGATGGTTATGGGATGGATAGCCAGGAAAAGTAGATTGCGGGGCGAAAGCCATCTGTCCAGCCCGCTGTATTGCAGAGCGAAGACCAACCAGGCTGCGGGCACAATGACAATTCCCAAGTATTGCACGCGCGCCCAAAAAAGAATGGATGACATATCGGCGCTGGCTAACTGCAATGCGTACCCTGCCGACCATTCTGTGATGGCCAGCATTAAAATGGTGAATGGCAGCGCTGCGGGCAGCGGCCGTCGCCGCCAACCCAAATAGGCCAGAACGGCCGTTAAGGTGGTTCCGATGATTAAAAGGCCAATGGGAGGAGGGAATTGCCAAGACATCTAAATTTCCATAATGTGTTTTGGTGTGTCAATAGGTTCCATTGTAACACGGCCGTTTCCTATTTCCATCATCTATCCCTCCTATTTTGGGGACAAACAGGCATACAAAAATCCCCCCGACTGTTGCAAACAGCCGGAGGGACAATAGATGCATTCGTGTGCGTAAATGCTACGATTGGCGCAAAAAAGCCGCTAATTCCTCAATTGGAACCAGGTGACGCTCCTTTTCACTGCGTTGTTTCACTTCCACACCGCCTTGGGCCAGGCTGCGCCCGCCCACGGTAACCCGCCACGGGATACCAATCAAGTCGGCGTCATTGAACTTAACGCCGGGGCTGGCTTCGCGGTCATCGTACAATACCTCAAAGCCTTCTTTTCGCAGCGAGTCGTAGAGAGAATCGGCCGTTTTGCGGACATCACTCCCCTTGCCGATGTGCATCAAATGTACCTGGAACGGAGCCACACTTTCCGGCCAAATAATGCCGTAATCGTCATGATGTTTCTCCACAATGATTGCCATCAACCGGTCTATGCCGATGCCGTAAGACCCCATGTAAATAAACTGTGGCTTACCGTTTTTATCCAGATAAGTGGCGTTAGTTGCTTTACTGTAGCGCGTGCCTAATTTGAAACAGTGACCGGCTTCGATAGCTCGCCGCGCTTCAATTCGGCCGCCGCATTGGGCGCATTTGTATCCCGTATCCGCCTGAGCGATGTCGGCCATTTGGCTGACGGCAAAGTCGCGGGGATAGTTTGCGCCGGTAAAATGGTAGCCTTCATCATTGGCGCCCACAACAAAATTACCGCCCGCTTTCAGCGATGTGTCGGCAATGACGTAAACGCCGGGCGCATCCAGGCTGTCGGCGATGGTCAGGCCGATGGGGGAGGCATAGCCGGGCGTCGCGCCAGCGGCGATAATTTCCTCATCGGTGGCGGCGCGAACAGTTCCGCCGCCCAAAGCATTGATTAGTTTGACCTCGTTAACCTCTAAATCACCGCGAACGAGTCCGAAGATGAAACGGCCCGCATCTTCTTGCTCGCCGGCCGCCGTCCACCAATAAAAGACAGCCTTGCCCGTTTGACTGGTAGGCACGCCGATAAAATCAGCTACGTCGGCAATGGTTTTGCAATTTGGCGTAGCTGTTTTAACCAGATCGTCCAGTTTTTCCGGCTTGTCTCCTTCGCGCACAAAAACGGCCGCTTCCACATTCGCCGCATAATCACAATCAGCGCAGGCAATAAACGTATCCTCCCCCTGGTCGTGAGGAACAACAAACTCATGCGAACTTTTGCCGCCCATTGCTCCCACATCGGCGTTAATCGCCAAAGCGGGCGTGCCGCAGCGTTCAAAAATATTGTAATACGCCTGAATCATCTGCGGATAATACTCATCCAATGCCTCCTCGCTTGTATCCAGCGTGTAGGCGTCCTTCATGATGAACTCGCGCAGCCGCATCAGCCCGCCCCGCGCGCGCGGTTCGTCGCGGAACTTTTTGCTGATGTGGTAAATCATGCGCGGCAAGTCGCGGTAGCTTTCCGTTTCGCGCAAGGCTAAATCCACCACGATTTCCTCATGGGTGGCCGATAGGGCGTATTCGCGGCTGCCGCCCCCTTTTACTTTCATCAACACGTCCATTGTATTCCAGCGGCCGGTCGCTTCCCACAACGCCGACGGGTGCAGGTTAGGCATCCACATTTCCTGGCCGCCAATGGCGTCCATCTCATCAGCTAAAATAGCCCAGATTTTGCGGATGACGCGGTAGCCGAAGGGCATGAATGTGTAAATACCGGCTCCCGTTGGGCGGACAAAGTTGCCGCGGATGAGTAGTTTGTGGCTGGCTAGTTCGGCGTCGGCCGGCGCCTCGCGTAATGTTTTGCCGAAAGATTTTGATAGTCTCATGATTTTTTTATCTCGTAATTTGATGTTTCTTAGTTCATTGTTACAGCGTCACACCAGTCGGAGAAGTATAACAGCCGGAAAATAGGGCGTCAAAAGTGATAAACAGTTGACAATCTGCATCTTGTTTATGAAAATTCCTTGCCAATAGACAGGGATTGCTTTAATATGGCTCCTGTCACGGTTGTGGCAGTTTGTCCGTTACCAGGTTTTACTTGATGGCACAGCTACATAAACTTGGACAAGATATTTTTGATAAAGGAAGGTAAAAAATGGCTTTTAGTTTTACAAATTCAAAGGATCGCACTTACTTTTTGCATAAACGTGATACGCAGTTGAAGAACGGCCGTACACAAACCATTTATTTCTTCGCCAAAGAAGTTAAGGATGGGGCATTGGACGCAGTACCGGAAGGGTACGTCGTTTCTGAGAGCAAGAACGGATTGCCGGTTTTGAAAAAAGATCGTTAATTCCCATACAGGATCCAAACAAAAAAGCCTTGCTGCCAAATTGAATGGCCGAGGCTTTTTTATTTTGACGGAACAGGGAAAATACGGTATAGTTTTTTGCAGATAGTTTGTTGCTTTGTTTTTTTGATGACTAAAATGCACCGCCCAGGCGTAGCACAAGTCTGGGCGGTTTTTTTATGTCTTAAAATACAAGCAATTGGTAAATTTTTTTAACACAAGGTAGGTTTAAGAATGAGCGAGATGGAAACAGGAACCGTCAAATGGTTCAGCGACAAGAAGGGATTTGGTTTTATTTCCCGCGATAATGGTGGTGATGTGTTTGTGCATTTCTCCGCTATCAACTCCGAAGGGTATCGCAGTTTGGAAGAAGGCCAGCGCGTTCAGTTTGTGGTTGAAGAAGGCCCTAAAGGTCCGGCTGCGGCTAACGTTTCAAAGGTGTAAAATTCACCCCCAATAAAGGGGTGATCTGGAATCGAGTTTTTCTTGCTCATTGGTTCCAGGCATGATATAGTTTGATTTCTAGCCCGCAATAGCGGGCTTCTTTATGCTAAAACTAAAATAGGCGCGCCCTATTTGTCGGAGAGATTGCTCATGTCTGATTTACTTTTGAAGGCTTTTGATAAGGAAGGTAATGAGTCGCTGCCGCAGTTGCGGGTAGGCGATAATGTAACGGTTCATTTACGGATTAACGTCGGGCAGCGTAATGAGCGTGTCCAGTTGGTACGCGGCGTCATCATTCGGCTGCGTGGCAACGGGAATAATCGTAATTTTACGGTCCGCCGCATTGCTTCTAATGGGATTGGCGTTGAACGAACATTCTTGCTGCGTTCGCCGCGTATTGAAAAGATTGAGGTGCATCGTCATGCACATGTGCGCCGCGCCCAGCTTTACTATTTGCGCGAGCGCACTGGTAAATCAGCCCGCCTACGGGAAAAGCGTATTTACTGATTCTTGCAGTTGTTCATAAAATGTGACCATTGCTGTGAGTGGTTATTGTTATTTTCAGGGTGAAAGCTGTGAGCTTTCACCCTTTTTGCTTTGACATAAGCAGATTGGAGGCTTAATGACATCTTTGCACTCATCTCCAGGGGGAAGACGGCCGTTAATCGGCTGTACCACCTATCGTAAACAAGTTGGTCAGTTGAATGTTGTTGGCGTGAATGCGCCTTATACGCAGGCGATTATTGCCGCTGGCGGTATTCCTGTTTTGGTTCCGCTTTGTCTGGATGAAGCAGCCTGGCGGCAGGTTTTCGATCGGGTTGACGGTTTGCTGCTGCCGGGCGGCGGCGATATTGATTATTGGCGTTACAGCAAAGAATTGCAGGCTGAGTTGAGGGGGATTGATCAGGAACGGGATGAATTAGAGCTGGCGCTTACGCAAACGGCCGTTACCGAGCAAAAACCATTCTTAGCCATCTGCCGCGGGCATCAAGTATTCAACGTGGCTATGGGCGGAACCTTGTGGCAGGATGTGCAAAGCCAGATGCCCGGCGCCGATAAGCATGATTTTAGAACGCCTTATCCCCGTAACCACATCGCCCATCAGGTTGAGATTGAACCGGATTCCAAGATAGCCCATTATTGGCCGGGGCGGAGCGCAGCCGTAAACAGCATCCATCATCAAGGCGTGCGCGATTTGGCGCCGGGGCTGGTTGTGACGGCTCGTTCAGAAGATGGCTTAATCGAGGGCATTGAAGCGCCGGATCATCCCTTTGCCATTGGCGTGCAGTGGCATCCTGAGGCGATGTACCAGGATGACCGGGCGATGTTGGCGCTGTTTGAAGGGCTAGTAAACGTATCGGCGAATGGCAGTAAGTAGCAAGGCGGCAAGGTGGCAAGGCGGCAAAGTGATGGGGAAACCTTATGACCCTGAAACCTTGCCGCTTCAGCCCATTGCCGTTTTTGATTCCGGCGTGGGGGGGCTGTCTGTCTTGCGCCATATTCGGGCGCAACTGCCCCATGAACAGTTGATTTACCTGGCCGACCAGATCAATGTGCCGTATGGTTCTCGTTCATTGGCTGAGATTCGGACGTTTAGCGAGGCGATTACCAGCTTCCTGTTGGAATTAGGCGCTAAATTGATTGTAGTGGCCTGCAATACAGCATCGGGGGCGGCGCTGACGCATTTGCGTCAGACGTTTCCTGATGTGCCGTTTGTGGGGATGGAACCGGCGGTTAAACCGGCAGCGGCGCAAACGAAACGGGGCAAGGTCGGGGTATTGGCAACGGCCGGCACGTTCAAAAGCCAGCGGTACGAGGCGTTGATGGCGCGGTTTGCCCGGGGAGTGCAGGTTTTTGAGAGTCCGTGTTTGGGGTTGGTGGAGTTGATTGAAAGCGGACAGACGGATTCTGAGGCGGTAGAGCGGCTGCTGCGGGCGTGTGTGCTGCCCATGTTGGCCGAAGGGGTGGATACGCTGGTGTTGGGGTGTACGCATTACCCGTTTGTACGGCCGTTACTCTCCCAAATTGTCGGCCCAGACATCACCATCATTGATCCGGCTCCGGCCATTGCCCGCCAGACAACGCGGCTGCTGGAACGGCATGATTTGTTGAATCCGGCGGCCCGGCCCGGCGCAGCGCTGGCGTTTACGACGGGGGATGCGGCCAACTTATCTGAGTTTGCCGGGCGTATGTTGGCGTTTTCGATGGAGACGGAAACGGCCGTCTGGCGCGGCCAAAGCCTCATCATCCCTCCTCGTAGAACGATTTGGTAAATCGTTCGCCCGCCAATCGGGCTGCGGCCTTCATCCTTCGTGGCGGGCAATTGCCCGTGATGTTTCCTTTGTGAAACGCGAAAACAGGCTTTCATGTTTCACGCTTCACGTTTCATCCAGTATAATTCCCATCATGAGGCAAAACCCGGCCCGATGGCGGGCAATCGAGGCCCGATTGGGGCGCGAATTGACGATTTGGATGGCAACGGTACGGAGCGACGGCCGTCCTCACCTTGCGCCCGTTTGGTTCATCTGGCTGGATGACAAAATCTACATTGCCACCGGCGATGAAACCCAAAAATTCACCAATATGCGTTACAATCAAAACATTGCCCTCTCTTTGCCTGACACGGGTAGCGTTGTCATCATCGAAGGCGAAGCGCACGTGGCCGACCGGGCGACGGTAGAGGTTCTGGCCGACTATTTCTACCACAAGTATGAATGGGATTTTCGATATGATGAAACGGCCGTATGGCGGCTCATCGAAATCACCCCCCGCAAAATCCTGGCCTGGGGCGACGGCTACGAGGCCGACGGAACCCGCATTTTATGAAATTCTAACGCCAATCCAATCCGAACCGGCTATACTCAGACGTGATGTGTGATACGTGAATCACGCATCACGTTTTACGCATTACGTTTCACGTTTCACGTTTCACGAAAGGACAACAAATATGCGATTTGACCGCTTTACCGAACGGGCGCAAGATGCAGCCGCCCGCGCTTACGAAATCGTTCAACGATACAAACACACCCAGGTAGATACCGAACACCTCTTTTTGGCGCTGCTAGAGCAAAACGACGGCGCTGTTCCCCAACTTTTACAAGACCTGAATGTAGACGTAGCCGCCATGCAGAAGCGGCTTGATGATGAACTGCGGGCCAGCCCCAAAGTAGCCGTCTACGGCGGCGGCGTGGGCCAAATCTTCTACACGCCCCGCATCCGCACCGTTTTGGAACTGGCCCAGGGCGAAGCCAACCGCCTCAAAGATGAATTTATCTCCACCGAACACATCTTTTTAGCCATCTTGAGCGAGCGCAACACACCCGCCGCCCGCATTTTGCAAGAATTCGGCGTCACCCGCGACCGGATTGTTAACGGCATCAAAGATTTACGCGGCGGCAAGCGGGTTACCGACAGGCAGGCTGAAACGCGCTACCGCACATTAGAAAAATACAGCCGCGACCTGACCAGGCTGGGGCGCGAAGGCAAACTTGACCCGGTCATTGGCCGCGACGATGAGATTTTGCGCGTTATCCAGGTGCTCAGCCGCCGTACCAAGAACAATCCGGTGCTGATCGGCGAGGCGGGCGTGGGTAAGACGGCCATCGTCGAAGGATTGGCCCAGAAAATCATCGCCAGCGATGTGCCCGAAAACTTGCTTAACAAGAAGGTTGTTTCGCTTGATCTGGGGGCTATGATTGCCGGCAGCCGGTTCCGGGGTGAGTTTGAAGAACGGCTGAAAGCGGCCGTTAATGAAATTCAGCAAGCGCAGGGTGAAATTATTCTTTTCATTGATGAACTGCACACCGTTGTCGGCGCCGGTTCGGCGCAGGGGGCGATGGATGCCAGCAACATGCTCAAACCGGCATTGGCGCGGGGCGAATTGCAATGCGTAGGGGCGACGACGATGGATGAGTATCGTCAATACATTGAAAAAGACAGCGCGTTGGAACGCCGTTTTGCCCCCGTTTTTGTGGATGAGCCGGATGTGGAAGCGACGATTGAGATGCTGCATGGCTTACGTGACCGGTACGAGGCGCATCACAAAGTCACGTACTCGGATGAGGCGTTGGCGGCGGCGGCTAAATTATCGTACCGGTATGTGACGGATCGGCAGTTGCCGGATAAGGCGATTGATTTGATTGACGAGGCGGCGGCCAAATTGCGCGTCGCTTTGCACACGCTGCCGCCGGAATTGAAACAGCTAAAGCAAGAACTTGACCAGCATATTTTGGAAGAGGAAGAGGCGCATACGGTGCGCGATTATGAACGGGCGGCGACGAAGCGAGCCGAACGGCTGCGGTTGGAGAGTGAATTTTCGGAAGCGCGCGAGGCGTGGCAAGCGGAAAATATGCTGGATGAGATTGTGGATGAGGAGGATATTGCCGAGGTCGTCTCGGCCTGGACGGGGATTCCGCTGACGCAGATGATGGAAACGGAGGCGGAGAAGCTGCTGCACATGGAGGAACGGCTGCATGAGCGTATTGTGGGCCAGAATCGGGCGATTGAGGCGCTGTCGGATGCGATTCGGCGCAGCCGCTCCGGCTTGAGTGACCCGCGACGGCCGATTGGTTCGTTTATCTTCCTGGGTAGTTCCGGCGTGGGCAAGACGGAGCTGGCGAAGGCGCTGGCTGAGTTTTTGTTTGACGATGAGGATGCGCTGATTCGGATAGATATGAGTGAGTATCGGGAACAACATACGGTCAGCCGTCTGTTTGGCGCGCCTCCCGGCTATGTGGGGTATGATCAGGGCGGCCAATTAACGGAACAGGTCAGGCGACGGCCGTATTCTGTCGTTCTCTTTGATGAGGTTGAGAAGGCCCACCCGGATGTGTGGAATGCGCTGCTGCAATTGCTGGATGACGGCCGTCTTACCGATGGGCAGGGCCGTGTTGTCAATTTCCGTAACACCGTCATTGTCATGACCAGCAACGTTGGCACATCCTTCGCGCGTAAAGCCGGCGCTCTCGGTTTTGCCGGCGCCCGCGACGCCGCCGAGAAAGCAGATCATAAACGAATCGAGGACGACCTTAAGAAGACCTTCCGCCCCGAATTTATCAACCGGATTGACGAGGTAATCATTTTCGAGCCGTTGAGCGAGGAGGATGTGGTTGAAATCGTCAACATGCAGATGAAAGAGGTTCAGGAACGGCTGGCCGAGCATGGCGGTTTGACGATTGAGCTGACTGAAGCGGCGCAAAGATGGCTGGCAGGGCAGGGGTACGACAAAGATTTTGGTGCGCGGCCGTTGAAACGCGCTTTGCAGCGGTTTGTGGAAAGCCCGCTTTCGGTGAAACTGCTTAAGGGCGAGTTTGAATCTGGCGACCGCATTCATATTGATGTGGCTGACGATGAGTTAACCTTCGAGCGAGTGGAAGGTTTGCCCGTGGAGGAAGCGGCTGCGCCCATTGAGGAATCATCCGCAGTTGTATAGGCCGCCGGCGCACAAAACAGGCTCAAGCGTGTTCAAAGGCTGCCTGCTAGTGCGCTTCAGCTACTTTTTTATCAGCCTGTGAATGAAATTCACAGGCTTTATTTTTGTAACTATTCAGATGTACCCTTAGATTTATCAAATTTTGCCTGGTAAACGCTTGGTCATGCTAAAAAATTTGACAAATCTTCTCGGTAGCGCTGTATAGTTACTTATTTTTTCAACAAAGCGCGAGCGACTTGGGCGATGGTTTGCTGGTTTTGGCGGGCGTAAGTTTGCAGGGCGCGGTAGGCTGCGGCTTCGGTCAGGCCGGTTTCCATTAGTTTGCCTTTGGCGCGCTCGATGAGTTTGCGCTCTTCCAGCGTGGTTTCCAGTTTGGTGGTTCGGGCGGCTAATTGTTGGCTTTCGGCGAAGCGTTTGCGGGCGACGGCGATGGCGGCGCTGAGTTCTTCGGGCTTGATGGGCTTGATCAGGTAGCCGTGAATGGGTAAATCGGTTGCTTTTTCGATGAGATCGTCTTCGCTGAAGGCGGTGAGGAGCAGGATGGGGATGGGGCGGGTGCGGCTGATGGTTTTGGCGGCTTGCAGGCCGTCGGTGTAGGGCATTTTGATGTCCAGGATGGCAAGGTCGGGTTGGTGTTGCCGGGCCATGCGGAGGGCTTCACGGCCGTTTACGGCCGTTATCACCTCATGCCCCATCTCCCGCAGCATTGCCTTCAACCCCATTCGAATAATAGATTCATCGTCAGCAATCAAAACCTGCATTCAAACAATCACTCCTAAAAAACTTTTTCATCAGGCAGGAATGCGGGTTTGGATTGTAAAATATCCTCGCCCGTTGCCATCCTCCGTAAAAAGCGCCAATTGTTCTTGAAGTAGAGGCATTCAATATCCTTCATGCTGTTTGTTTGGATACTGTTCTATCTCAAAAGACAGGAGTGGGCAAAATCCTGAAGGTTCTTTGGGAACTCGGGGGTAATCGCGGCGTGAAACGTGAAACGTGATGCGCGACCAGAAAAAACTCACGTTTCACGTTTCACGATAAACCCCGTGAAATCCGAAAGACTCAGTTATTTTACATCGAAAGGTATTGTGTAATGATCTAGTAGCAAACTATGATTGTAACTACTTAGCCTCAGAGGTGACAGTCACTTAAAATGCAGCAAGTTGTGACCAGCGCCTCTGGGAAAAGTGACTGTCACCTGCGCGGTTACCTATGATTAACGTATTGTAAATTGTGCTTGGATACGCTAAAAACTGACGGTTGAGTTGGCGCATTTCAAGAATACATATACAGGGGAAGTGACATGAAAAAAAATAACGTTTCTTTTCACAGCATAGGGAGTCATTTATCAAAGTTCGCCACAATCATTTTGTTGATAGTATTGTTTTTTAGCTTGCAGCCGGCATTTGTAACCTATGCGGCAACCATTACAGTCAACAGCTTCAGCGATAATTTGATCGCGGGGGATGGGAATTGTACCTTACGCGAAGCCATTATGAATGCGAATTCTGCCACCGGGGATACCACCGGCGGGGATTGCGCTGTGGGCGATCCTGGCGTTGACACCATTACCCTGCCTGCCGGTACGTATACGTTAGCGCTTACCGGCATTGGCGAAGATGGTAATGCAACGGGCGATTTGGATATCACTGATGCCATTATCATTAATGGCGCCGGCGCCGGGGTAACGATTATTGATGGTAACGGGGCCGTGGTCACAGACCGTGTGATACACACGCATGGTTCAATTGATGTGACCATGAATGATCTAACCATTCAAAACGGACAAATTGGCACGATAGGCGATGGATTTGGGAGCGGCAACTTTGGTGGTGGTATTTATCATGAAAGCAGCGGCGCTTTGAATTTGACGAATGTTGATTTGTTGAATAATTTAGCCGGACATCGTGGCGGCGGTTTGGAAACTGTAGGAACATCAACGCTGACTAACTGCACGATTTCAGGCAATCAGAGCAGTTGGGGCGGTGGTTTGGTTAGAGCGACGGTCGCATTAACCACCATTACAAATACGACTTTTTCTGATAACAGCGTTAGCAGCCGAGGCGGCGCTCTTCATGTTAATTCCGGCTTTGTCGTAATAGAAAACAGCGTTTTTTCTGGCAATCTTAGCGCTGGCGATGGCGGCGGCCTTTCCAATGGGGGGACGTTGAGCATTACGAACTCAACTATTAGCGGCAATGGTACAACGGGTAATGGCGGCGGTATTTATACGGCTGGTGGGACAACGGCCGTTTCCAACAGCACCATCACAAATAATACGGCCGGCGCTGGCGAGGGCATTTACAACAGCAGCGGTACCATCACACTTGAAAACACGATTGTATCCGGCAATGGCGCGGCCAACTGCCAGGGAACTATTACAGATAACGGCAACAATTTAGAATTCCCAGGCGTGACATGCGGCGGTTTTGCCGTGCAGGCCGACCCTTTGCTGGCCCCGCTGGCCGATAATGGCGGGCTAACCCAGACTCACGCTTTGGGGGCCGGCAGTCCTGCGATTGACGCCGGCAATAATGCTACTTGTGCCGGCAGCGATCAGCGCGGCGTAACGCGCCCCCTAGACGGCGATGGAGACGGTACTGCAACTTGCGATATTGGCGCTTATGAACTTAGCGTACAAGTTAGTATTGCCGACACGGCCGTTACAGAAGGAGATAGCGGGTCAGTGACAGCCGCTTTTGTCGTTACCCTCTCCCCCACAGTGACACATCCTGTAACCGTTACCTACACGACCGTTAACGGCACCGCCATAGCAGGCAGCGATTACACGGCCGTTAGCGGCGCGTTCACCTTTGCCCCTGGCGAGAGCCAGAGAACGGTTAATGTTCCTGTTCTTGGCGATGTGGTGGATGAATCCGATGAAGACTTTTTTGTCAATTTAAGCAATGTACAAGGCGCGGATATCGCAGACGGCCAGGCGGTAGGCGACATTGTGGATAACGACACCGCCGCCCTCTCAGTTAGCGATGCCGCCGCGATTGAAGGGAGCAGCGGCGTGTTTACGGTGACGCTTTCTGTGCCCAGCGCCATGACGGTTACGGTAGATTACGCCACCGCTGACGGTACGGCCGTTGCCGGACTGGATTATACCGCTGCCAGCGGCACGGTAACGTTTGCGCCGGGCATAATGCAGCAAAACATTACCGTTCAAACAGTGGAAGATGTCATCGCCGAACCGCAGGAGAATTTCCAACTCTTGTTGAGCAATGCTGTTAATGCCGCGCTTGATGACGCGCTGGGCGTAGGGATTATCAACGATAACGATGCTGCCACCCTCTCGGTTAGCGATGCGGCTGCGGTTGAGGGAAGCAGCAGTATGTTTACAGTGACGCTTTCAACGCCCAGCGCATTGACTGTTACGGTAGATTACGCCACCGCTGACGGTACGGCCTTAGCCGGATTAGACTATATCGCCGCCAGCGGGACGCTGACGTTTACGCCGGGTGTGACCCAGCAAAACATTACTGTTCAAACTGTGCAGGATGCCGTAGACGAACCGCAGGAGAATTTCCAGCTTTTATTGAGCAACGCTGTGAATGCCACGCTCAATGACGCGCAGGGTGTGGGGACAATCATAGATAACGATGTCGCCGCCCTTTCGGTTAGCGATGCGGACGCGATCGAAGGAAGCAGCGATGTGTTTACGGTGACACTTTCAATACCCAGCGCCATGACCGTTACCGTAGATTATGCCACGGCTGACGGCACGGCCGTTGCCGGGTCAGACTACATCGTCGCCAGCGGCACATTAACGTTTACGCCGGGTGTGACCCAGCAAACCATCGCTGTTCAAACCGTGCAAGATGTCATTGACGAACCGCAGGAGAATTTCCAACTTCTGTTGAGCAATGCCGTCAATGCCGCGATCAACGACGCGCAGGGTGTGGGAACCATCACTGATGATGACACGGCCGCCCTCTCTGTTGATGATATTACCATTCTTGAAGGGGATACTGGCGATTTTACAGTGACGCTTTCAACGCCCAGCGCACTGACTGTTACCGTAGATTACGCCACGGTTGACGGTACGGCCGTTGCCGGGTCAGACTACATCGCCGCCAGCGGCACATTAACGTTTACGCCGGGCATAACGCTGCAAGTCGTCGCCATTCAGACAATAGATGATGTGTTGCCTGAACTTCAGGAGAATTTCCAACTTCTGTTGAGCAACGCCGTCAATGCTGCGCTTGATGACGCACAGGGTGTAGGAGCCATTAACGACAATGATTCTACCGGCCTATCTGTGAGTGACGCCGATATGATTGAAGGAGGCAGCGGTGTGTTTACAGTGACGCTTTCCGTGCCCAGCGCACTAACTGTTACCGTAGATTACGCCACCGCTGACGGTACGGCCGTTGCCGGATCAGACTACATTACTGCCAGCGGCACGCTCACGTTTACGCCGGGCGTGACCCTGCAAAACATTACAATTCAGACAGTGGATGATGGCATAGCCGAACCCCAGGAAAACTTCCAGCTTTTATTAAGCAATGCTGTTAACGCCACGTTCAACGACGCGCAAGGTGTGGGTACGATTGACGATAACGAGACGGCCGCCCTTTCTATTGGCGATATTACTGTTATTGAAGGAAGTACCGGCGTGTTTACAGTAACGCTTTCAACGCCCAGCGCCATAACTGTTACTGTAGATTATGCCACGTCTGACGGCACGGCCGTTGCCGGACAAGATTACATCGCCGCCAGCGGCACGCTGACATTTACACCCGGTGTGATGCAGCAAAACATTGCCATTCAGATATTGGACGACACATTGACCGAACCGCAGGAAGAATTCCAGCTTTTACTGAGCAATGCACAAGGGGCGACTATTGCAGATGGTTCTGCTACTTGCTTCATTGATAACCTGGCTGCATACGGTCAACTCCAGTTTGCATCGGCTGCATTGACCGTGCAGGAAGATGTTATCACCGCGACAATTACGGTAACGCGCGTCAACGGTTCTTTTGGAGCCGTCAGTGTGGATTATGCGACCAGCGATGGTACAGCTGTTGCGGGCGAAGATTACACGGCCGTATCGGGGACGCTTGACTTTGCCGATGGCGAAACCAGCAAAACCTTTACCATTACCATCATCAACGATATTTTGGTGGAAGGCGACGAAACGGTTAACCTGGCATTGAGCAACCCGACCGGTGGTGCGACATTAGGAACGCCGTCTCAAGCCGTTATGACCATCGTAGACACAGGGCCTCCTTATTCGATTTACCTGCCGGTAATTATAAGATAACCGGTGACTACTAAGGTGCGACGCACTGTTGTTTACAAGTGCGTCGCACCTCTGGGACTTAGTAACCGCAAGCCTCCTTCTTATTGGCTTGTTTCCGCCTTGCGCGGGATGCGGATGCTGACTTCTGTGCCGCCGTGGGCGGGGCGGTTGAAGTTGATACGGCCGTGTAAATCATCCTTCACCAGCGTGTGAACAATCTCCAGCCCCAGCCCATGCTGAGCGTCGGCAGCCAGGCCCGCCCCGTTATCGCGTACCAAAACGATATACTCTTTGGCTGATCGGCCTAGTGAGATTTCGATACGGCCGTTTGCCCGCCCCGCGAACGCATGATCCAATCCATTCTGCACCAACTCGTTCACAACCAAAGCCAGCGCCGTCGCTTCCCGGCTGGGCAGCGGCAGTGATTCGCCGTACAACTCAATCCCAATCGTTTGCTGCGGCAGCGTCATCGCTGCGGCTGTCGTCCGCGTAATCCGTTCCAGCACATCCTTCACATCTACCAGCCGGAACCCTTTCTCCGACAAAACTTCATGCACGGCGGCAATGCTGCGGATGCGGTGGATGTTTGATTCCAGTACCTCGCGCGTGTCCAGCGCGTCAGCGTCAGGAATTTGCAGTTGCATGAGCATGGCGACGGTTTGCAGATTATTTTTGATACGATGGTGCATTTCGCGGATAACGGCCGTATTCGTCATCAACCGTTCATTTTCCCGCGCCAACTGCTCCATTTCCGCAATTTGGCTCTTTTGCTGGTCATGCAAACGCGCCTTAACCAACGCCCCCGCCGCCAAATCCCCAATCAGCGACAAAATCTCAATCTCCTCATCGCTAAAATCGTGCAGCGTCAGCGTTTGCACATTCAACGCCCCAATCGGTTCGCCGTCAATCTGCATTGCAATCGCCAGCAGCGACTGAAACGGCGTCTCCTCCGCCTCATCCAGCCACTTAAACCGGGGATGACTTTGAGCGTTCCGTGCAAAAATCGGCCGGTTGACCTGCGCTGCGTATCCCGTCATCCCCTCACCCACGCGCAAAACCGCCCGTCCAATCGCCCGCCGCGCCAGGCCCGTAGACGCCCGCAGCCGCAGCGCCTCTCCATCCGGGTCAAGCAAATAGATGGTGCAAGAATCTACGCGCATCACCTCAGTCGTTTTACGCGCAATCAAATCCAGCGCCGAGTCCAGGTCCCAGGCAGCGCTCAACGCCCGCGCCATTTGGCGCAGCGCTGTCAGCGCCTGCGGGCGAGTTGTGTCCGTCAAAGCCATGTCGGCTATTTTGGCATAATTTTGTCGGAAACCCAATTTTGACACGATATTCCAGGGGAGAGTTGACAAATTTTCCTGTGGTACTCGTGTAAAACGAGGCGTTGGTGAAATTTGTCAACTCTTGTCCACGATTTATTGAGATGTTACATGCGGAGCGAAACGTAAAACGTGAAACGCGAAACAACAGTACGTTGTCAATCACGTTTCACGCCTTACGTTTCACGGTTTATTTAATGAACAACATTTCCTGGTACGTCGGCAGCGGCCACAAGTCGTCGGCGACAATCTTTTCCAGCGCGTCGGCATGGGTGCGGACCGTCGCCATCGCCGGTAAAACAGTATCGCACATGTACGACGCTTCCGCTTCCAGGTCGTCGGCCTCATGGGTGAGCAGCGCGTCCAATCTGTCCAGGCTTTCTTGCAGCGCATTGGCGCTGGCTGTGACTTTGTCCAATGCGGTTGTGTCAGGTTCTATTCCGGCCGTTTTCAGATGGGCGGCCGCGCCGGCCAGTTCGCTTTGGTAGCGAAGGGCGGCCGGATAAATCATCGTTCGGCCCATTTTAAGCGTCAAACGCGCTTCCACCTGAATGGCCATTACGTACTGCTCTAGTTTGACCTCGGCGCGGCTGGCGGCTTCCCGTGCGGACAGAACGTTGTATTTGCCGAACAGCGCTATGCTATCCGGGCTGTTCAAAACCGGCAGCGCTTGCGCTGATGTGCGTAGATTGGGCAGTCCCCGTTCAAACTCAGCCTCTTTATGCCATGCTTCGGAGTAGCCGTCGCCATTGAAAATAATACGGCCGTGTTCCGTCACAATCTCCCGTAACAAAGTCTGCACTGCATCGCCAAAATCGCTGTCGGAGGCTTCCAGCTTCGTCGCAATATAATCCAGCGATTCGGCAATAATCGTATTCAACGTCGTCAGCGGCGAGGCGATGGATTGATTAGACCCGACAGCCCGGAATTCAAACTTGTTGCCTGTAAAAGCAAATGGACTGGTACGGTTACGGTCGCCGGAGTGGCGGTGCAAGGGCGGCAGCGTATCTACGCCAATTTCCAGGTATCCCTGCTGCTTGGATGATGTCGCTTTTCCTGTTTTGATTTGTTCAAACACATCCGTCAACTGCTCGCCCAGGAAAATAGAGATGATGGCCGGCGGCGCTTCATTGGCGCCCAACCGGTGATCATTGCTGGCGGAAGCGATGACGGCGCGCAAAAGCGGCGCATATTTGTCTACCGCGCGAATCACAGCGGCCGTAAACACCAGGAAACGCAAATTTTCATGCGGCGTATCGCCCGGATCAATCAGGTTGCCCAATGTTTCGTTGCCAAATGAGTAGTTAACATGCTTGCCGGAGCCATTTACGCCGAGGAATGGTTTTTCATGCGTCAGACAGGCCAGACCGTACTTGGCGGCTACGCGCTTCAGTGTCAACATGATGATCTGTTGATGGTCTGTGGCTACGTTGGCGTTTTCATGCACGGGAGCCATTTCGTATTGGCTGGGGGCCACTTCGTTGTGACGAGTCTTTACCGGCACGCCCAATTTGAACAGTTCCCGTTCTGTCTCCAACATGCAAGCCAGCACCCGCTCTGGGATGGCGCCGAAATAATGGTCGTCAAATTCTTGCCCTTTGGGCGGTTTGGTTCCAAAAAGTGTGCGCCCGGCTGTGAGCAAATCAGGGCGTGCCAGGTAAAAGTTCTGGTCTATCAGAAAATACTCTTGTTCAGCGCCGGCCGTTGACGTGACAATAGCGCCATCGTCATGTCCAAATAGTTTGAGAATGCGCTGCGCTTGTTCATTTAACGCTTTCATTGAGCGCAGCACCGGTGTTTTCTTGTCCAGCGCCTCGCCCGTCCAGGAGACGAAGGCAGTGGGGATACACAGGGTTGTGCCGTTGGGGTTTTCCAGGATGTAGGCGGGGCTGGTTACATCCCAGGCAGTGTATCCACGCGCTTCAAAGGTGGGGCGTATGCCGCCAGTGGGAAAGCTGGAGCCATCCGGTTCGCCCTGAATGAGCTGCTCGCCGCTAAATTCGGCGATAGCTTCCCCATCACCGGACGGGGAGAGAAAGCTGTCGTGTTTTTCGGCCGTTGCGCCGGTAAGTGGGTAGAAAACATGGGCGTAATGGGTAGCCCCTTTTTCGATGGCCCAATCTTTCATGGCGGAGGCAACAGCATCGGCCGTTGTTGTATCCAGTTTCTTGCCTTGCTTGATGGTTTTTTGGACTGATTTGTATACTGATTTGGGCAATCGCTGCTTCATTGCCTTGCCGTTGAAAACGTTTACCGCGAATATCTCGCTGGCCGATGTTTCGGCAAAGTTCAGCGGTTCTGTAATCGGTTTATAGTTGACGACGGCCGATACTGCTTTTAATCGTGCTTCATTCCCACTCATTTTATTGTATTCTCCCTATTGAATTGAGGCCAACAAAAAAATGCCTCCGCATACACCACAATGGGCATAATGGAGGCATCTTGACCTTACAGTTATTTTATTTTGCGATTTCTATCCTAAAGGATTTTTCCTTGAATGTCAAATTTTTTTGCATCAAAGTGGCAATTCCAATTCTGGCGTAGGAGCGGGATGGTTGTTCGAGGGTCTTGCCGAACGACCATCCCGCTCCTACCAGTATGTATTTCCAGAATTGGAATTACTGTTGTAATCCGGCATCAGTTGTGAATCCTACATGGTTATGCTAAGATTACGTCGAGTAGTAGAAGGTAAACATAACGGAAGGACGCTGTTTGATCGAACTGTCTTTTGGAGAACATTGCGATGAGTGAAAGAGAAAACAATCGGCGAGCAAAGATGCTGGGTCTTTTGATCCAAGACGCAAGAGAGTATGCTGGCCGCTCTATTGATGAATGCGCTGAGGTTGTTGGGTTTACACCGGAGCAGTTTGTTCAGGCAGAACAGGGGGAACGGGTCGTTTCTTTGCCGGAGTTGGAGGCGTTAGCTATTTTTCTGGATGTGCCGATGGGTCATTTTTGGGGAACTGAGACGCTGGAATCTGAGGAAACGCCGGATTTTAGTCGGATGATTTCTTTGCGACATCGGGTGATTGGCGTGTTACTGCGTCAATTGCGTTTGAAGGCTCAGGTAACGCATCAGGAGTTGGCGGATGCGTTGGGGGAGGATGTGGCATTGATTCAAGCGTATGAATCTGGCCGGACGCCTGTGCCTTATTTGCATTTGGAGCAGTTGTGCCAGGCGTTGGGGGCCGGTGTTGATCAGTTTGTGGAACTGCATGGCCCGCTGGGTCGGCATGAGGCGGCGCAGAAGTGGAACAAGCAGTTTGGACAATTGGAACCGGAGATGCAGGATTTTTTGTTGAAACCGACTAATATCCGCTATTTGGAAACGGCGAAGAAGTTGAGTGAAATGGATGTGGAGAAGCTGCGGCAGGTGGCGGAGAATATCTTGGATATTACTTTTTAAGACGTGATGCCCTTCGATTTTACTCAGGGCAGGCAGTGATGCGTGAAACGTGATGGCAGCTATTGCTGCCATTTTTGTTTAGGGAGATGGTGCGATGAGTGAGCAAAACCCGGAAGCGTTGAAGGAGAAGGGGTTGGTTTTGTTCCAGCGGGGGGATTATGATGGGGCGTTGGCGGCGTTTGAAACGGCCGTCTCCCTCTATGCCGCTCAAAATGACGAACCAGGCCGGGCTGAAATGTTGAATAACATGGGCGTTATTTATCGGGTGAGGGGGGAGTGGAAAACGGCCGTTACCACCCTCCAACAAGCCGCCGCCATCTTCAAAAAAATGGGAGACACCAACCGGCAAGCCCAAACCTTAGCCAACCTGGGCGATTTGTACGCCGCCCGAAAACAACGCGCCGAGGCCGCTCGTAGTTACAGCCAGGCCGCCGCCCTGTTTGCCCAACACAACGACCGGGACAAGCAAAGCCAGGTTTTACGAGCGTTGAGTTTGCTGCGTTTGCGTCAGGGTCAGTGGGTGAACGCGATGATGCGGATGGAGGAAAGTCTCACTGTTGCGCCGCGATTGGGGGTAGGAAAATGGTTGTTCCGCGCTCTTTTGCGCTTTGCGTTGGGGTTATTTGGCGGGCGATAAGAAAAACGACAGCGCCTATCATGAACCGATGAGTTCTTTGGTTATAAACTGAACGTCGGGAAAGGAAACGGCCGTAACCGTATCTTCCCAATAGGCTTTCCGACTTTGCGCGTACCGGTTGTCTTTGGGCGTATGATGAACTTCAATCACATTGTCCACCAAATTGATAATCCAAACTTCCGGGATATTGGCCTGTGCGTACAAAGGTAATTTTATAGATTTGTCATAGGCAAACGTAGAATCAGAAACTTCCACAGCCAGCAAAACATCATTCCCCGTCGGTGTTTCTTTGGCATAGTAATCGTCCCGGTATTTAAGCAGCATCACATCCGGCTCAGGTTCCGACATCTCGTTCAAGCGTACCGGATTTTGTACGCTAACAATAGTTTGACCGCGAAAATGAAAGGTGAAAAGGTCAGTTAAACGAGCAATGCAAGCTGCATGACGAACGCCGATTGGACTCATAGCAATAATTTCCCCCTGAATTAGTTCTACCCGATCGTCGGCAGTCAAAATGCCCGTTTGCGCCATTTGATGATAATCAGATACGGTAAACAATCGCCGTTCTACCTGAACAAACATATTGCTCTCCTATAACAAGCATCAATCTGTATCTTCATTATCAATCAGCGCCGTTTAATTGTCAATTATCAGAATTTTTTCTACCCCTCAAAACCACGCTGCCACCGCTGAACCAAATTAGAACCAATAAAAGGCCCCAACCAGCCGCAAGGCATCACCAACAGCGCCAGCCAACCCAATGGGCCGCTGGACATAAACGCCGAAGGATTCGTCAGCGCCTGACTGGGGTCTACCCCGGCGGAGATGGCAAGCTGAATAAACAAACTCTGGCTCAAAATCAAGATAAGCGCCGTAATCAGCGTAATGACCAAAATGTGCCCCCACTGCCGCCAATGCCGCACGCCCAACGCCCCGATGATGACAATTGACCAAAACGTCATATAAAAAGTTGGCATTTCGCACCTCCGAATCTTGTTTTTTGTGGTATCGTGTTTTATAGACGTCGTCCCAGCGTGGAAAGTTCCCGTTACTCTATGCACTAAGCGGTGTTGTAATACTGTTGGGGCCAAAGGATAAAGGGTCTTTTGGATTTTGTGGGGTTTACCGTAATCCGTAATTCGTGATGCGCAATGCGTGATGCGGGGCCTGCCTCTGGTTACGCATTACGCATTACGCATTACGCATGATGCCATGATTACTCCCATCAATTCCCAAAGAGCCAGGATACATTTAATGCAAGATGACCAGATTACAACCACAGAACTGCCGCGCAAAACAAAATTCATCTACGGGTTGGGCGATTGGGGGACCTCGGCGGCGACGACGGCGCGTAATGCGTTCTGGTTCATTTTCCTGACAAATGTGGTGGGGATTGGCCCTGGATTGGCGGGGACGGTGGCGCTGGTGGGCAAAATCTGGGACAGCATCAATGATCCGTTGGTGGGGATGATTAGCGACCGTTTGAACACGCGCTGGGGCAGGCGACGGCCGTTTCTCCTCTTTGGCGCCATCCCCTTTGGCCTGACCTTCTTCTTCATGTTTTACGTGCCGCCCATCCAAAGCCGGGCGGGGCTGGCCGTTTACTACGCGGCCGTTTTCCTCATTTTTGACACCCTTTACACCCTCGTCAACGTTCCCTATACCGCGCTGACGCCGGAATTGAGCGAAGATTACGACGAGCGTGGCTCATTGGCCGGTTGGCGGATGAGCGTTTCCATTTTCGCGGCGATGGTGACGGCCGGATTGTTTAAGCTGCTGGCCGAAAATCTGTTTGGCGGCTGGTTTGGCGGCGGCGCTGATGGCATTCGGGCCGGGTACGCGCTGGCGGCAGCCATTTGGGGCGTGACGATGGCCGTTCCTTTACTGATTTTGTTCCGGCATATCGAGGAGCCAAAGCGCGCGCCCGACAGTGACCCGATACGGCCGTACCAAACATTCCGCGAGGTTTTCAGCAATCGGCCGTTTCGCCTGGGAGCCATCATCTACTTACTCAGCTTCGCTACCGTAGACGTGATACTTATCGTATTCGTGCGTTTTTTGATTGATTACGTGCGCGTTGCTCCCGGCTTAGACAACCTGGTTTTGGCCGTTGTGATGGGGGTGGCCTTCCTTTCCATGCCCGTCGTCGTTAAATTGATGCGTCGTTTTGGTAAACGCAACACCTACATCGGCAGCATGTCCCTCATGGCGGTGACCCTGCTTATCATCGCCCAGGTTCCGCCCGGCGGCCAAAACTGGATTTTGTTGGCGTCTGTGTTTGCCGGGATGGGGTTTGGCGCGGCCAACGTCGTTCCCTGGGCCATTGTGGCCGATGTGGTTGAGGCCGACGAGCTAAAAACCGGCAAACGGCGCGAAGGGATTTATGCCGGTTACCTCGTCTTTTTCCGCAAAATGGCATCGGCCGTTGCCATTTTCATTGTGGGGCAAATACTTGGGTTGACCGGATTCATTAGCAGCACCACCGGCAGCGTTTACATTGCCCAGCCAGAAAGCGCCTTGTTGGCTTTGCGGTTCTTTGTGGGCGGTTTACCGGCCATCATGCTGCTGTTTTCGGTGATGGCGGCCTGGCGTTACCCATTGAGCCGGGCGCGGCACCAGGCGATACGGCAGGAGTTGGCAAAACGCCGCGCGGAACGAGATGCGTGATTGATGAGTAAATTTGGTGGCGAATTGGTTCGTGGATACAATGACCAAAACCGTATTGGAACGATTTGCCAAAGGGTGTGTTTCATCTCAGTTGATGTATCGGGAATTGGAATTCCCGATACTTGGCTCAACGTTTCGGGAATTCCAATTCCCGATACACGCACTTTTCTCAACTCATTTGAAATGCACCCTTTGCCAAATCGTTCTACATTCATGGAGTGATTTATGTTAACTATTGGTGATGCAGCCCCCGAATTTGAACTACTTTCCGATGAAGGCCAGCCGGTGAAACTATCTGATTTTCGCGGGCAGAAAGTGATTCTGTTTTTCTATCCCAAAGCGGCGACGCCGGGGTGTACGACGCAGGCGTGCGGTTTCCGCGATAATTTCCCCACGATTGAAGCGCATGGGGCAACGGTGTTGGGCGTCAGCCCGGATTCGCCGGAAAAGTTAGCCAGATGGCGGGCCAAAGAGGGGTTCCCTTACCTGCTGCTGTCGGATCCGGAGCATGAGGCGGCGGAGGCGTATGGGGTGTGGGGCGAGAAGAAGATGTACGGCCGTTCCTACATGGGCATCATCCGCTCTCATTTTGTCGTGGACGAGGCCGGTAAATTAGCCGACGTGCAGTTTAAGGTTAGCCCCAAGAACAGCATTGCGCGGGCGGTGAAGTTTGTAGAAACAGAGTGAAAACAGTGGGCAGTGAACGGTGAACGGTGAACGGTGAACGGTTAACAGTGAACGGTTAACAGTGAACAGTGAACGGTTAACGGAAAGGTGTTGATTGTTATCTGTTGATTGTTAATTGTTTTCTGTTATCCGGGATGGGATTGCCATTGGGGTCAACGGCCGTCAGCCGGGGCCACGCATCGCCTAAATTCTCATAAAACCCAACAAAAACAGCATAATCGCCAGCCGGCAGGTTGGGAACCGTGTCGGCGATGATTTCGCCCGGCTGCCATTGGCTGGTGGGGTAGCTGTTTCCCTGCGTGTAGCCATCTGCCTGGGCGATAATGCTGCCGCTGGCAGGATCAACCAGATGGACGAAGCGGGTATAGTTAGTGGGCATTTTTGCCAGGGCGCGCCAGTAGAGGGTGAGGCTGTTCGCTTGTTGGGTGTAGCCTTCCAGTTGGATGAGGGGCGCGGCATTGGCCTGGAAAACGGCCGTTTCCCTTGTAATGCCATCGGGTAAAGCGAAAATCGGCTCTTGCGCGACAAACGCCAACGCTTCATCCAGCGCGCCCAGCCGCCGCGTCAGGACAACTTCGCCCGTTTCCACATCGTACAAAGCGGCCGTTAGCGCATAGGGTGCGTTTTCCGGCGCGGGCAGCTCAATCGTCAGCCAATCATTGACCCATGCGCCAACTGGCCAGCCGCTGCTGGGCAGGAAGCCGTAGCCCGGCTGCGTGTCAAACTGAGCCGCAATCGCGCCATTTCCATCCAGCAGCCGCAGCGACACATTGTAATTTTGGCTGATGGGCCGCCCCGTCCACCAGGTCAACTGCACAGCCAACACCCCATCACGCGGCTTTGCCTGTATGGCGCGAACATCCAACTGTCCGTTGTCTGTTTCCTGGTGATGGGTGACTGCCGCCAAAATCCGAATCGGCCGCAAATATAAATCTCCCCGCGTTCTGCCGGAGGGCATGAGGGCGCTGCTATTTTCCACGACTAATCGCGGCACATAAAGCCCCGGCGGCGCATTTTCGGGGATGGTGAGCCGGTAGACGGCCGTTCCGATTTGTAGCGGCTGCGTTTGTTCCGTCAGCAGTGCGGCTTGCGGATGGCGCGGCTTGGCGGGCGTGGTCAGAGCCAGCGCTGCCGCAAAGTTACCGCTTGCTTGCCAGTTCAGGGTGATGACGGCCGTTTCCCCGGCAATAATCTCTTCATTGTTGATGGCGTAACCGGCCAAAACCGCACCGTTGCTAAATCGAATCGTTTCGTCGTGGTGCAGGTAGCCCATTTGGGCAAAATCCCAGGTTAAATCATCGGCGGGCAGGGCGTGTTCCGGCCATAGGCGCAGGCCGATGATGAGTATGATGATAAGGAGACTGGAGACTAGAGATTGGCGACTTTTGAGCTTGGGCCATCCATCTCCAGTCTCCAATCTCCAATCTCTGATAATTAGCCAGATTGTAACCGCAAGCGCGATTAAAGAGAGTAACTCTGCTGCCAACCGAACCGGCGTGCGCGTTAACTTTAGGGTGATGGCGTGAGCGCCAGCCGGCACATCCAGCGTGATGAGGCCGGAACCGGGCGACGGCCGTATCGCCACCCGCTCCCCATCAATCTCGCCCACCCAGCCGGGCCACTGCATGGTGGGGAAGACGAGGGTGGCGGGAACGGCCGTTTCCACTTGCCAGATTTGCCGCGTCATCCGTTCATTCGTCCGCCGGGCGGAGAGCAGCTCGCCGGAGAGGGCGCGGACGGCGTCGCGCTGGCCGGCTGCCAGCCATTGGCTGGTGTAGGGGCGAGGCCGGACGGTGTGGGGCAAGTATTCGGCGCTGACGGTTGTGCCGATGTTGCCGGTAAACCATTCGTATTGGGCCAGGTGAACGGCCGTTACATCGCCATCGCCTAAAACAAGATAATCCGTTTGCAAGCTGCCCAGCCCCGCGGCAGCAAGCAGGGCAACGCCAAGCGGCGCAATTGCCCGTCTCCAGGGCAGCAAAGCCAGTCCGCCGGCCGCCAGCGCCGCCGCAAACGCCTGCACCGACAGGAACCTCCAGGGGAATTGGGTGAACGGCAGCAGCGGCAAATGTTCCCACAACCATTGGGAGGGCGGTGTGATCATGAAGGTGGCGATGAGGAGGGAGAGGGGGATGAAGAGGTGAAGTGGTGAAAGGGTGTTGTCCGCGTTTATCCGTGCTTCCCGCCTCCGATTTATATAAAGCGCGATGAGGCCGAGAACGGCCGTAACTGTCTGCACCAATCCCATCGCAAACGCCGCGCCGCCGTCCGGGTTGTAATCGAACAAAAATGAGCGCTGCACCAAATCGCCGCTGCGAAAATGGTTGCTAAAATGGAAATAGCCTTCTGTGACCGGGCCAAGCTGGGCCAGCGATTTTTCCAGAATGGCGGGGACGAAGAACCAGGCGGAGAGGGCGAAGGCGAGGAGGAGAGCGGCGGAATAATGAATGATGAATGACGAATTGTGGATTGTGAATCGTGAATTGTGGATTGTGAATTGTGAATGACGCGCCCAGAGGAGAAGGATGTAGAGGAGGAGAAAGGGTGAGAAAATCAAGGCTGAGATGTTGTGGCTGAGAATTAAACCTGCATACGCTAACGCCAACATCGCCACTCGTTGCCATCTACTTGTCACTCGCCACTCGCCACTCGCCACGCCTTCTGCCGCCAAAATGACCAATGGATAAAACGCCATCGCCCAAAATTCGGCCAGCGAGTCGCCGCGCGTGTAGACGTTGACCATGTGGAAGGGGGCGAAAGTGTAGGCGGCGGCGGCAAGTAACCCCGCCCATTCGTTTTTGAACCAACGCCGCGCCAGATGGAACATGCCCCAGGCGGCAGTGAGGAATCCGGCTAACTGGGACAGTTGAATGGAACTGACGTAACTAAAGCCGATGAGCCGAAAAATCAGCGTTATGTAAATTGAGAGCGGGGCGTAGTAGTTGAAAAAGGGGTAGCCGTAGCCGTAATTGGCATCCGGCATCCAGCGAACGGGGAAGTGGCCTTCGAGAACGGCCGTTTCCAACTGTTGCAGCCGCTGTAACAAAAACGGACTGTCGCCGCCGCCCCGCGTGTTCAGCAAGCCCGGCCCCACCAGCAGCGGCAAAGCGGCTGCGAAGGCCAATGCCAACGCAGCCGCTAAAAATTTGTGTCGTGAAACATGATGCGTGATGCGTGATGCGTGATGCGTGATGTATTTATTCATCCTTCATCATTCATCCTTCATCCTTCATAACTCATCATCCCTTTTTAAGAACCAGGAAGATAAGGGCGCCCAACAGGATAACAGCCAACGCCATGACAGCCAGGCCGCTGATTGCCAGCGCGCTCATTCCACCTTCTTCTGCGGGGGTTGGCGGCGGGGCAGGAACGGCCGTTTCTACCGCAGGTTCCGGGTTGGCGGCCACAGCTTCGCCATCAGCCGGGCGCAAGCGGCTGCCAAACTCCACGCCGTATTCTTTGCCTTCGACCACATTCAGGGATGTGTTGGCGGCTGTGGTCATTTCCAGACGAGCGGGCACGACTTGGGCGATTTGGTAGCTGCCGGCCGGAATGCCTTCCACGCAAACCGGGTCGGCGCTGCCGGGGGAGATGACCTGACTGACCACTTGCCCATTGCCGGCGATGGTAAATGTCACGCCGGCCATGTACCCTTCCGCCGCATCATGGATGCCGTTACCATTGTCATCGGCGAAGGCGTTGAGGCAGATGGCGGCTCCGGTTGGCGTGGGGGAGGGCGGAATGGGCGTTTCGGTGGGGATGGGCGTTTCGGTGGGTACGGCCGTTGCCGTTGGGATCGGTGTGCTGGTGGCGGGCGGCGGCGGCGGGGATGTGGGCAGTGGCACAGGAGTATTTGTGGGCGGCGGGGCCACTTCCACCAAAGACGCATCATCAAAATAGGTATTGAGGAACTTATAGCATTGATTGACGCCGGCGACGCCCCAATCGGCGGCCACAAAAACCGTCATTTTATCGCCGGTGGCAGTTGCCTGAACCGAGAATAAATCCCAGCGGTCATGCGGAGAACCCATTGCGCTCCACACCACATCGCCATCGTTCCATAGGCCGCTGCCGTTGGGGTCTATTCCGGCGCGCATTTGCATGTTCAAGCCTGTGTAGGAAGGATCGCTGGCGTTCATGGAGCCGTAACCGCGCCCATAAAACGTGAATTCGTAAGTGGTTCCGGGCACAACAGAGACGGTTTGCCAGACGCCGGCGGCCCAGGTGTCCCAGTTGTTGCCAACGAATTGCGACGCGCTGCCGCTGTGGACAAAGTCGGTCGCCATGCCCCAGCTCGGGCTTTTGTGGTACGGATTGGTGCAGTCGTCAAATTTGTCGGCGCTGCTGACGCGGTCCCAGCGTACCCAACCGTTGGCGGAGCCGTCGCTGTCATAGGGGGCCTCAAAGCCGGGGTTGGTGAGCAGATTGGTTTGCTGGGGCGGCGCGGCGGCGGTGGGCGCGGCCTGCACGGCGACAAGCGTTAGCAAAAGTAATAGGAAAAGTTGGATTAAGCGATTTCGATTCATGAGTTTACCTTTTGTTTTAGAAGATTTGTCAAATTTGAAAAATTTGACAAATCTAAGGGGTCGTCTGAATAGTTACTTGTTTTGTTTAGTCAGGCGGCGAATGAACCAGCCAGCCGCCAGGAAGATTACCACAACCCCCACGCCAATAAAAGTGAAAGTGACACGGCCGTTTTCAGCGTCATTATCGGGTGTGGGGGACGGCGGGGCGGGCAGCGTTGCCACGGCCGTTTCACCGATGGGCGTTGGATTGATACTGGTGGGGGTAACGGCCGTATAACTGCCAAACGCCAACTCGATCACATTTCCTTGCGCCAGCATCAGCGTCCAATCGCCTGTCGTTGTCAGCGTCTCGTTCGGGCCAACGGAACGGGTGATGTTGTACTCGCCCGGTTCCAGATTCTCCAGACAGTAGGGTTCCGATGAGCCGTCGGTGACGGTGTTGCCAACAACCTGCTGCGCGTTGAAGACGGTGAAGGCGACGGCGGCTTTGAACGGTTCGCCCGCGTCGTGCGTCCCATTCCGATTCAGGTCGGCGAAGGCAGTGAGGCAGATGGCGGTGCGGGGGAGGGGAACGGCCGTCGCGGGCGGCGGCGGTGGTTTGGTGGCTGCTGCTGTCGGCGGAATGAACGGCGTCGGCGTCGCTGTTGGTTCCGCCTGCCCGATGAGCAGCCGCTGTCCCGGCACAATCACGCTGTCCTCTGTCAAATCATTTAGCGCCAGCAGCTCATCCAGCCCGATTCCGGCGCGGGCGGCGATGCTCCACAAGGAATCATTGGCCTGTACGATGACATAAATGTTCCCCGCAGCGTCCGGGGTGGGCGTGGGCGGCTGCTGGGCCAGAGCGGGGAGCGGCGCGGCCAGCAGAAGAGCGAGGAGAATGAGGAATGGGGAATTGTGAAGGATGAATTGTGAATTGTGAATTGTGAATGGCGCATGTTTAATCATGAATCTTCAATCCTCAATTTCCAATTCGATGCTGTCGCCGAGGGGGCGGTTGGCGGCGTCTGCGATTGGCAGGCGGCGGCCGGTGGCGGTGTCGTAAACGCCGGTGTGGATGGTGTGACGGGCTGGGTCGAATGGTTGGGGCAGGGTGATGAGACGGCGGTCGTGCAGCCATAAACCGGGCCGCTGCCAGTCGGCGGGCCAGTTGCCGCCGCCGGGTGGGGCGTCGTCCTGGGCGATGGTTCCGTTTGGGCTGAGGATGTGGATGAAAACGGCCGTTTCCGGTGGCAATGAACCATCGGAAGACCAGACCAGGTCAACCTGTACCGTTTGCGGGTCGGGCAGTGATGCGGACGCCTGACGGAGGGCCAATTGATCGCCAAAGCGGGCTTGTACCGGCCAATCGGGCAAGCCGGGCATGACGCGGTAGTAGTCGTAGAGCGGGTAGGCCTCCGGTTCCAAATCGCCCCGCGCCAAAGGGCCGGTTTGGGCGTAGATGAGGGCGCTTTCGGGCAGGGCGGGGGGGATGAAATCGCGCGCGGCGTAGGGCCAGACGAACAGTTGGGAGATGCGGGTCAGCGGCGGCAGCCCGGCGTCGGGCTGGAAACGGTAAATGTTGGGATTGGTCGCCAGGAAGGGGATGGAAGGCCAGCCTGACCAGAAACGGTCGTCTATGAAGCGGTCTACGCCGAGGGCTTCTTCGTTGGCTTGTTCGGCCAGCGTCCGCGCCGCCTGCTCGAAGAGGTAGGCGGTGTCCGGCGATTGGCTGTAATTGATATAATCACGGATTGTCATGGTTAAACTGCCTGCGGCGAGGATGAGAACGGCCGTTTTTCGCATCCATCCTCTCAAAAATTCCCATTCCCATAACCGGGCCAGCCCAATGGCGGGCAAAATGAGGACGCCGGGTAACACGCCGGATGCGCGTAGGAAGTGGGGCGTATCGGCGGCTAAAATGGTGGGGCCAAGCATGACGGCCGTCCACAGCAATCCCATCATTGCCGCCGGCCGCCGCCAATTTTTCAATGACCAGCCCAGTCCAATAAGAAAGGGCAGGGCTATGAAACCGTCAAAAACGGGCCGGCCGGCCGGATTGTGTCGTAAAATTGTATCGCCGCGCCACAAAAACATCCCCAACGCTTGCCCGACGTTTTGCCACAGGGTTGCCCACAAATTGCCGCCGTTGACGGTTTGGTTGAGGATGGAGACTTGCCCGGTGCGGCCTAGCAGCAGGCCGGGCTGTTGGCCGGCTAAGATGGCGAAGGGGAGGAGGGTGACGGCCGTTCCCATCCCGAACCAAATCATGCCCGGCCACACGGCCCGCCATTTGCCCCGTACCAGCAAATAGATGATGATGGCGGCTAACAAAACCGGCGTAAAGCGGGCGGCCAGGTAGGTATAAAAGCTGGCTCCGTAGACCAGACCGGCCAGCAGCCACAGCCAGCGATTTTGCCGCCGGCAGGCTTCTGTTCCCAGCCAGAAGGTCGCCGCCAGCGCGGGGGCCAGCAGGATGGTTCGCAGTCCAATCCGGCTGAGATGGACGGGCCAGAGGGTGACGGCCCAGATGAAGGCGGCGAAGTAGGCGGCGGTACGGCCGTGCCAGGCGTCGGCTAATTTGTAAACCAGCCAGGTGGTGAGTGTCCCCACAACGGCCGCTCCCATGCGGACAGCCAGAGCGGTGCGGCCAAACAAGCTAACGAAGAGGGCGGTCAGGTAGATGTAGGCGGGTTCACGGCCGTTATTGGCGGTAAAAAATAGCGCATGGTTGCCATCCAGAACGGCCAGCGCGTCCAGGCCGTTGTGGGCTTCATCCCGGTACAGCCCTGGGGGCCAATTGCCCAACTGCCAAAAGCGCATGACGGCGGCTAGAATGAGTAAAAATAGCAACAAAGCCCATCCTGTTGGGGATGGGCCGAGGGATTGTTTCTTCACAGAATGTATTCCTGACATGTAGTTGTCAAAGCGGGGCAAGTATAGCAAAATAGCCAGCGGGTGGCGAGTGGCAGGCGGCAAGTATGCAGGCTTGTGACTTGCACACTTGCATACTTGCAAACTCACAAACTCACAAACTCACACAATGAAGATATTAATGCTGTCCAAAGCCTGCCTTGTGGGGGCTTATCAAACAAAATTAGAAGAAATTGCCAGGTTTGACGATGTAGAACTGCTTGTTATTGTGCCGCCGGTTTGGTTGGACCCGGCCGGGCCGGTGGCGCTGGAGCGCAGCCACACGGAGGGGTATCGGTTGTTGGCGGATCCGATTCGGTTTAACGGCCGTTTCCACCTCCACTATTATCCCAAACTAAAGCGGCGGCTGGCCGAATTCCGGCCCGACATCGTGCATATTGATGAAGAGCCGTACAATTTGGCAACTTTTTTAGCCATGCGGCAGGCAAAAGGGGTTGCAGCCAAAACCCTGTTCTTTTCCTGGCAAAATTTACTGCGGCGTTACCCATTTCCGTTTAGCTGGATGGAAAAACAGGTGTTGGCCGGCATAGACGCAGCCATTATGGGTAATCAGGAGGCTGTGGCTGTTTGGCAAAGTAAGGGATACGCGGGGCCGCATACCGTTATCCCCCAATTCGGGGTGGATACGGCGGCGTACCGGCCGCCAGCGTACCGTGACCAGGGACGGGGCTTTGTCATTGGTTCGGCTAACCGGCGGCTGGTTCCTGAGAAGGGGGTGGATGTGCTGCTGCGGGCGGCGGCAAAGCTGCCCGGTATCTGGCGTGTGCAGATTGCGGGGGATGGCCCGGAACGGCCGTTACTCCAAAAACTGTCCCATGAATTAGGCATTGCCGACCGGGTTCAGTTCGATGGCCCAATCCCGTCGGCGCAAATGCCCGGCTACTTGCAGCAAATGGATGTGATGGTCTTGCCCTCGCGCACGCGGCCCAACTGGAAGGAACAGTTTGGCCGGGTGTTGGTAGAGGCGATGGCGTGTGAAACGGCCGTCATTGGCTCCGACAGCGGCGAAATTCCTCATGTAATTGGGGACGCCGGGCTGATTTTCCCGGAAGACGATGTGGATGCGCTGCACGCCCACTTGCTGCAGTTGATGCAGTCGCCTGATTTGCGGGATGAATTGGGGCGGAAGGGACGCGCTCGTGTCTTAGACCGGTACACCCAATCTCAAATTGCCGCTCAAACCGTCGCCGTTTATCGGAAAATGATGGCGGAATGAGGTATACTACGTTTCGCTATGAGCGATGTGATTTCTCCGACAGATAATCAAACCAGCGAGACAGTGGACGAAACGGCCGTTCCCACCATTTCCCGATCCCGCAAAATCATGCGGGCAGTTGGTATCGTCTTAATCGGCCTGTCAGTTTTGTTGGGCTGGTATTTGTTAATCGGCTATCTTGGCTGGCAGAGCGGGCAAGAGGCGTTGGTTGAAGAGCGAGCGATTGAAGAAGCCAACATCCTGGCGCGGCAAATCAGCCTGGCCCGCGAAAACATTGACCAGGACAGCTTTAACCTGGCCTTGCGCCGCCTGGAGTATGTGCTGGAACGGGACCCAAACAATCGGGAAGCCCTCGATTTGCAAGACCAGGCCCAAACGGCGTTAGCGGCTCTCATCACCCCTCAAGCTCAACTTGTGGCGACAAATACGCCCACACCGGAACCGCTGCCTACAGCAACACCCGGCATCATAAGCGATCCTCAAAAAGAACTGCAGCGTATCCGGCGTCTTGCGGCTAATCATTCCTGGGAAGAGGGTTTGTCGTCGCTGTTGGCTTTCCAGCGGCAGTTTCCCAATTATGAACGGCAGGAAACGGACAAGCTTTTGTACGACGCTTACATCAATTACGGTTTGACTTTGCTGGAAGGCGAGCAGGTGGAATTGGGGCTTTTTTATCTGGAACAGGCAGAAAAGTTAGGCGATTTGTCCCAGGAATTGTTGGATTATCGCTTGTGGGCTGAGCTGTATTTGCAGGGCATTGCTTTTTACGGCGTAAATTGGGATGTGGCAACCTACTACTTTCGTGAATTGTGTTTATCTGCGCCCTTTTATCAGTCGTCATGTGAACGATTACGAGAATCACTGGTGAATTTGGCTGACCAGTATGCAGGTAGTCTGGATTGGTGTCCGGCAGAACCATTGTATCAGGAAGCGCTCCAATATGAGCGGACGCAAGCGGTGGTGACTAAGTTGAGTCAGGCGCAGGAGGCGTGTTTGTCGGCTACCCCGACTCCGTTGGCGCCGATTACGGATACGCTGCCGGTAACGGGAACAGACTCGCTGCCAGATGCGCCGTTTATTTTGTGGACGCCAACGGCAGCGGCTGGGAGTAATCGGTAGATAGGCTGCATTATGGCGGAATTGGGTGAATCGTTAAGCGAACGGGAACTGGAAGTTCTTAATGCTGTGGCTGAGGGATTGGCGAACAAAGAGATCGCACTTAAGTTAAGCATTAGTCCGAACACGGTTAAGGTTCATTTACGCAATATCTACACAAAATTGGGGGCCGCTTCCCGTACAGAGGCGACGATGGCGGCTATTCAGAAGGGGTTTGTGGCGTCGCCAGGGGCAGAGCCGGAGCCTGAGCCGGAGATAGAGCCAGAAGTGGCAGCAGTGGCGGAGCCTGAGGCAGAGACAGGGATAGAGGCTGATACGCGGCAGGATGAGGAGACGGCCGTTACCCCACGTCGTTTTTCGCTAAATAAAACAGAAATAGCTTTGATTGTGGTTACATTGGTTGCTGTCGCTTTGATTGTTTCGTTTGGCTGGCAGGCGCTAAGACCGCCTGCGCCCACGCCGGAATCGTTTGTAGAAGAACCCATTGGCGAAACCCGTTGGCTGCGAAATCGGCCCATGCCGGAAGGGGCGGCGGGTATGGCTGTGGCGGCTGTGGGCTTGAATGTGTATGCGATTGGGGGAGAAACGGCCGTTGGCGTGACCAATTCGGTGGCTGTGTATGATACCTCTCAACATCTATGGCAGGAAGCGGCGGCCAAGCCGACGGCCGTTACCGATGTGACGGCGGCCGTTTTGTTTGGCGAGATTTATGTGCCGGGAGGGAAATTGGATGGGGGAGATGTGACGGCCGTTGTCGAAGCATACAGCCCGGCCAACGACGCCTGGCGGCCAGTTGCCGCCTTGCCGGAACCTGTTGCCGGTGGGTTGGCCTTATCCGATGGCAGCTTTTTGTACCTGTTTGGCGGCTGGAACGGCCGTGAATACCTGGATACCGCATACGTTTATGATCCGGCAGGCGATAGTTGGCGGCCTTTAGAACCGATGTCAAGGCCGCGCGCCTATGCGGCCGGCGCCTTTGTGACCGGGCAATTGTACGTTGTGGGCGGTTACGACGGTTCCGAATTGGCGCTTTGCCAGGCCTATGACCCGGTGGCGGCTGCATGGGCTGATTGTCCCGATATGCTTTTGCCGCGCGCCGGGGCCGGAGCGGCCACATTGTTGAACAAACTCTACATTTTGGGCGGCGGCATGGATGAAACAGGCGGTGTGTCACACAGCGAATTGTACGATCCGGCCAGCCAGACATGGCAGGTTGTCAACACGCCCGCTTTGGCCGAATCGCCATCTTGGACACAGTTGGGGGTGGCTAGTGTGGAAACGCGCATTTACGTGTTAGGCGGCCGTCGCCGCGATACAATCTCCGACGAAACATTGGTCTATTCCCCCTTCGTATACCAAACATTCATTCCCGCTGCCGCTGCCGGGCAATAAATCCTACAGTTTTTCCAATGGGTGCATTTCAAATGAGTTGAGAAAAGTGCGTGTTTCGGGAATTGGAATTCCCGAAACGTTGAGCCAAGTATCGGGAATTCCAATTCCCGA
>JANTHP010000001.1 GCA_024762395.1 Anaerolineae bacterium | reverse complement strand
GCGCGGCGGCCCCCCAGGCCAGCGTCACGCGCAGCCGCTCCGCCTGCTCGTCTACGGCCCAGTAAAGCAGCCGGATTTTATCCCCGAATTGGGGAACTCGCGGCGAAAGATGGGGAACTCGTTCCACCCGCTCGGAAATGGCAAAGGGGATGAAACCGTTTTGCTCGGCTCCGGTACGGCCGTCCGGGAACCACGCTTGTAAATTCTGCAAACTAACCGCATCATCCGGGCGCACAAAATAGAGCGCAGGGAAGCCGGGAATGCCCGCCGGAATCGCGCCGCCAGCGCCAGAGTAGCTGCTCATCCGCTCCGGATCGGCCAGAGCGAAGTAGATGGTCGCCATCTCCTCCTGCGTGGGGGTGAGATAGAGTTGGGATTCGGCCGGCTGCGCGGCGGCCATCTGCCCCAGTTCCCAGTCCGGCAGGTAAAAGTCGGCGGCGAGTTGGGGGTGGTCGGCGTAGCGGATGAAGTAGGCGGTGGCGGTGAGGGTGGTGGTGGCGAGGAGGAGGAATGCGTAAAATGTGAAACGTGATGCGTGATGCGTGATGCGCACGGCAATGGCGGCGACGCCGAGGGCGATGAAGATGGCGATGACGGGGGCGGCGCCGGTCATGCGGCCAAAATGGGGAGCGTCGCCGCTGAGGATGGAGGGAAGAAGCATGACGAGCAGCCACAAAGCCAGGAAAATAATGCGCGGGTTGAGCCGCTCTTTGGCCGCCCGCCCCAACCCAATGATGAAGAAAACGGCCTGGATGGGGTCGAGAAACGGCCGTCCCGGTAAATTGTGCCGCAGATGGGTTTCGCCGCGCCAGAAAAGGCCGCCAATTACCCGTCCCACGTTAAGCAGCCAGGTCAGCCAGGGCTTGCCCGCCACCGTTCCCTTCCCTTTGTTGGCAACGTAGGCGATGCGGAAGAAGAAAAAATAGGGGTAACGGGCAAAATAGAGGAGCAGGGGAACGGCCGTTGCTGCTGCCGCCGCCGCCATTACCCCCACCGGGCGCCAAAAACGCCGCGCCGCCTCCCTATCCAGCCAAAACCAAACCGGCACAAAGGAGACAAACAAGAGCGGGAACAAGCGCCCGGCGGCGTAAACGTACAATCCCAGCCCCAGCACAATCCCCGCCGCTGCAAACCAAACAAAATCAGACCTGCGAGGTTTCCCAAACCTCGCAGGTCTCCCATTTACGCCGCGCCAAAACAGGGCAACGGCCAATGTTTCTACCGGCAAAAAGAGCATGACGCGCAGGCCGAAACGGCTGAAATGGACGGCAGGGAAGATGACGGCGAGGGCAAAGGCGGCGATGAGGGGGATGGAATTGTGAATTGTGGATTGTGAATTGTGAATTGTGAATAGTTGGCTGGCGGCGAGATAGGTTGTGAGGACGGCGAGGATGCCGGCAAGGGCGGGGACGAGGCGGATGGCGAAGGGGGTGGGGCCGAATAGTTTGATGGAGAGGGCCATGAGGTAAATGTGGACGGGTTCACGGCCGTAATTGCCTTCAAAAAACAAAGGGAAGCGCGTTTCCTGGGGTGGATTGTCGGCGTGGGCGTCCTGGGCGTACAGTTCCCACCCTTCATAAAACTGGGGGAAGGTTTTGCCATCCAACAAGGAAAGCGCGTCGAGGCCGTTGTACGCTTCGTCGTGGTAAAGGCCGGGCGGCATCTCGTCCAGCCGCCACAGGCGCAGGAAAGCGGCCAAAAGCAAGGCCAATACTAACAAAGGGATGCGCCAGCGGTTCACGGCCGTTCTCCAATTTCTACCACGCCCAACAAATAACGGTCAGAACTGCCGGTTTGCCAACGTGCGCCAGTTTCGGGGTGGTAAAGTCCCAGCCAAATCCGGTAGGTTCCCGGCGGCGCGTCGCCGGGGATGGCGAGGATGTGGGTTTGCTGCAAGATGTCGCCGGAACGCCACCCTTCCCAAGCCGCGCCTAAACCGTCCCACTGGGTAATGAAACGGCCGTTTTCATCCAGCAAATGGACAAACATTTTCACCGGCTGGGGCGGGGAACGCTTTTCCCAGCGCGTAACCAGCGCCAGCGTCTGCCCCGGCATTATGTTCTCGTCCCAATCCGCTGCCAGCAGTTGGATGGAGCCGCCACCATGGCTGAATGTGGCCAACGGCGGCCCGGCGGACGGGGCGGACAGCGGCAGTTGGTAAAGTGCGCCATCCTCTGCCTGCCAATTTTGCCTGCCGCCGGGAATGAGAACGGCCGTCTCCGGGTCAACCCAATGCAGCGTTACATCATTCGTTCCCAGGCGGGCAAATTCATCCGGCGGGATTTCGTCCACCTGTATGCCATTCAAAACCAAATCAACCGGCTCGCCGTAAGCAGGCACATCGTACACAAAGATACTGTATCCGATTTTGGCGATGGGCTGCCGTTGGCGGAACCAGGCGAATAAATCATGGTCGCCAAATTGGACGCCTTGCAAATTGGTGGCGCTGATGGCGTAAGTGCCGGGGGCGGGGTCGTGGGGGTAAAACGGCCGTGCTGCCGGATTCATCAAGCGGGGCGGCCAACTGGCTAAACCGGTGTACCGGATGCCGTAATAATCGGGCCGCGCCTCGCCAAAATAACTCAGCCAGACATGCTCGACGCCGTTTTCGTCCATCCACGCCTTCAAACCGGCCAAATCCTGCCCCCAATCGAGGTTACTGTCTGCCAGATAGCGCCAGCCGCCGTCGGGACCACCGGCGAAGATGTTGAAGTAAGCCAGGTAGTGAGGAAATGTCCAGAGGGAGACGGCGGCAAGGCAGGCAAGGAGAAGAGCGGGAAAATACAAATTGTTAATTGTCAATTGGTAATTGTCAAGTGTCAATTGATTAGCAATGAAGACGGCGAGGAAGGGAAGGATAGGCAGCAGGTGACGGTAACCGAGGTTGATGTCGGTAGTAAGGGCGATGGCGAAGTAGCCGAGGGCGGGGATGAGGAGGGCGGCGAGTTGTGAATTGTGAATTGTGAATTGTGAATTGTGAAGCGTGAAGCGTAATCGGGTAATGGCCCAGATGAGAAGAATGAGGGTGGGTAAAGGGGTTTTGAGGGCAAAGGCGACGGGAAAGTAATACCACCAACCGCTGTCGCTGTAATTGCCCAGCAGGAAGGCGGGGGTTCCTTTTTGCAGCCGGCCGCCGATGTCCAGCAGTTGTTCAAGATGATGGGATAAGGGCAAAGTTAAGCCGCTTAACTGCGGCAAGGTGGGGAGATTGTCGGGCATAACGCCGATTTGGAAGCCGTAGGCGGCCCATAGGGTAAAAAAAGCGGCCAGGGGGTAGGCGATGAGAAGTTGGAGGAGCATTTTTGCGGGGAAACGGCCGTCTTCCCGCCAACGCGCCGCCAATCCGACCAGAATAACCAGGGCGAACAAGGGGACGAACAGCCCGGCGGTGAATTTGGTATCTTGCAGCAGTCCGAAGCCAGCACCGGCAATGACGGCCGTTCCCCATGACGGCCGTCGCAAAAAACGCCACAACGTAAACCCGGCCAACGTCGCAGCGGCCGTCAGCCCCAAATCCGTCGTCGCCAGGCGCGTGTGAGCCAGGATGTTGGGGTCGAACGCAATCAGCGCCAGCGCCAACAGACCGGCCCAGCGGCGGCGCGTCATCTCCCACGCCCAACGGCCGACAAAAGCAGCCAGCAGCAGCCCCAGCCAAATGGTCGGCAGCCGCGCCAAAAACATCACATGGGCGACATCGTTGCCATTCTCCCACAAAAACAGCTCCGAGGGGCGGTGAAAGCTCGGTTTTTGCCAGGATGGGTCATCAAGCGGCAGGCGCACGCCGTCGTCGGCGGCCAAAAGGGAGGCGTTGAGGGCGTTTAGGCCCAGCGGATGGCCGACGCGCATGTGCCGGTTTTGACCGCGCACATAGCCCAACCCGCGCGTGATGAAACCTTGTTCGTCAAAAGTGGGGGATTTGCCTTTCAGGCTGGTCAGGGAAAGGGCGAACATGAGGAGGAGAACGGCCGTTGCCAACCACAACGCCCATCTTCCCTCAAACAGCCTAAACCGATAAACCGTCATACCCACACCCGGCAAACAAACCTGCTATAAAACGACAATGACCTGCAAGGTTTTTAAGCAAACGCCCACACCTCGCAGGTCATTATGGCTCTTTTTTCGCCAGACCAAGTCTCGTATCAGCCAGATTCAACTAATCCAACGGCGCAACCTGGAAATATTTGTACAACCAGATTGAAGGTTTATACTCGTCCGTCGAAGCAAAAACGCCAAAATATGGCTCATTAATCCAGGTCGTATCTGTAAAATGCCGTTCAAAAGAGCCGTCAATGTACAAACGAGCGCCGTCTGAGCGAACCTCTACGCGATAAGTGTGCCAATCTTCCGAATGATCATAATCTATAATTGGATCAATTTCTTGTGTCGGGCCAATCCGTTTAAGCGGACTGCCGCCGCAATTTGGACACCATTCGAGGTAATTTACCTGTTCAAATAACAGTTTGAGCGGACCATACCAGATATAGTTGAAATTGTAAAAGTGATTAAAGCAATTATCAGTCTGGTATATGTTGCCGTATTCCGGGCAGGCGTCGCCATTCCAATCGCCGCCGTACACCATGCCGCCGGAAACAAGGTTTGAGCGATCGTGTACCTTTGCCTCGTATTGAATGGCATACGGCACTTTTGGCGCAGGAACCAATGGGCTGGCAAGCACCCAGTCCCATCTATCGCCAACAATGATGACAAATTGTCCTTGTTCATTGCCGCTGCCATAGTAAGCGTCTGTCTCTTCCAGGTAGGTTGTGCGGCGCATACCCCAACCCGTTGTATCATCATCAAAGTCATCGCGATAACCGCCGATAACCGAAACGGTATCCGACCAAAGCCCGACCATCGTCGCCGCTACGGCCCGGACGCGGTAATAGTAAATGGGGCTGGGCGACAAGCTGTGAGACATGGCATAGCTGGTTGCGCTGCCTACATCACCCGGGCTTTCAGGCGTAACGCTGCCAAAGTTAGGGTCTTGGGATTCCTGCAATTCATAACCAATTACGCCATTGCCGCCTTCGTCCCAGGAAAGTGTCCAACTGTTGCTGCTGTTGGGACGAGTGGCTTGCAGGGTTAGCTTGGGCGGACTTTTGAAAATAATGGGGAAATATATGTTTGTGTTTGTTTGCGAGGTAACGGCCGTAACCGCAAAGGGCGTCAGCAAACTGCCGGTTCCGGTAATTTCGGCCGTATTGGTGATGATGTAGCCGCCGGGCAGGCTGTCGGTAACGGCCGCCTGGAAGGTGATGATAGCATAGCCGCCATCTTGCAATGAACCGGCCCATGTTATAACGTTGTTCATTTCGCCAACTGAACCCAACCCGTTCACGGCCTGCGCGTCGAGCGTGCCGGAGATGTATGACACACCGCTGTCCAGAGCGTCAGTCATGCTCACGTTATCGGCCGTCATGTCGCCAGTATTGGTGATGACAATTGTGTACTCAATTGTACTGGTCGCATTTGCCGGGACTTGGGCGAGATTGACTGTTTTCTCCGCTGCCAGTTCGGCCGCCTGCACGTCATTACCAACGGCGGCCAATGCTTGCACTAAAAACAAAACCATCACCATTGCGCCAACGACGCCGATGATGATGGTTGATTTACGATTACTGCCCCTAACTGAGGCATTTGCTACTTTCATAATGGTTCAATTCTCCACATTTTGTAACTATCAGCGTTGTCAAAAAGATTTGTCGAATTTTTGTAATTGTTCTGAATAGTTACGTCCTAAATTTGATGCCAAACACTTAATATTACCCAGCTACCTGGATTCCGTCAAAGGCCAATTATCTCGTAAAATAATGCTGTCTGACGGGGTCTCATCACAACCGCAGTTTAATCGCTGCCCACTGCTGCGTCTGTACAAACCAACCTGCAATGTGACCGGCTCGTCTGTTAGATTGGCGGAAAGGGGGATGAGATGGCGCTGGATAATCCAATCGCCCGGCAGCAGGGTGGCGGGGGCGGCGTCGAAGCCGTCGTGCTGAGCAATGACGGAACCGTCTGCGGCCAATATGTGGGCAAATGCGGTTAAATCGGCGGGTAACGGGGCCTGGACTTGCCAATAGGTGTAAAGGCGCAACGGCCGTTCGGCCTCTACCGTCGCAATCTGATACCCCACAAGCGTTATGGCGCCGTCCAGGGTGACGGGCGGGATGGGGATGGGCGGGGTCGGCGGCGCGGGCAGAGCGTACACGGCGAATGAGGGATGAGAGGGGCTGCGGAATAACGGCCGTTCCGCCACCCCGCCTATTTTCAGCAAATCAGTGGGGACGGGGGCATATTCGGGAACATAAAAACGGCCGTCCTCGCCAGCGCCGGCAGGGAAAACCAATGCGCCCGATACGTCAGCGCCCGTCTGCACCCAGCGCGCGCCGGGGTCGGTTCCCAAATCGCGGCGCAGCGAATCGGCGTCAATCGGCTCAAAAAAGCCGTCGGCGACGACAAGGCGGGCGCTGGGATTGGCTTGCCAATGCCGGGCGATGTCTAACAGAACCGTCTGGTATTTCAGGCGCGTTTCCAACGCCTGGGGCCACTGGATGAAGCCATTGTTGACGGTGCGCGCCGCGTTCCCCAACAAAATCAGGCCGAGGAGCAGCCCAACGGCCGTCTGCCAATGGCGCGACTGCGGCAGCCGCTTAACTCCGGCGGCAATGGCAATGCCAGGCAGCAGGTAGATGACGGGCAGGGCGCCAATGAGGCGGATGATGCTGGGCGCTTGGGGCGTAATGGCGCTGGGCAGCATGGTTACGCCCAGCCAAATGAGAATAAGATGGTAACGGGGCTCCCGCCAGTTTCGTAATGCAATGAGTAAACCGGCGTAAAAGAGAACGGCCGTTACCGGATCAAACAACGGCCGTCCGGGCAGCGTATACGTCCAGCGCGGGTCGCCAGTGAAGCTGAAAACGCCCAATGTCGCCCTGGTTGAACGCCAGATAGGGGCAATATCGCCCTGAAGCAGCGCATCCAGCGGCCCGGCCAACTGGTCAACCCGCTGCTGCAAGCTGGGATCGGCTTGCAGGGTGAACTGCATGGGGGCGTAAATGATGAGGGCGGTGAAGAGGATGACGGCCGTTGCCCGAACAACGCGGCGGCGCATTTGCCCATCGCCAGCCAGAAAAAATTGAAGAACACCAACCAGCAGCGGTATCAAAAATATGACGCGCGCGCCGGTGTAACTGTAAAGGCTCAGGCCTAAAAATAAACCGGCCAGCCAGGGACGGCGCCAGAACCAGGCGGCGGCAACCAGCAGGACGGGTTCCAAAATAGGCCGTATTCCAATGCGGCTGAAGATGATGGGCGGCCAACTTACGGCGATGGCGATACCGGCGGCAACGGCCGTTACTGCCCCAAACTCCCGCCGCGCCCACCGCAAAACCAACGCAATCAACATCAGCCCCAGGTAAACGGCGGGCAGACGGATGGAAAGCACATTATCGCCAAACAAAATCTGGAAGGGAACAGCCCAATAATGGTACAACGGCTCATGTCCGTACCCTTCGCGGAAGAAGAAGGCGTGCTGCCCCTGCCGGATAAATGTGGCGATGTCAGCGTTTAACACTTCATCCTGGGCCAATCCCGGCGGTACGTCCGGCAATAGAAGCAGCCGAAAAAGAGCCGCTAGAAGGAGAACTGCCGCTGCCCAAAACATGAAACGCGAAACGTGAAATGTAGGGCGCGGGGCAGGAGGCGGGTCAAGGGGCGATTTCATAGATTAGGATGGAATAGCCTATCCGGTCATCCGGCGGGCGGGCGCGGAACCAGGGATAGACGTATTTTTTGTCATCTTCCAATGGCAATTCCCACAAACTGGTGACGCTGATGGCGTACACGCCGGGTTCCGGCGCAGTTGGATCAAAAGGCGGGCTGCCCCACAAGGAATAAAATTCATGTATGCCCACGCCGGGCAGCGGGGTGTAATGGATATTGTAATAGTCGGGAACGGCCGTGCCAAACCAGCCCAGTTTGACCGATTCGACCTCGTTTTCATCCATCCACGTCTTCAAGCGCAGCAAATCCTGCCCCCAATCTATGTTGCTGTCTATGAGAATGTTACGGCCGTTTTCCGGCCCGCCCGCAAGGACGTTAAAATAGCTCAAATAATGGGGGTGGATGGCGAAATCGGCAATCAGGAGGGAGGCGAGGAGAATAGGAAACGTGAAACGTGAAACGTGATGCGCGATGCGTGATGCGTAATGCGCGATGCGCGAATTTTGTGCGCTCGCCCACTCGCCCCCTTGCATAGTCGCCAACCCGCTGACAAGTACGTACAAAAACGGCAACATAGGCAGCAAATGGCGGTAACCAATGTTCAGAGCGCTTTGCATACTAAATGCAAAATAAAACAAAGCCGGAAGCAGTAGAAAAACGGCGCGTCTCTTCCTCTCACCGCGCCCTTCCACGCGCCCCCAAAACATGACCGCAGCCGCCACAACCAGCGCAATCAACAAGACCGGCGGCGTCTTTACCCCAAAGGCGACCGGAAAATAGTTCCAAAACCCTTTGTTGGAAAAATGACCTAGCAAAAATGACGGCCGTCCGCCGCCGCTAATGCTCAAAATCTGTTCCAGCCCCGCCCAAAAAGTCGGCATTGGCCCGCGCCATTCATTCAACCCGACCAAACCGCCATCGCCGCCAAAGGTGAACGCGCCCCATTCAAAGCCAAAAATCGCCCACACAACGAGGATGGACAGCAGCCCGGCCGTCAAAAATTGGGCCAATCGAATGATGGGGCGCGATTGAACGCGGTTAAACGCGGATTCTTTCCCCTTTTTGAGCGCTCTTTGTCCCTTTACAGTTTGTTTTGCTCCCCCGTAAAGCGGCAGCAGGGCCATTGCACCAAAAATGGGAACAAAGACGAGCATGGAGAGCTTGCTGCCAAAGGCCAGCCCCAGCCCTACGCCGGCCCACAGCCAGCGCCGCCAAGACCAACCGCCCCTTTGCCACAACCGCCACAGCAAGAATGCAGCCAAAAAGAGGAAAGCTGTACCGCCGACATCGGTGGTGACGTAACGGCCGTGCGCCAACACATTAGGGTCGAACAGTAAAAATAAGAACGCCGGGAGGGCTGACGGCCGTCCCCACATCTCCCGCGCAAAATGAAACGCCGTTAACGCCAGCCCCAGCGTCAAAAAAACAATCGGCAGCCGCGCCAAAAAAATCATCCGCGCCGCATCATTGTTTTCCTCCCACAACACCTTTCTGGCAAAACGATACCAATCGGGCGGCTGCTGCGTCCAACTAACATCATCCAATGGCAAATGCACATCCAGCAAAGCGGATACGGGCAAAGCGCTCAACCCATTCACCAACGGCGGATGCTCCAAACTCAGCCGGGGATCGCCTGTCTGCAAAAACGCCAATCCCCGTGCCAGGTGATTCTGCTCATCCATCGTGGGGCTGTCGCCGACCATACTATTCAAGGCCAAAAACCAAAACAACAAAACAGCCGGGATGACAATCCATGCTGGCCGCGCAAAACGCCATCTATCCATATTGGCGGATTATATGCCAAGCCAACAGGGTGACAACATGTTAGAATTTGTTATAATGCGATCATTCATCAAGCGCTATGACCATTTTGGAAAAAACATGTTACAAGCTCACCGCCATCAACAAATTTTGAGTCGTCTGCAAGAAAACGGCATTGTCCATATTCACGAACTCAGCCAGGATTTCGCCGTGTCAGAAATGACCATCCATCGAGATTTGGACCAGTTGGAAACGGAAGGGCGCTTGCGCAAAGTGCGCGGCGGTGCGATTCCTGTGCCTGCGCCAACGCCCGTTCAAGGCGAAGTCTGCTTCATGTGCCACACCACCCCGCGCAGCCAAACGCAGATGACCTTACATATGAGCAATGGCAGCGTCCAACGCGCCTGCTGCCCTCATTGCGGCCTGCATGGCATGGCAATGATGGGCGATCAAGTTGTCTCCGCTCTTGCCAGCGACTTTTTACGCGGGAATGCTGTAACTGCTCAAGCCGCCACATATGTTGTCCAACCGGATGTAACGATTTGCTGCACGCCAACGGTTTTGGCTTTCCAAGATGTGGAAGACGCCAAACGGTTTCAGCATGGATTTGGCGGAGAAGTGTTGAATTTTACAAAAACCATGCAGTATTTGAATGAGGCGATGCACTTGTCAACCAATCATCATGAGGAACATTGATCAACCCAATGGATGCTTATTTGAACATAAAACGATTTGTTTTGCTGACGCTGCTCTTAATTTTGACGGCTTGCAACGGCCGTAACAGCCAACAACCCAACACCGCCGACATCCGCATCAACGCCGCCGCAGACTCCACCCAGGTTGGTCAAACAGAATTGATCATCACACTCACCGACAACGCCGGAAACCCCATCAGCGACGCCGCAATATCCGTCAAAGGCGACATGAACCATGCCGGGATGGTTCCGGTATTGGCCGATGCCACTGGCGGAGAAGACGGCGTGTACAAAATGCCGTTTGAATGGACAATGGGCGGTGATTGGGTAGTAACGGTAGATGTTGTTTTGGCAGACGGCCGTACCGCCAGCCAACAATTTGACTACACAATCGCCAACTAAGTAACCGTCTAAAAATAACTTCCCTTTTTTGTAGGCCGGAATGATATTCCGGTCGGGCGGATTACCAATCCGCCCTACGAAAATAATTTCTGGACAATTACTAAGGAGCGGAAATTAAATAAGACGACGAAGTCGTTTCCTTACCGCTCCTTCAAGCTGACAATGCAATTCCGCATTTTATTTCATCGTCAGCCCTAATTTATGCACGCCCCACCCCCGCCCAAGAACCTGCTCAACGCGCCGCTGTTAGGTCGTTTACTGCGCTGGCGTTGGGGACGCCTCTTCGGGCAGATGCTGCTCCTTCTGGCCGCCATCCTCCTGCTTTACGACGGGTTCACAGGCCCGCCCCTCGCCCCTGAAAACCTGGCGACCGTCATCATTTGGGTCCATTATCGCGGCATCCTCATCTTCACCTTACTATTTGCCGGCAATTTATTCTGCATGAACTGCCCCTTCACACTACCGCGCACCCTGGCTCGGAAACTCAGCCTGTCTGGCAAACGCTGGCCCCGCCAATTACGAAACAAATGGACTGCTATCGCCGTTCTCATCCTCTACTTTTGGCTTTTCGAATGGCTTGATTTATGGGCCAGCCCCTTATTCACAGCCTGGATCATTCTGGCCTACTTCATCGCAGCCTTTGTTCTGGAAGCTGTGTTCACAGAATCCCCCTTTTGTAAATACGTTTGTCCGTTGGGAACATTCAACTTTGCCAGCGCCACCATCTCCCCCCTACAAATCACAGTCAACACCCCCAGCACCTGCAAAACCTGTGTGGGCAAAGAATGTGTCAATGGCAGCAACCAAACCCTGGGCTGCGGAACTCAACTCTTTGCGCCCCGGATCACAAGCAACATGGACTGCACCCTGTGCCTGGATTGCGTACGCGCCTGCCCCCATGACAACGTAGCCCTCATCCTCCGCCACCCACTCGCGGAAGTCACCAACGCCAATGCCTGGCCCCGCCGCTGGGATTTGAACATATTAATCCTCGTGTTTGCGTTTACCGGCATCAGCAACGCCTTTGGCATGGTTCCCCCCATCTATGCCCTGGAAGCCTGGCTGGCCGGCGTATTGGGGACAAACAACGAAGGCATTGTCCTGCTCCTGATTTTCGCCGCCCTCAATTTTGCCCTACCAGTTGGATTGGGATTAGGCGCAGCCTGGATCAGTCGCGCTCTATCCAAACAATCCGAATCATTGCGCGTCACACTGTCTCGATACGCCCCTGCTTTTGCACCTTTGGCTTTTGCCGGTTGGCTGGCCCATTATGGCGGGTTTCATTTTCTCAGCAGCGCGCTGGCGATTATTCCGGTTTTTCAAAACTTTTTATTGGATCATGGCATTACAGCCCCAGGCCAGCCGGACTGGTCATTGGGGCCAATTATGCCCCTTTCCTGGCTCGATCCGATTGAATTAGGCATTGTTTTGGCGGGATTTGCCGCCAGTTTATACGTTCTCAACTACCGGGCGCGTCAAAACAGACCAAAACCGATTGGTCTTGGCGCACAATTACCCTGGATTGTACTGCTTCTGGGGCTGGCTGTGGCGATGTTGATTGTCTTCTATCTGCCAATGGAAATGCGCGGTTCAGCCTTTTTCAGCTAAATTAAACCGGGGATCAGGTGGACGGTCATACGGCCGTTTTCAAAATCAATCTCCAATATCACTTCATCTGTATCCGGCAGGAGAATTTCTTTGGCGTGGTCTCGCACCACAAAAACGTGATTGGCCCCCGTCTCAATCACCTGCGTCAACTCACCCAAATGGTCGCCCTCGTCCGTGAACACGGCCAACCCTTCAAGCTGGTACAGGTAATACTCTCCATCCGCCAATGGAAGCGCTTCGCTTTCCGGCACTTGCAGCCATTGACCGCGCAAGGCGTCGGCAGCATTACGGCCGTCATAACCGGCCAACTTAAGCAAAATCACATCGCCATGGAAGCGCACACCCTCAACCGCCACCGGCTGCGGGTCGCGTTCGCCCACATAAACCGTTTCCAGCCAGGTAAAACGCTCCGGCAAATCAGTATGCGGCGTCACGCGCACATCGCCGCGCACGCCATGCGGTTTTGTCACACGGCCAATAATTAAAAAACGAGGCTCAACAGATTCCTCTGTCGAGCCTTGAGATTTTTTGTTCATCAAAATAGAAACTAGAGGCCGGAGGTTAGAGGCTCAGGGAGCGATCAATCTCCAATCTCCAATCCTTAATCGTGACTACTCAGGTGACAGTCACTTTTCTCAGAGGTATTGGTCACAACTTGCTGCATTTTAAGTGACTGTCACCTCTGAGACTGAGTAGTTACCCTTAATCTTCAATTATTTCCAACGAAACGCGCTGCCCTTGCTTGGCTGCTGCCACCTGGACAATGGCCCGAATCGAGTTGATAACGCGCCCGCCTTTGCCAATGACACGCCCCATATCCGGCTGTGCCACCGATAATTCATAAATAGTTGAAGAATGGCCGTCAATCTCGCTCACAACCACCTGATCGGGATTATCCACCAGGGATTTAACGATAAATTCAACGAGTTCTTTCATCCGATTTATTCTTCTTCGTCAGCGGCGACCGCTTCGGCCTCAGCTACGGCCGTCAGGTCAACGCCTTCATATTCGGCAACCAACGCTTCGACAGACTCGCCGGCATGGAACCGCTTCAGACGATCAAATGTGCCTTGTTTTTCCAGCAAACGACGCACAGCATCCGAAGGCTGCGCGCCCACGCTTAGCCAATACAAAGCCCGCGATTCTTGAATCTTAAATTCATTCGCCTCAGTTAGCGGGTAAAAATTACCAATGCGCTCGACGATACGGCCGTCTCGCTTCATTCTTTTATCAGTCACAACAATACGATAACTGGGTTGCCCCTTCTTTCCAGTTCGGCTCAAACGAATACGAAGCATAACTTGTTTTAATCTCCACTTTTTTGGTTGATAGTTGACAATGATTAGTTGATAACTATCAACCATCCGCTGTCAACTGTTAATTATTAAAATCTTCCTAACAAACTGCTTAACCCACCGCGACCGCGTCCACGACCGCCGCGCAATTGTTTCATCACCTTCTGCATCTCCCTAAACTGCTTCAGGAGCGCATTCACCTCTTGCACAGTCGTTCCGGAACCGGCCGCCACACGCCGTTTGCGGCTCGCCTTCAGGATTTTCGGGCTGCGACGCTCTTGCGGCGTCATGGACTGAATAATTGCCTCAATCCGCTTCAAATCCCTTTCGGCGTCGCTCAAGTCAACATCTTTGGTCATCTTGCCCATACCCGGAATCATTTCCATCAGTTGGCCGATTGGCCCCAGCTTCTTAATTTGCTGCATCTGTTTCAGAAAATCTTCCAGTGTGAACTGGCCTTTCAGCAAACGTTCGCCCGCTTCTTGCGCTTCAGCCTGATCCATTTCCGTCTGCGCTTTCTCGATGAGCGTGAGCATGTCACCCATTCCCAGGATACGGCTGGCAAGCCGGTCGGGATGGAAAACCTCAATATCCTTGAGCTTTTCACCCGTTCCCAAGAACTTGATTGGAACACCTGTGACTTCGCGCATGGAAATGGAAGCGCCGCCGCGAGCGTCGCCATCCACTTTGGTCATAATAAGGCCGGTGATGCTGACGGCATTGTTAAAATCCGTGGCTACACGAACCGCCTCTTGCCCGGTCATAGCATCGGCAACCAACAGTGTCTCGATTGGGTTCGTCTTGGCCTTAATGGCTTCGATTTCGCCCATCATCATCTCATCAATGTTGAGACGGCCGGCCGTATCCAGGATGACGGTTGTCATACCGGCTTTGGCGGCTTGTTTCACACCATTAGCGCATACTTTCACCGGGTCGGCGTCAGCGCCTTCATCGTAAACGGGAATATCAAGCTGTCGCCCCAAAGTTTGGAGTTGGTCAATAGCTGCCGGACGGTAAACATCAGCCCCAACCAATAACGGCCGTCTTCCCTGCTTCCGTAAATGTAAAGCCAGCTTACCGGCCATCGTCGTTTTACCGGCGCCTTGCAGCCCCACCAGCATAATCACTGCCGGGGATTGCAGGCCCAAATTCAGACGGCCCGGTTCACCCAATGTTTGAATCAATTCATCGTGGACAATCTTAACGACCTGTTGGCCTGGCGTCAGGCTGCGCATCACCTCTTGCCCAACCGCCCGTTCTCGCACCCGCTTAACAAAGCTTTTGACAACCTTGAAGTTAACATCCGCCTCTAAAAGAGCCAAACGCACTTCGCGCATCGCCTTGTCAACGTCTGCTTCGGTTAACTTGCCGCGTCGCTGCAGCCCGTCAAAAACAGATTGCAGCCGATTTCCTAATGATTCAAACACATTTACACCTGAAGGTTTTGACGAACAGGAAGTTCGCATTCACAAACTGTGGATTTTAACGTAGCCCCCCACCATCGTCAAGCGCAATTTTTTTAACGTCAGGCAATTCCAATTCCGGAAATTTACACCGGTAGGAACGGGGGGTGGGCAGGCCATAATCGCAGCTAACGTTTCACGCATCACGTTTCACGCAGTTTTCTTGCAAAACTCCGCAAAATCCTGAAAACCTCACAAATTTTAAGGCAATGTGCCGCAAGCAGGGCAAGAGCCGTCGGGACGAACAATCGCGTAACCAGCCTGGGGGTCTGTATCAGTGTATTTGTCAAAATCCACATTGTAAACAATAAAAAGGCGCACTTTGCCGCTGTTTGCAGCCAAATCGGCCGCCTCGCCTAACCATTGGGCATGTTCAGCAACAGATGTTTCTGCCGCCCAGCCAAAATTAGCAGGCAAACTATCAAATCCCTCCGGCGAAAGGTAGCCGATTTCGGTAAAACAAAGCTGGCGCGCGCCGCCAAAACTGTTGTAGTACAAGTTTAGCGTTGGCAGAAAGTACCAACTGTAATGCGAACCGCCGGGATGGCCGCTGCTGGCGGTTGGCGATGTGGCTCCGGCATTATGGTGGACGCCAATACAATCAGCGTAATTGGCCGCGCCGGCCGCATTCATACCGGCCAAATAACGGTCATCAGCCCAGGCATTGTAATCATTATCAAAACCGGTAGGGGCCAGTGCGCCGGAAATGACCATCACATCAGGGTTTGCCTGCTTGATGGCGTTGTAGGCGGGGGCTAATAAATTAGAAACGTAAGCGGCCGGATTGATTTGTCCCGCAGGCCACTCAAAATCTATATTCATTTCGTTCCAGATTTCGATGGCGTCAGGATTAAGAGCGGCAACGGCCGCAACAAAATTGACGTAGGCGTTAAAATCTATGCTATTGGCGGCCGGGTAAGGCGTGTCCCCGGTGATGGTCAAGAGAATTTTATACCCGTTTTGATGCGCCTCCTGAATGTGACCGGCTACAACAGCAGGGTCGTCGGCAGGGTTCCATTTGTGTTGAATTTTCACCCAGGTCATACCGGCCTGGGTCATTTCAGCCTGGTGGGCGAAGTTATTGCTTTGCCCGCCTATGGCAAAGCCGGGATTGGGCGGCGGCGGTTCAGATGGCGGCGGCGGACTACCTTCGGCAAGCTGTAAGACCTGGCCGACATAAATTAGATCGGGGTTGGCGATGTTGTTGATTTGGGCCAGGATGGCGACGGTTGTGCCAAAGCGACCGGCTATGGCGGAAAGGGTATCGCCGGATTGCACTGTGTAGGTTCCGCCTGATGACGGCGGCGGCGGGGGCGGTTCCTGCGGAGGCGGGGTTGAATCTGCTGTGGGAATTTCTAGCAGTTGGTCAACGTAGATAAGGTTCGGATCAGCGATGTTGTTGGATTGGACGATGTCGTTGACGGTAACATTGAATTGGGCAGCTATCCGGGAAAGGGTATCCCCCCATTTTACACGATAGGTTAGAGCGGAAACGGCCGTTACCCCCACCGTCACCAGCCCTACAGCCAATAAAACTGCCAACCAGCGCGGCTTTTTCATTCTTGCCTCCTCGACAGACAGGCCGACAGGTATGTATGTAATTAAGCCATGTGCCGTTTTACTGTCTCAATCAACTTGGTCAAATTATAAGGCTTCTGCAAAAAGCCTGCTAATTCAAGCTCACGAAAGCGTCTGGACACCTCATTTTCATCATAACCTGACGAAAGCACAACCTGCACTTGAGGATCAATTTGGCGGAGCGCATGCAAAGTCTCTTCGCCGCTCATAATTGGCATAGAAAGATCGAGCAGCACGAGGCCAATATCGGCCATCCGATTGCGATAAACCTGCAATCCAGCCGGCCCATCCTGCGCTGTAAGGACAGGAATATCTACCATATCCAGAATATCTGCTGCGGCTTCACGCACACCAGCCTCATCATCAATAACAAGTACATAATTAGAAGAAGTGGAGGCGATGGTAGAAACGGCCGTATCCACCACAACCGCATCCTCAACTACCTCCACATCCTCAATGATCGGAAAAATCAACCTAAAAACAGTCCCTACCCCCGGCGCGCTTTCAATTTGCACGCCGCCACGGTGTCCTCGCACCATACCCAACACAGCGGCCATGCCCAATCCGCGCCCGAACTTCTTGGTCGTAAAAAACGGGTCAAACACCTTCAACTGCGTTTCCATCTCCATACCGCAGCCATTGTCCTGAACCTCAAGCAGCGCATACCGGCCTGGCGCAGCCAAACGGTCGCCGCCCTGCCATAAATGAGCATCCACAGACTGTAAATCGTACACGGTTGTGGACAAGGAAATGCGTCCGGGCTTGTCCCCAATCGCTTCGGACGCATTTAACAAGATATTCAAGACAATTTGCTGTATCTGTCCATCATCCGCTTTAATCAAAGGTAATGACTCATCTAAATCCGTTTGTAGTTCAACATGTTTAGGAATTGCCGCAGCATACAAACTTTGGTTATCTTGAATAATTTGATTAAGATTAACACTATGCATCTCGATCTGTCCCCGTCCAGAGTATGCTAACATTTTTTGAGCCAAGCCTGACGCATGTTCCGCCGCCTGCACAACCTTTGTCAAATGACTTCGCAATGGATCATTTGGTCCCATTTTAGCGAGCGCCAGAGATGATTGACCCAAAATAACAACCAACAAATTGTTAAAATCGTGCGCCGTACCGCCTGCTAACAGGCCCAGGCTTTCCATCTTTTGCGCTTGATGCAGCAGCTTGTCCGCCTGTTTTTGTTCTGTCACATCCCGGTTAATACTGGCAATTAAGTTGTTCGTTTCACGCCGGATAACAAAAATACGAGATTGAACTGTCCGACGACTGGTATCGGGACGCTGAATATCAAGCTCAGACAGTTGAAATTCCGGCGGCACTTCCCCCTGCTGAACAAATCCCAATGTAATTTGCTTTGTTTGATCAACCGAAAAAAGCGGTTTCAATTCATCAGGAAGCATTTGGTTTTGAACATCCCATATAAACCGGTTAAGAACCTCATCACGGTTCCTGCCAGTAATCTGTGCCATCGCCGCATTCCATTCAACAATGCGCCCCTGGCTATCTACCAAAAGAATGCCGTCATTGGATTGTTCAATAATGCTCCGAAATTTGGCCTCACTCTCCTTCAATTGACGTTCGGCTTGATGCCGATAAAGCGCCATGCGGATAGTTGCTAATAATTCGCGCTCCTCGAATGGTTTAAGCAAGTAACCAAATGGCCTGGTTCCTTTTGCTCGCTGTAAAGTAGCCTCATCGGCAAAAGCTGTCAGATATATGATGGGAACGTCGTGCTTCTGGCGGATTTTTCGGGACGCTTCAATACCATCCATGTCACCGCGCAGCTTTATATCCATCAGAATTAGATCGGGCCGCAGTTCGTCTGTTTTTGCAATGGCGCCTGCCCCAGTGGCAACATAGGACGGCGCCAAATAACCCAGCCGCTGCAAACGGTTTTGCAAATCAAGAGCAACGATACTCTCGTCTTCGACAATGAGGATTGTGTATTGGGATGTCATGTTTATTTTTTCCGTTTGTTGGTAACTACTCAGGTGGCAGTCAGTTTCTCAAAAGCCGTCACCACGGCGCGATGCGTTTTAAGCAACTGTCACCTCTGGGACTTTATAGTTACGCTTGTTGATTTTCAAAGGTAATGGTAACTGCCGTCCCCTGGCGATTGTCTACTAGCAAACGACCATCTAATTGACCAACCAACGTATGGACTAATTGTAAACCCAACGTAGTTGTTTGACGATAATCAAATTGAGGAGGCAGGCCTACACCATTATCAGCTACAGTGAGACGGTAATCGTTATGGTCGCTTTGTAACTGAATGGAGATTTGGCCGGCACGGCCGTCTACAAATGCATGTTTGACCGCGTTAGAGAACAGCTCATTGAGAATGAGGCCGCAGGGCACGGCCGTTTCCATCGGCAAAAACAACGCTTCAACCTGCACATCCACCGTCACCCGTCTGGCGTGTTCACTGTAGGTGCGGTGCAGTTGACCAACCAATTCACGCACATAGGCCCCAAAATCAATCTGGGCCAGGTTATTGGAGCGGTACAAATTTTCATGGATGAGGGCCATCGAACGCACCCGATTCTGGCCCTCTTGAAGAGCCTGGGTAACGGCCGTACTGCCGGCCCGCTCCGACTGTAAATTGAGTAAGCTGGAAATAATCTGCAAATTATTCTTAACCCGATGATGAATCTCCTTGAGCAGCGCCTCTTTTTCATGCAAAGAAGCTTTAATCTGCTCTTCCATTTTTTTACGCTCGCCAATATCGCGCAAGACAAAAATGCGGCTAACTATCTGGTCACGGCCGTCGTACAGCGGCGTCATACGCACGTCAAATGTCTGGCTGTTGGCGCCGTCCAGCGTCCATTCCGTCCGCGCTCCCGCTGCCCCCTCGGCCAGCAGCATGTCGCGCGGCCAATCCGGCCAAAACTGGGTAATCGGCCGGCCAATGATCTGCGATTTAGGCCGCTGCAATAAATTGAGCGCCGCCGGATTCAAATCAAGGATGCCATGCGCTTCATCTAAAACCAATACGCCATCTCCCATCTGCTCAATAATGACATGCCGCGCCGACGGACCAACATCATGCAATTGCAGACGATAGATAACCAACCCCGCCGCCGACGCCGTAATACCTAAGGCAAACGGCGTAAAATCCAGGTTCCCAAACGGCCGCCATCCCCAAAAAATGCGGCCTGAATTAATCAGCCAGGGGATGGCTGCGGCCATCACCAGCCCGGCAACCTGCCACCGATAAAGATGCCCTGAGACAAAGACGGCGCGCAGAAGAACCGCCAGCCCCGCGAAAACGGCCGTGTACGCATAAGCCATAAATACCCAAAACGCCGGGCCATATACCGCCGATTTAACGACCCCGCCATCAACAACCGTTAGCTCATAACTTCTCCAAAAAAGATGATGCCATTCATTGGTATAAACCATCAAGACAGAAATGGCAGGAATTAACCACAATAACAAAAAACGGCGGCGCGTCAGCTTATCTTTCTGCCCAACATACCCCAGTGCATACATTACCCAGCCGGGCGGCAGGGCGACAATGGCAATAAACTGAATCCTGTCCCAAAAAAGTCTAATGGCCGGTTCAATGCTAATCAATTCAAAAACGCTGCCCATCATCCACCAACCTATGGCAAAAATAAGCGCCGCCCCCATCCGCGCAGATGGTTTATGGCGGAATCTGTACCATAGAAAGCCGGCCGCTCCAAAAGAGAGAAGCGATACAACGCTTAAAAACAAAATAAAAGGTGTCCACTGCCAGTTCATAGCCGCTCGCTTATTTTAAATGGGAAGATGATGTTAAACTGCACGCCGCCGGCGTGATTAATCTGAATTTCTCCGCCTAATTGGCTGACCAGCGTATGAACAAGCTGTAAACCAAGCGAGGAAGTATTGAAGATGTCCATCTCTGACGGCAGCCCTATACCGTCGTCGGCCACGCTTAAACAAACCCGATCATCGGCTTGAACGTGCAATGAGATGGTTATTCGACCCAACCTGTCATCGGGAAAGGCATGTTTGAGGGCGTTGGAGATGAGTTCATTGAGGATGAGACCGCAGGGAACGGCCGTGTCTATTCCCATCTGCAGCGGTTCTGTTTCAAACCGTAACTGAATGCCTGCTTGACCATAAGACCGCGCCAAATAGCCCGCCAAATTTTGAATATACTCGCCAAAATCCACCAATGCCAGATTCTCCGATTGATACAGCTTTTCATGAATCAAAGCCATTGAGCGCACCCGATTTTGACTGTCCTGGAAAATTGCCAACGTTTCCAAATCGTTCACATGCCCCGTCTGCAAATTGAGCATACTGGAGATGACTTGCAGATTATTTTTAACGCGGTGATGAATCTCTTTGAGCAGCACCTCCTTTTCCGCCAATGAGGTTCTAAGCCGCGATTCAATACGCTCGCGTTCAGTCAGTTCGTGGGTTAGTAATGTGTTGGCCTGGGCTAAATCGGCCGTGCGCTCGACAACGCGCTGCTCCAATTCATCATGCGCCTGGCGCAAAGCCGCCTCAGCCTGCCGCCGTTCAATTAATTCATGTTGGAGCCGTACATTTATCTGGTGCAATTTTGCCGTTCGCTCGGCGACTTTGGCTTCCAATTCTTCTTTAGCTCTTTGAATCAAGCGTTCTGCTTGCGCGCGGTCGGTCACATCGCGCAAAACGACGATCTGGCTGATTATGTAGCCGCGCCAATCAGCCAACGGCGAAACGCGCACATCGTATATTCGAGACTGCCCATCCTGTTCAAAAACCACTTCGCGGCCGGCCGCTGCTTTTTCATCGGGCTGATAAAGCCGACCGGCGGGACGTAACCAGGCTCTGGCTACGGGCAGCCCCATTTCAGACAAGAAACGGCCGTCCGGCCAGACGGTCTCAATCTCCTCCCCCACAAGCTCCTTCTTGGCGGCGGCAAATAACCCGGCCGCCGCCGCATTGATGTCAATGATGCGACTTTGTCCATTTAACACGATGACGCCGTCGTCCATGCCATCAAAAACGGCCGTGCGCGCCACCGGCAGCACATCCCCAAATTGCAGCCGCAGCAACCCCAAAGTTAAAGGAATCACCGAAACCGAAAAAGCCATTTGCGTTAAGTTTAACGGGTACAAATAATCAAACTGCAAAACATTAACGGAAAATGGGAAAAATATGCCAAACAAAATCATAATCGCCTGCTGCCGATAGCGTGACTGCCGGCGAAAAATGGTGCGTATCAATAAAACGCTAATACTTACAATAACCAGGTAGACATAAAGAATGTAGATATTGTAGGCCGGGCCGTGTGGATGGTCTAACCAGTCAATGCCGCGGCGGGTAATCAATTCATGATACGGCCAGACAAGACCATGCCACGCATTGGTAAAAATAAAAATCAAGCCGCTGACGGGAATAATATTCCACAAAATGATGTTGCGTTTCGTGATCCAACGATCGTAGCCCATGGATTGCAGCGATAGGATCAATAATCCTGAAAGTAAAACCAGGCTGCCAACATATTGCACCTGGTTCCAGAACACCTTGACCGCCAGGCGCACGGTCGCTATTTCCATGATGTAGCTAAACAGCCATTCGGCGCTGGACAGGAGAATGATGACGCTAACAATAGTCTCGGAACCGCCGCGCCGCCAAATATAATAAGCGGTGAACAGCGCGACCAGCGCAGCAGCGCTCAGGGGCACGATGTATGGAAGTAGTTTTATAAACATGGTTCCTTCACCTCACATCCGCCATGAAGGTTAAGGTAAACGCGGAGCCACTGCAATTTTCATGCTGAAAACGGCCGTTTATCTGCCCCGCCAACGTCTGTACCAACTGCAAACCCAGCGACGAACTTTGCAAATAATCCACGTCGGGCGGCAGCCCCACCCCGTTGTCGCTAACGCGCAGGCTAATTTCATCCGCCCCATTTTGGCGCAGTTCAATGTCAATATTGCCGGAACGGCCGTCGGGAAAAGCATGTTTGAAAGCGTTGGAAACCAGTTCATTGAGAATAAGGCCGCAGGGAACGGCCGTTTCCACGCTCAAATAAATCTCATCCGCCTGTACAGCCAAAGCCACATGCGCCGCTCTGTGACCATACGATTGAGCCAGGACGGCCGTCAAATTACGCGCATATTCAGCAAAATCAATACGCGATAAATCCTGCGACTGATACAACTTCTCATGAATCAAGGCCATCGAGCGCACCCGATTTTGGCTCTCAAAAAAAATCTCTCGATTCGCATTCTCGGCAACATAGCCAGCCTGCAAATTCAATAAGCTGGAAATCACCTGCAAATTATTCTTCACCCGATGATGAATCTCTTTGAGCAACACTTCCTTTTCTTGCAACGAGGCTTCAATCCGAGCCTCCGCCGCTGTGCGTTCGCCAATTTCAGCTTGCAGTAAAGCGTTGGACTGGGTTAGTTGAACGGCCGTTGCCTCAACCTCTTCTCGTCTCTCCCTGGCCCCCATCTCGTTGTAACGCAGCAACAAATTATGAGCGATAGACCAAATACCCACAAAAAAAGTAACCGGCGCAACATGAATAAGCAGTGTTCCGGGGATGAGAACCGGCAAAGACAAATACGCCAGGATAACCGCTGCCGACAACATAAGCATTACCCGCGGCGAAAAAACCATACTACCATACAACAAAGGCACCACCGACCACATCAAATACAGCGCCATCGCCTCAGACGAAAAAACAACCGCCGTCGCTGCAGCATGAATACCCATTGCCAACATAGACAACAAGCTAACCATAACGCCAACTTTATAAAAGCGAGTCCGGCTCACAAAATACGCGGCAACCTGCGCCCAAAACAACCAGACAAACGGCGCATAATCATGTCCTTCTTGAATGGGAACCCAGCGCAGCGCCATCGGCAGCAACGCCAACGTAATAACAAGCTGCACCGAGGTAAACAAACGCACCCGCCGCCGCTCATCAAAATCATAGATGGATGAGGATGGCTCAACCAACCACGACCAGAAGAGAATGGAATCACTTTTCATTCCCACATACTAACATGGACGTAGGACTATGGGTATAAGACCGTTGTCATACAATCGCAGTCAAAATTTGTGAATTTCGGTGTGAAAGGGATGAACTGGCGCAAAAAAGCGCGACAAAGAACAGAAAATTTGCAACTGCTAAGTAAGCGGCCAACAATAGCTTATTAACGACTCTAGTGAGTGTCGCCTCACATAAAATGCGTTTCCACTCCAGACGCATCTCACGCTCAAGGGAAAATGGTCAGGCGGGCACTGTTTCTGCAAGCGGCAAAAAGTCAATTTCCAAGAACCCATCATGCAAACGGCCGCCTGCCGCTTTTCGTTTCGCCAACACCATCGGCAAAATCATTTCCCGTTTGAAATTCCCAATCGTAATGAACAGTTCATCGCCCCGCTTACGGAGCTTGACATCGCCGCTGGTGACAAAAGGCAAAGGCAAGCGTAATTTGTACCCGCCATCGGCCGTTTCCGCGATCTCTTGCAGCGCGCCCTTGTAAAAAACCTCGCCGGGATCGCTTTCACCAAAACAATCAGTCGCCAACCGGGACAACGCGGCCAGCCCAACCACCTCATCGGCATAATACGGCGCGCGCCAGAGCGGCAGCGGGCTAAAATTATCCTCAATCATATGCAGATATTTGGCCTGCAAAGCGCGCCGCCGTTGAAAAAACTCCCCCTCAGCCAACGCCTCCGGCAAAATGCGGTTGATGACAACACTGTCTACCGGGTAGTTAAACAAACCCAGGTAGCTAACCGCCCGCTCCGCTTCTCGGATGACCATTTTTTCCGGCTGTAACACGACGCGGTAACTGCTCACTTTGGGGTCGCTGAGGGTAGCGCGTAGTTTAGCGGTGGCTTCATCCAGCTTATTAAGCGCCTCTAAAATTTCGGCGGGGCCTTTGAGCAAACGAGCGGCAAAAGGCTTTAATACCTTGACCACACCCGTTTCAAAGCGACTGACATGGCCGGCGTACCAACGGAAGGTATCGGGCATGGTCAACAAGCGGATGGTTTCGCCGGTAGGGGCCGCGTCAATAATAACCCGTTCAAAATTGCGCTCTTTGGCCTGCTTGCTGATGTGCAGCAAGCTGACAATTTCATCCATACCGGGGAAAGCGGACAGCTCATCGGCGATGACGTTGTTGACGGCGCCGGAGCTGTTCACAATGAGGCCGGAAACAAAGCTTTGTAATGTTCCCCAGTAGTTGTGAATATCGGCAACAACGCTAATTTCTTGCGCCCACAAATTTTCGTTGACTTGTACCGGCGTCGGGCCAAGTTCCATGTCCAGGGAATCGGCCAGGCTGTGGGCGATGTCGGTGCTGGCGACGAGGGTTTTGTAGCCTAATTCGGCGGAGCGAACGGCCGTTGCCGCCGCCACCGTCGTCTTGCCCACACCGCCTTTACCTAAATACAAAATAATTCGCATATTTCTCTCCAAATTGCCGTGGCTGCTCAGGTGACAGTCACTTTTCTCAAAGGTATTGGTCACAACTTGCTGCATTTTAAGTGACTGTCACCTCTGAGACTGAGTAGTTACAAATTGCCTATAAAGCTTTCCTTCCATACGCAATCACTTCACCAATCGTTGCGAAATGACTTGAACGCACTCCAAATCATCTCCCAGGCGAGACTTTGTACTTCACCCCATCGGCCGTTTTGATTTCGCGCCAGCCGTATTTGCGCAACCCGACATCGCTGCGACGGCCGTACCGCCGCAACGCCTCCCCAACCTCTCCGCCTACCAAATCAGCCGCTTCGTCAAACAAATCCACCGTATTCACCCCCATCTTGCGGGCGATGTGATGAGGCACGGCCAGCGCCGCTTCCAGGCTGCCCCGGTCCAATTCGTAATGGGCGACGGCCGTTCCCACCAAGCCGCGCAGCAGCCGTTCCCGCGACCGTTCCCGCATCCCCAACGTCGCCTCCCGATGACCGTAAATGCCCAACAGCGCCCGCTGCGGTTTGCCTAAAGCGCCTAACAACAGCGCCCGCTGCTCCGGCGAGGCAGCCATAAATCGCGCCGTAATCTGCCCCATCCGCTCATCCAGCGGCGCGGGCAGGGGTTGGCGAAAGTAGTCGAGAACGGCCGTTTGGTTTAAGAAAACGGCCGTTTCCTCCACAAAAGCCCGAAATTCAGTCCCATTTTTCATTATCAGCCCTGCACCAACGAGCGCCCCGTCATCTCCTCCGGCTGCGCCGCCCCCATCAAATCCAACACCGTCGGAGCCACATCCGCCAAAACGCCGCGCGGGCGCAAATCCACATACTCCTTCGCGCCAATGACAAAGAACGAAACCGGCTGCGTTGTGTGGTAGGTGTGAGGATTGCCCGTTTTATGGTCCACCATCCGCTCGCAGTTGCCGTGATCGGCCGTAACCAATGCCACGCCGCCCTTATCCACAATCGCCTGCACCAGCCGCCCGGCGCATTCGTCCACCGTCTCCACCGCCTTAATCGCCGCCGCCAACACGCCCGTATGCCCCACCATGTCGGGATTGGCAAAATTCACCAGGATAAAATCATCGTCATGCTCCTGAACACGCTTCACAACCGCATCCGTCAGCAAATAAGCGCTCATCTCCGGCTGCAAATCATACGTCGCCACCTTCGGCGACGGTTCCAAATGGCGTTCTTCGCCGGGGAACACCTTCTCTACGCCGCCGTTGAAAAAGTAAGTAACATGCGCGTACTTCTCCGTCTCCGCCGCGTGGAACTGCTTCAAACCGGCCTTGCTCAACACCTCGGCCAGCACATTCACAATCTCCACCTCCGGGAAAATCACCTCCGCCCCGTAGGAGTCATCATAATTAGTCATCGTCAAAATGGTCAAATCTTCGATAAAATCGCGCTTGAAGCCGTCAAAATCGCGGTCGGTGAAGATGGTGAGCGGCTGGCGCATCCGGTCGGCGCGGAAATTGTAGAAGATGACGACATCCCCCGGTTCAATTTTGACGTCTTTGCCACCCGTGTCAATGGCGACGGGCAAGATGAACTCGTCGGTTACGCCTTCGGCGTGGGATTGTTCGATGGCGGCGCGGGCGGAGGGGGCGGTACGGCCGTCCTCCCCCTCATGCAGCGCAATCGCCCGATAACCCATTTGAGAACGCGGCCATCGTTTATCCCGATCCATTGTGTAATAACGGCCGCTTACCGAAGCCACAACCACATCCTTCTCCCGCTGATACGCCTCCAGTCGGGCTAAAAAGTCAAGGCTGCTTTCCGGAGGCGTGTCACGGCCGTCCGTAATAATGTGCAAAATCGGCTCAACGCCCTGTGCGTTCGCCAAATCCAGAAGCGCGTACATATGGTCGCTGTGACTGTGAACGCCGCCTTCGCCAAACAAGCCAATCAGATGCAGCTTGCTCCCCTTTGCCTTCACCGTTTCCATCGCTTTCACCAGCGCCGGAATCTGCCCAAAAGAGCCATCTCGAATAGCCAAATTGATGCGCGTCAAATCCTGGTACACAACCCGTCCCGCGCCCAAATTGAGATGACCGACTTCAGAATTGCCCATCTGGCCGTCCGGCAAACCCACTGCCTCGCCGGACGCATCCAAAATCGTGCGTTCCAACTGACGCATCCATTTGTCATAATTGGGCGTATGGCCCAACACAACCGCGTTCGCTTCTTCCTTTTCACGAATACCCCAACCGTCAAGAATAATCAGGGCTACCGGTTTATAAGTTTTCATTTATTTGTTCCTCGTAAATCGAATTGGTAATTCGATGAATTTGTATTTCATGCGCGATTTACCAAATCGCGCTGCGGTATTTTACCAGACCCTAGCCTAGAAGAAAGCGGCCGTCTACGGTACACTTGGGGCATGTCACTATTTTTAGAACTTGATCTCGAAACCTTTGCCGGAGGGCAAATCACCGGCGTCGAACCGGGCAGCGTCGCCGCTGAGATTGGTTTGCAGGCTGGCGATGAGCTGCTCGTCATCAACGATCACAAAGTCGAAGATGTCATTGACGTACAGTTTTACGGCGCAGATGAGGCATTGGAACTACTCATCCGGCGCGACGGTGAGCTTCTGCTCTTTGAAGCGGAGCGCGATTACAACCAGGCATTGGGACTGGCATTCATCCATCCGACATTTGACACCGATATTCGCCGCTGCAACAATCTTTGCCCGTTCTGTTTTGTACTGCAAATGCCGCCCAAATTCCGGCGCACGATGTACATCAAGGATGACGATTACCGCTATTCCTTCCTCTACGGCCATTTTGTAACGCTGACCAATCTTTCTGAACATGACTGGGAACGTATCGAAACGATGGGACTGTCGCCGCTGTACGTCTCTGTTCATGCAACGGATGTGGAGATGCGGCGCAAGATGCTGGGTAATGCCACCGCGCCGGATGTGATGGAGCAACTGCGCTGGCTGGCAGAGCGGGGAATTAAAATTCATACGCAGTTGGTGGTGACACCGGGAATGAATGACGGCCGTTACCTCCGCCAATCCATCCGCGACTTAGCTACACTCTATCCGGCCGTGCAATCGGTCAGCGTGGTTCCGGTGGGACTGACCCGGCATCACAAATATGGTTTACGACCACATACGAAAGAAGAAGCAACGGCCGTTCTCGACTATCTCGACGCCGTTCAACCGGATTACTTAGACCAATTCGGCATCCGCTTCGCTTACCCTACCGACGAATGGTATCTGGTTGCCGAACGGGATGTGCCGCCGCTAGATGTTTATGATGGGCAGCAGTTACACGAAAACGGTCTGGGGTTGGTACGCCGGTTTTTGGATGCGTGGGAAAAGGAAAATTTGGAGATTAGCAATTGGAGATTGAAGCCGAACCGTCAATCGTCAATCTTACATCTTAACTCCATCACGTTAGCGACGGGAACGATGTTTGCGCCGGTTCTGGAGAAGGCAGCGGCGGTTTTTGAGGAAATGGTGGGGGTAGAAACGGCCGTACTCCCCATCGTCAACCAGCGTTTAGGGCCATCCATCACCACCGCCGGGCTGCTCATGGCCGAAGATGCGATAGCCCAACTGCAAGCCAACAGCTACGGCGACCTCGTCGTCCTACCGCAAGTAATGTTTGCTCACCCCAATACCGTTTCTCTGGACGACATCTCACCGCAAGAAGTCTCCAACCGGCTCAACCGCCCCGTCGCCCTCGCCGACACAATGGGCGATGTGTGGGATGTGATGACGGGACAATCGAAAGTGGTTTTTAAGCCGGGGAATGAACCATGATTGATGTTAATTAGGGTTCAATCGTAAATAACTTTGGTGTTTCGGGAATTGGAATTCCCGAAACATGCCAAGGCGGTTAAAAAATGCAAATGTTTAACCCTCCCCATCCCGGAGAAATAATAAGAGAACTTTGTTTAGAACCATTAGGGCTGACGGTGACCAGAGCGGCCGAAGCGCTTGGCGTAAGCCGGAAAACACTTTCCGCTATATTGAATGGACGAGCAAGCATTAGCCCAGAAATGGCGATCCGGCTTTCAATGGCTTTTGACACTTCAGCCGAGAGTTGGCTGAATCAGCAAGACCAATATGATTTGTGGTTAGCCAGACAAAACCAGAAAGAATTCAAGGTAGAAAAATTGGTGTTTGTATAGCAAAAGAAACTGCCAAGAGGAGCCTCTGCAACCTCTGCGCTCTTTGCGGTGAAATCAACCTTTTTCGGAAGAGGTAAAATTTACCGAACTTCAGTCACTTAACCGAGGGACGCGGAAATTTCAGCCGTAGATTTGTACGCTATTATTGTCCCCACGGCCGTTCCTTTCCCCAACAAAATCCGTCTCACCAGCCCCGCGTCCAGCCCGGAAAAAATCTGAATCTGCAATTGGGGGAACCGCTCAACCAGCGCCAACATGCCGCGCACTTTACTCGCCATCCCGCCGGTCACATCCGTGCCACGTGAACCGCCCAGCGCCGCTTCTACCTGCGGCAAATTGGCCTGAGTAATGGCGGGGATGACAGCGCCTTCACTGTCCAAAACACCAGCCACTTCGCCGGCCAGCAAAAGCCGCGACGGCCGTAACGCTCCCGCCAACGCCGCCATCACCTCTTCTGTGGAAATAATCGTCCCGCCCCGAACCACATCAAAGGCGACATCGCCATAAACGACGGGAACCACACCCGCCTCCAGCGCCGTTTGGATAGATTCGGCGGGAAAGTGGATGATACGGCCGTCTTCGCACTGCGCCAAAGCAGAAGGTTGAAAACTCATCGCGGGTACGCCCGCCGCTAACAACGCATCAACAACCAACCCGTTCAACCGGGTCATAGCGGCGTGAACCTCGGCAAAACCGCGCCACTGAACGGCCGCTTCGGCTTCGCTCGACGCCGTCGTTCCCACCCCCAGCCGCGTTCCATACTTCGCCGCCGCCACATGCCCGTAGGAGCCGCCTCCATGCCCCACCAGCAGCCGCAAACCGGGCCGCACCGCCCGCGCCGCCGCAATTTCACCCGCCAGCCGCACCAACACAGACGGCCGTACCGTCTCCACCCCCGTCTTATCCGTAATCAGCGAACCGCCCAGCTTCAAAAAAATCATCACCAATCACACATGACGCATGACGCATGACGCATTACGCATCACGCATCACGTTCTTTGCGATATGCGCCACGGCCGTCTCCGCCGAATCGGCAAAAAATAACAAATCCAGATTTTCCTGCCGCATATATTCTGGACGGTACAACGCCTGAACGCCTTCCCGCCACATATCGCCCAACAAGGCAAACGGCCGTTCCTCCACCTCGCCCACCTGTAAAAAACTCCAGGCCAGCGCCATCTCCGACAACGTGCCAATGCCGCCCGGCAGCGTAATCATGCCATCATTTCGCAAAACCAGGTGCATCAGCCGGTCGCGCAGCGATTCGTACTTGATTTCCTCCGCCACCCACTGATTTGGCCCTAACGGGCGAAACCGCTCAATTTGCGCCGAGGTGACGCCAATAACATGACCGCCCGCTTCCGACGCGCCCTGGGAAACGGCCGTCATCGTCCCGCTGTAACCGCCTGTTGCCACTGCAAAACCGGCCTCCGCCAACAAACGCCCCACCTGCCGCGCTTCCTCATACGCCGCGCTCCCCGGCTGCGGCGCTGAACTGCCAAATACTGAAATTACTTTCATTCGTCTCGTAGTCTCCAGTCTCTAGTCTTGTAGTCTCGTAGTCTCTAGTCTCCAGTCTCGTAGTCTCGTAGTCTCTAGTCCCCAATCTCCACACGCCCATTCCCTAAAAATCTGCGCGTGACAGCCTGGAATGTTTCTTGATGTTCCAGCGGCAGCACGTGGCCGCATTCAGCCAGTTTGTGAACTTCTTGCACATTGGGCAGCAGTTCCGCCAGCGTGTCACAGTCGGCGATGGGCAGGACAGTATCATTTTCGCCCCACAGCAGGCAGGTGGGATGATGGATTTGGGGGAGAAACGGCCGTGTATAATAATACGCCGTCGCCCGTATCACAGAAGACGACGCCCGCGACAACGCATAATCTTGCAGCCGCCGCTGCCAAACGGAATCGTCCTGCCGGGCTGCATCATAAAACGGCGCGCGAATCTGCCGCTTTAGCCACAATTTCGACTGCGACGCAGCCGAGCCAAGCTCAACCAAGCGCAGCCCAAAACCAATCTTCTTCAACCAATTGGGATAACTCTCCGCCCGCAGCAGCGCCGGCGCCACCAGCAGCAGTTCCGTCACATCATCGGGATACGTCGCCGCAAAACTGCCTGCCAGCGTACCGCCAAACGAATGCCCCACCAGCGCCGCCGCCGGTAAATCCAACGCCGCATAAAATGCTGCCAGCCATTCCAGCAAATGGGGCATCGTGTATGGAGATGCATCCCCGGTATACCCGAAGCCAGGAATGTCGGGGGCGATTACCCACAACTCATCGCCCAATTCGTGCAGCGCCTCGCGGAAACTATCTGCCGAAGTGGACATACCATGCAGCATGATGATGGGACGGCCGTTTCCCTTCCCCACCTCATAATAACCGGTCCGAATACCCAGCGCATCCACAAAATAACGCGGCAGCTCATCATACGGATAATTCCTCATACCTCAGCCCTCAGCCCTAAAACACCCGCCACAGATGCGGCGTGACGCACTGCATTGCGAATTGCTTCAACCGTCATCGCTACGGCCGCATTGGCGATTAAATCAAAACCGGCTTCTACTTGATTGGTTCCCAGCGCAAATGCCGTGTCGCCATCATGCGTCGTATGCACGGGACGGATGGCGATAGCCATGCCGTCATGCACGCGCTGCGCCAGCCGATTGGCCGCCACTTTGCTCATTTTAGCGTTGGTGACAGCTACTACCAGCGTTGTATTTGTGCCAATAGCGGCTAACGGCCGTTCCGGGAAACGACGCAGCGGATCACGATCGACCAGCCAGGAACCGTCCGCATGACACGCTCCCGCCAACACAGACCCATCAGCAGCCACCACATCCCCTACCGCATTCACCACCGCCGCCGCACCAACTACCAACTCATCAATAGCAAGGCTGGCAGCGCCAAAGCCGCTCTTCATCATACCCGCAGGGCCGCCCCATTTGCCGACTGTGACGCCCGCCCCCGCGCCCACATTGCCCTGGGCAATGTCGCCTTCGCGCGCATTCAGACAGGCCTGGTACCCCATCTCGGCATCGGGCAGATGCTTCCCGCCGCCCAAAAACAGGTCGTAAACCACAGCCGCCGGCACAATTGGGATGGGTTTCATCGGTGTGGGATGGCCGATCCCTTGTTCGTCCAGATAGCGCATCACGCCAACGGCCGTTGCCAATCCAAACGCACTGCCCCCCGTCAACACAACTCCATGCACCACCTGAATCGGCTTATCGGGAGCCAGCAGCGCCAATTCACGGCTGCCAGGAGCCGGACCGCGCACATCCACGCCGCCCACCGTCCCCTCAGGGCACAAAAAAACGGTACAACCCGTATGAAATGCTTTATTGGTCGCATGACCGATTTTAAGACCGGGGATATTGAAGGGCATGGGCATTTCTATTAAAAACGCAAGTAACTATACAAGTGACAGTCACTTCTTCCAGAGGTATTAGCCGAAGCTATGATGTTGGTAAGTGACTGTCACCTCTGGTCGCTGTATGTTACAAACGCAAAACGTAAAACGCATCAGCTCCTTACGTTTTACGTTTCACGCTGCATATCAGTACGCCCGGAGGGACTCGAACCCCCAACCGCCTGGTTCGAAGCCAGATACTCTATCCATTGAGCTACGGGCGCAAAAATCGAGTTATGAGGAATGAGGACTGAGTAATGAGCTGGTTTTTGCTCAACACTCAGTCCTCATTCCTCAATCTTGCTTTGGGGCGAGTAGTGGGATTTGAACCCACGATCTTCTGGGCCACAACCAGACGTGTTAACCCCTACACCATACCCGCCATGCTTACGCTAAAATGCTATCATAAGTTGGTAAGTTTGCAAGTTTGCAAGTGTCAGAGTGTCAGAGTGTCAGGATAGCAAGGCGGCAAGTCGTCTAAATCTCGCAACCCCGCAACCCCGCAACCCCGCAACCCCACAACCCCGCAACCCCGCAACCCCGCAACTTTGCAACCTCGCCAACTTCCTTTACAATTCCCTCATGCCAGAAAATGAACTGATTTTGAACGGCCGTTATCAACTCATTGAGCGTGTAGGCAGCGGCGGCATGGCGCAAGTATACAAAGCGCAGGATAAAGCTCTGGGCCGCATCGTCGCTATCAAAATGCTGCACGAAAGCATGACCAGCGACGAAGGATTTTTGCAGCGATTTCAGCGGGAAGCCCACGCTGCCGCCAATCTAACCCACCCCAACATCGTTACGGTGCACGACATTGGGCAGGATGGCAACCGATATTACATTGTCATGGAATATGTGGAGGGGCGGACGCTAAAACAGATGATTCGGCAGTATAATGGCAACGGCCGTGCCATGCCCATCAGCCGCGCCCTTGACCTCGTCATTCAAATTTGCGCCGGAATTGGATATGCCCACCGCGCCGAAATCGTTCATTGCGATGTCAAGCCGCATAACGTCCTCGTCACCCGCGACGATCGGGTCAAAGTGGCTGATTTTGGCATCGCCCGCGCCATCAGCGAAGCGACGATGAATCAACAGGCCAGCCAGGTGTGGGGGACGCCGCAGTATTTTGCGCCGGAACAGGCCGCCGGAGAGCCGGCTACGCCAGCCTCGGACGTGTACGCCATCGGCATCATTTTGTTTGAACTGCTCACCGGCCAACTGCCGTTTGCCGCCGATACGCCAACCGCGATGGCCCTCAAACATATGCAAGAGCCGCCGCCGCCCATTTCTGAAATTAATCCGGCTGTTCCGCAGCAGTTGGAAAAAATCATTCAAAAGGTGCTGTCTAAGGAACCATCGGGACGGTACCGTACAGCAGGGCAGTTGGGGCGCATTCTCAGCGCGTACCGGCAGCGCAGTCTGGCCGAAACCGGCCCCATCTATCCTTCCCAAGTTACGCAAGCGTCGGCACAGCCTGTTTCAGAACAGAAAACGGCCGTTTACCGTCATATCCCCGCCAAAGAATCACCGCAAAACGGGCCTAAACGAGAAACGCCCCCGGCCAATCTGCCGCCAACCATTCACATTCCCGCCCAACAGCCCACAGCCGAAACCGCGACTGACTGGACGGCCGTTTCCCTCGGCATCGTCGCCTTCATTTCCCTCATCGGCCTCATCCCTTTGTGGTACATGGTTTACCGCGCCTGGGCGGGATGACGGGTGAATGATGAATGGGGAGACGGCCGTTCCCCTCTATCTCTAGCTCTATCCTCTAGCTTACTGGTACGGCCGTTACCGGGTCACATATCGGTTTTGTCTGCAATCCATCGTTACCATTGAAACAATCATCATAACTACTCAGCCCCAGAGGTGACAGTTACTGGGCCGTTCCGTTCCCCAATGCCGGGTGTGTCGCGGTTGGGAAACTCACCACAGCTTCAAATGGAAGACCTCGCCAGAGCAGAGGAGGAATTAAAGAAACAACCAATTGACTTCTGAGAATACTTGCGTTATGATGACAAACGAGAAGGTAATACTTGTAATACTCTTACTTTCTCGTTTCATTTACCCATGTTATTTGGTAACTACTCAGGCGGCAGCCACTTTTTCCAGAGGCGCTGGTCGCAACTTATTGCGTTTTAAGTGACTGCTACCTCCGGGGCTGAGCAGTTCGTTATTTGAAGGAGAAGATTATGCGCGTGACAACAAAAGGTCAGGTCACAATTCCGCTCAAGATACGCCAGAAATTGAGCATTACGCCAGCCTCAGAAGTGGATTTTGTAATGGGAGAAGACGGCCGTGTTTATATCGTAAAAACGAGCGGCGCTGCAACCGGCAAGCGATTTTCAAAATTGCGCGGTATGGCGACGGTTAAGATGACAACCGAAGAGATTATGGCATTGACCAGAGGGACGGAATGAACGGAACGCTTGTAGATTCTAACGTCATCTTGGATATTTTATCGAGCGATCCAGTTTGGGCAGACTGGTCGGAAGAGACGTTAGAGCGCTGCGGCGCTACCAATGCGTTGTTTATCAACCCCATCATTTATGCAGAACTGTCAATTGGGTTTAACCGCATCGAGGAATTGGAAAAAGCGGTAGAAATAGCCGATTTTCGAATGCTTGATATACCGAGAGAGGCGCTGTTTCTGGCTGGCAAAGCTTTTTTGCAATATCGGAGGAATAAAGGGATAAAGTCATCTCCTCTGCCCGATTTTTTCATTGGCGCCCATGCCGCTGTTTTGGATATAGAGCTAATTACCCGCGACGTTGCCAGATACCGCACTTATTTTCCAACTGTTACCTTAATTAGTCCGCAAATGTAACGACTCGCCGCAAAGGCGCCTCGGCGTCATCATTGTCAACCGTTAATCGTCAATCTCCACACCTCCACACCTTGCCACTCTCCCACTTTACCCACTTTCTGCTATACTCAAATTAGAAATAAAAAGCGTAACTATACAGCTACCAGAGGTGACAGTCACTTACTAAACATCGTGGCTTTGGCTAATACCTCTGGAAAAAGTGACTGTCGCCTGTATAGTTACCAAAAAGCAATTACATTCCCTCCCTCGGAGAGGTATCTAAGATGAATTCAAACCGATTTACCCGATGGTTCGTTACATTCATGATTGGCTCAGCCATCATCGCCATCATGTGGAACGCCAACAACGCACCCGCCGTCGCGCCGGAAATTTCCATCAGTCAACTTGCCCAACAAATTCAAGACGATTTGGTCAGCGAAATCGAAGTCAGCGACGATGGGCGGCAAATTACCGTCAACTACGTAGATGAAAACCAACCCGCCGCTCAATCCCAAATCAGCGGCGTTAGCTCTTTGGAAGAAATCCTTAGCAGCTACGGCGTAACAACCGAAGATTATGCAAACGGCCGTCCCGCCATCACCTACAAACGCCCCAGCCCCTGGACAAACTGGATCAATCTCATCGGCATCTTCCTGCCCGCCATCCTCATCTTCGCCTTCATCTACTTCATCTACCGCCAAAACCAAAACGGCAGCAACCAGGCCATGTCCTTCGGCAAAAGCCGCGCCCGCATGTTCAGCGGCGACACCCCCACCGTCACCTTCGACGACGTAGCCGGGGCCGAAGAAGCCAAAGAAGAGCTAGAAGAAGTCGTCGAATTCCTCAAAGAGCCGGAAAAATTCGTCAGCTTCGGCGCCCGCATCCCCAAAGGCGTCCTCCTCGTCGGCAGCCCCGGAACCGGCAAAACCCTGCTCGCCAAAGCCATCTCCGGCGAAGCAGGCGTCCCCTTCTTCTCCATCGCCGGTTCCGAATTCGTCGAAATGTTCGTCGGCGTCGGCGCCAGCCGCGTGCGCGATTTGTTCGAGCAAGCCAAACGACACAGCCCCTGCATCATCTTCATAGACGAGATTGACGCCGTTGGCCGCCAGCGCGGCGCCGGCCTGGGCGGCTCCCACGACGAGCGGGAGCAAACCCTCAACCAAATTCTGGTCGAAATGGACGGCTTTGGCACCGATACCCATGTCATCATCCTCGCCGCCACCAACCGGCCCGACATTTTGGACCCCGCCTTGATGCGTCCCGGCCGTTTCGACCGCCGCGTCGTCATAGACCGGCCCGATGTGCGCGGCCGTGAAGCCATCTTCAACGTCCACATTCGCGGCAAGCCCATCGCCTCCAACATTGACATCGGCAAACTCGCCAAATCCACCCCCGGCTTTGTGGGCGCCGACATCGAAAACACCGTCAACGAAGCGGCCCTGTTAGCCGCCCGTCGCGGCAAAAAAAGCATTGGCATGGCCGAATTTCAAGACGCCATCGAGCGCGTCCAGCTTGGGCCGGAACGAAAAAGCCGCGTCATCACCCCCGAAGAGAAGGAAATCATCGCCTACCATGAGGCCGGACACGCTCTCGTCAGCCATTTCCTGCCTGCCGCCCAGCCGCTGCGTAAAGTCACCATTGTGCCGCGCGGCATGGGGCTGGGCCTCACCTGGTACATGGAAGATGACAACTTGCTGCCCACCAAATCGCAGCTCATCGCCACAATTACCACCGCTTTGGGCGGCCGTGTGGCGGAAGAAATCGTCTTCGGCGAGATTACGGCCGGAGCCAGCAACGATTTACAGCGCGTCACGCAAGTCGCCCGCCAGATGGTGACGCAGTACGGCATGAGCGACGCGCTCGGCCCCCGCGTCTACGGCCAAAAGCAGGAAATGGTCTTCCTGGGCCGCGAAATCAGCGAGCAGCGCGACTACTCAGACGCCATCGCCGAAAAAATTGACGACGAGGTGCGCCGATTGATAGACGAGGAGTATGAACGCGCGCGCCAAATCCTGACCGAGAATCGAGCAGCGCTTGATCTCATCGCCCAAACGCTGCTTGAAGTGGAAACGCTGGAAGCTGGGGAGTTTGTCGCTCTGGTAGAGGGGCGCGAACTGCCCCCGGCAGCGCCAAAATCCCCGCCGCGTCCCGCAGTCGGCGCCGTTGACGATGCGCCGGAATGGACGCCGCCTTCTCTGGATTTACCGCCTTCGCCTTCCCCCGCATAAGTGATATGGCCGACATTTTAGCCCTCATAAACGACGTTTTGCAGGCGATCATCGTCATCTTTGGCTCCGCTGTCGTCTTGTACAACCTGGGGCGCAGTTTGCGCGTGCCGGTCATCCGCGCCTTTTCTGCGCTTATCACGTTTGTCGTCATCGTCTACCTCACGGAGCTTTTGGTCAGCCGCACTATCCTTTCAGGTTCGGCCGAAACATGGCTAAGGGTTGGCTGGATTGGCATTACGCTGGTTCCGGCTGCACAGTACCAGTTGGCCGACGCGCTGTTAACGATTACCGGCGCGCCATCACGCAAACGGAAGCTGGTGATGGCTGCCGGTTATCTTATCGGCCTGGCTTTTCTGGGAATGGTTTTGTGGACGGATTGGATTGTGGGGAAGTTGGTTCCGCTGCCGCGCGCGCCGCACCTAACGGCCGGGCCGCTGTTCCCGTTGTTTGCGCTGTTTTTCTGGGCTGGGATGGCGGCCAGTATTTACCATGTGTGGCGCGCCCGCCAGCGTGCGGTTACGCGCACAACGCGGCAGCGTATCACAACGACGCTGCTGGCTTTTTGGGCCGCTCCGCTGGCTGTGTTTCCGTATCTGGTGATTAAGGGCAGCCCCAGCGAGGACGTGCCGCTCATTTTTTGGCCGGTGGTCATTTTGGGCAACCTGGTGGTAGGGTTTTTGTTTGGCGTGATGACGTCTCATCTTAGCTATTTTGGCGCGATGTCGCCAGACCGGGTGGTGCGCGTGCGGTTGTTTAAGTTTATGGCGCGTGTGCCGCTGGCGGGAACGATTGTGCTGCTGGTGTATATTCTGGTCAGCCGGAACAGCCCGATTTTGGGGCTGCCGACGGAGACGGCGCTGGGCTTTACGCTGGTGGCGACGGTGATGCTGGTGGAGTGGCTGATTCATGCGTATAAACGGCCGTTAGAACGCCTTTTCCAACTTAATAATGACCCGGATGTCTACCGGATTCAACAGCTAAGCGAACGCCTGCTCACAACCAACGACCTGCATCAATTTCTGGAAAGCGTCTTGGCAGCAGCGTGCGAGGCGCTGCGAACGCCCACTGCTTTTGTCGCCGCTATCACTGCGGATGGACCGAAGTTGGAAGCGGTTGTCGGGCCGCTGGCCGAGCCGGAAACGGTCTTGCAAGATGCTGACTGGCAGCAGTTGGCGCAGCCGCAAAATGGAAATGGATTGGCTGCAACTGACTTAAGAACGGCCGACAGTTTCATCTTGTGGCAGAATTATTGGATACGGCCGTTACACAGCCGTCATCAAGAAGCCGTAATCGGTATTGTGGGTCTGCACGCTCGCGCCGATGAACCTAATTTGGATGAGACGGAATACAGCATTCTGGAACGTTTGCTAGAGCAAGTGGCCGCCGCATTAGAAGACCGCATCTTACAGCAGCAAGTTTTTGCCGCCGTAGAAGGGATTTTGCCCCAAATAACCGCCTTGCAGGAACGGCGCGGCGCGGCCCGATTCGGCGGCCTGCCCATCCTGACAGCTCCGGAAAAGCCGGAAGAAGCGCCTCTTGTCGGCGATCCGGGGTTCACCGGCATGGTGCGCGACGCGCTTTCCCATTATTGGGGCGGCCCCAAACTCACCGAAAGCCCGCTCATGCGCTTACAAATTGTGCAGCAGGCGATGGAAGAACACGAGCAAAATCCCACAAACGCACTGCGAGCCATTTTACAGGACGCGATTGAGCTGCAAAAGCCGGAAGGGGAGCGCAATCTATCGCGGGTGGAGTGGTTGCTGTACAACATTTTGGAGATGAAGTTTGTGCAGGGCAAGCGGGTGCGGGATGTCGCCCGCCGCCTGGCAATGAGCGAGTCGGATTTGTACCGTAAGCAGCGAGTCGCTATTGAGAATGTGGCCCGGACGATTGAGATGATGGAAACTTCGGTCGAGTAGTCAGCTAGTCGCATAGCCGGGCAGTCAAATACATTAATTATCATCCACGCTATTTGCCAACAAGCCTATTTAACACTACAATAAATGTATCTTCTTTGTTTATACACTCATCGGTTTACGGAGAATAAAAATGGTACAGGCACGTGTTCAAAAATGGGGAAATAGTCTCGCAATTCGGATCCCCAAACCTTTTGCCTTAGATGTTGGGCTGACTCAGGATTCGCTCATCTCTGTCTCTATCGAAAAAGGAAAAATCATATTGGAGCCGGTTAAGCCGTCACCCTCGCTAGATGAACTGTTGGCAAAAATCACACCCGATAATGTGCATCAGGAGATTGATACGGGTCATTCTGTAGGCAATGAGGTATGGTAATGGCTTACATTCCTGAGCGTGGCGATGTAGTTTGGATCAATTTCAATCCTCAGGCAAGACACGAACAAGCCGGTCATCGTCCGGCTGTGGTCTTATCTCCCAAAGCATACAATCGGAAAGTCGGTTTAGCCATATTTTGTCCCATCACAAATCAAGAAAAAGGGTATCCGTTTGAAGTTTCTCTTCCATCAAATGCAGGCGTAACTGGCGTCATTTTATCGGATCAAGCCAAAAGTTTAGATTGGCGCGTTAGAAAAACAAAGTTCATCAGTTCATTGCCAGCAGAGATGATTGATGAAGTATTAGCAAAGTTGAACACATTGTTGGGATGACGAACCATTCGCGTTATCACCGCGTTAACTGGTATCACACAATAAAGTTACTATAGAAAACAAGTTATGAAGCTTTTTCAATATCAAGATAATGAATTGTTCTGTGAAGATGTGCCGCTAACGGCCGTTGCCGCCCAAGTCGGCACACCAGTTTATGTGTACAGTCAGGCTGAATTGGTAAAACGAGCGGAAGAATTTTTAACGGCCGTCCCCCCCAACGCCCTCGTCTGTTACGCCACCAAAGCCAACGGCAATCCAGTGTTGATTCGGATGCTCGCCGAAATAGGGCTGGGCGGCGATGTAACCAGCGGCGGCGAACTGTTTCTGGCGCTGCATTCTGGCATTTCGCCGGACAAAATCATCTACTCCGGCGTGGGCAAAACGCGGGCGGAGATTGAGATGGCGCTGGATGCAGGCATTCACGCCTTGCATGTGGAATCAGAGATGGAGATGGGGGCGATTGCGAAAATCGCCGCGGAGCGGCAAACGGTTGCTCACATCGGCGTGCGCGTTAATCCCAACATTGATGCCCAAACTCATCCTTACATCAGCACCGGCCTGCACGGGCATAAATTCGGTGTCAATCCGGAGCGGGCGATGGCGATGATGCAGCGAGCAGCCGCCCACCCCTGGCTGGAACCGGTGGGCATTGCGTCGCATATCGGCTCGCAAATCACGAAGTTGTCGCCTTATGAAGAAGCGGTCCAATTTTTGATTGGCATGGCCGATGAATTGGCGGGCATGGGCATCAAGCTGGATTATTTGGATGTCGGCGGCGGTTTGGGGATTGATTATGAAGGAGATTGGAGAGTAGAGACTGAATCTCCAGCCCCCCAAATCAAGGATTGGGTTGATATCGTCTCCCACCCCATCACCCAGGCGGGCTACAATCTGGTTTTGGAGCCGGGACGCTCGATTGTGGGGCCGGTAGGGGCATTGGTAGCACAGGTTGTCTACACGAAGGAGCAGGGTGGTAAGCAGTTTGTGATTGCGGATACGGGGATGAATGATTTGTTACGGCCGTCTCTCTACAAAGCACATCATCCCATCCTGCCCATCCAGCAACCAGTAACCAACAACCAACAACCAGTAGACATTGTCGGGCCAATTTGTGAGACGAGCGATACGTTGGGAAAGGAACGGCCGTTCCCCCCCACCGAACCCGGCGATTTGTTGGCGATTATGCAGACCGGGGCGTATGGATTTGCGATGGCGTCAAATTATAACGGCCGTCTCCGCCCCGCCGAAGTCCTCGTTAATGGCGACAAATTCCACATCATCCGCCAACGACAAACCTACCAACACCTGCTCGACGGCATTGAAGAGTAAAGAGATTAGAGACTGGGGATTAGAGATTGCTCAATCTCCAGTCTCCAGTCTCAAGTCTCTAATCTCCAATCTCCCCCTTCTTCAACGCCGCAAACCCCTCGCCCATTGCCCGGTGGCTCACACCAATCGTTAAGAAGGCAGCCGAATCCACTTCAGCGACAACGCGCTTGACTGTGTTGACTTGCGGCCGGTACATCGTACACATCACCATGTACCGCCGCCGTTTGGTGTAACCGCCCGTAATCTCCCAATAACTTACGCCGCGATGCAAACGTTCCATCAACGCCGCCGCCATCTTATCCGGGAAATCGGTCACAATCGTCGCTGTGCGCGTGCTGCTGGCCCCCTCCAACGTATAATCGGATGCTAACCCTTGCAAAAACAAGACCAGGAAGCCATAAAGTGCAATTTCCCAGCCAAATACAACTGCCGCCGCCAAAATAATCACACCATCGGCAAAGAAAAAGGCCTGGCTCAACGGCAGTCCCGTTCGCTGCTGAATAACACGTCCAATTATGCCTGTGCCGCCAAAGGTGCTGCCTGCGCGATATACCATCCCAGCGCTAATCCCCCCCACAATTCCGGCATAGATACTGCTTAAAAGCAAATCATCTGTCAGCGGAAACTGCGGCATCCAAATCGGTAAATAGACGACAAACAAATCTGTCGCCACTGAAAAAACGGTGGCCGTAAACAATGTCCGCGCGACGAAACGCCAGCGGCCCAAGTTGTAATAACCTAAAATAAGCAGCGGCGTGTTCATCACCCAATACAACAATCCAACCGGCCAGCCGGTGAAATGATTGACGATGATGCTAATACCCGACAAACCGCCGGCCACCAGATTGCCCGGCAGTTGAAAAACCACATACGCCCAGGCGCCCAAAATTGCACCTAGTGTCAACAACAAACTAACTTTAAAGTTGTGCCACAACCGCTTCCATTTTTGCGACTGGCTAACTTTACGCCAATTCGGTTTCTTCATTTTTCTGTCCCGTAAAACGATCTGCGAAATCGTCCAACAAAAATTAAAGCCGCAATGTGATGAATTTCAGCACATTGCGGCCAAAGTATCCTCTTGCTCTCGCTCTAGCTCTAACTGTCCGGCAAACATTCCGGACACGGGCAGGCTTGACGCAAAAATTCCCAGGTGTAGATGCCGGCCCAATGCCCATCGCTCCACTGGATAGTGATGGCATAGCTGCCAACCGCCTCGATATTCTCGATAGTGACGCCTTCATTGGGCGTATCGCGGATGATGAACTGGTTGGGCGGCGCACCCATGTTCTCATGCCCGCCTCTGCATTCGGCGCAGGGGCATTCGGCCCGCAGCCCGGCAAAGGGATAAGCGCTTTCGTGCCCATCATTCCAGGTGATTTTTAGTACTCTTTCGTTGCGATCGGCCGTAATGCCGGTCGGTCTTACTTTATTCATTCAATTTACTCCAATAATTCAACAGGTATAATGCCCTGCTCATGCACAATGCGAAAATCGCTGTCGGTAGACAACAACTTATTGCATTTTCTGTCTAAACAAGTTGCCAAAATCAATGAATCTACAGTGGGCAAACCAATGCCATGCCTATATCGAGCCGATAATTGGGCAATTTCGATGGAAACAGGTACCAAATTAACAAATTTACTTTCTATCAATAAGGATAACCATTTTTGTCCTTCCTGGCTTCGTCCCCGTCGAAACAAATACACAAAGAGTTCATTGATGGACACAGTTGAGACAACCAGTTCATGTCGGCCCGCGTTGACATCTTGCCATACGGCCGTTGCCTGTGGATGATTATTCGCTTGAGCGATAAAGAAGCCGGTATCCGCACCTAAAACCATCTGTCTTCTCTACCCGCTTCAATTTCTTCCCAACTTGCGTCGGCAAAAAGAGATTTGGTTAATTCTTCAATCTGCTTCAATTCGGCTTGTTCGGCGGCCGTTATGGTAGGCTGCTTTTCATCAACGGCAAATTGCAATCGCCGCTGATAATCTTCATAAGATAAAAGAACCGCCATTGATTTGCCATAAGTTTGAATAATAACTGGCTTATCATTAATTCGCGTCCAATCAATAATTTGGCGCGTGTTTTTTTGTAATTCGGTTGAGCTTACAATCTTTTCCACAATCAACCTCCGCGATTATTCCGTAACTTATATAAATCATAGAACAAAAACGGCCGTAAAACAAGACATACAGACAAGAATACAAAAGCCTGCCAGACTTTTGTATTCTTGTCACTACAAAATCGCCAGCCGCTCCGTGACTTCAGCGTGGCTGGCCTGGAGTTGGGCCAATTTATCGCGTTCTTTTTGGACAACGGCCGTCGGCGCTTTCTGAGCAAACGGGCTGTTGAGCAACCCGGTGACGCGCTTGATTTGCTTGTCCAAATTGGCAAGCTCCTTCTCCAGCCGTTCCTTCTCCTTGCCCAAATCCACCATGCCGGAAAGCGGCAGGTAGCAGGCAATGTCACCCAGGGAAATGGTGATGGCTTGCGGGGGCGGCTCTACAGAATCCCCAATCTCCAATCGCGCTTCATCCAATCGGGCCAGGAAGGCAAAAATCGGTTTTTGGGCCGTGAAGAAGGCGGCCTTATCGCCGGTGGCTACAATCGCCGCGATTTTACGGGCCGGTTCCACCTTATTGTCGGCGCGGGCGGCGCGAATGGCGCGAACCAGGTCGCGCAACTGCTCGAAGTTGGCGGCGGCGGCGGCGTACTGCTCGCCAGCCCCCGGCCAATCGGCAATGATGAGCGCTTCCGACCAACCTTCGGCCGGTTCGATGCCCAAATCGGCCTCGACAAAGGCGGCTTTAAGCTGCTGCCACGTCTCTTCGGTGACGAAGGGGATGAATGGATGCAGCAAGCGCAGACTGTCGTCCAACACTTTTCGCAGGACGGAGAGGGTTGTCCAGGCTGCCGCGCCGCCCTGCCCCATCTGCACTTTAGCCAGTTCCACGTACCAATCGGCAAAGTCGCCCCAAAGGAAATCGTACACCTGCCGTCCCGCTTCGCCGAATTGGTAATTGTCCATCAGGCGATCGGCCGTTTCGATGATTTGGCTGAGACGGGTCAAAATCCATTTGTCGGCGTCGCTGTAGGCTAGTTCGGCCGGTTTGTCCGCTTTGGTCGCCTTCTCCAGACTGCGCGTGACGAAGCGGGTGGCATTCCAGATTTTATTGGCGAAGTTGCGGTTGCTGGCAACGCGATCCAACGACAAATTAAGGTCGTTGCCGGGCGTGCCGCCGGTTAGCAGGGTAAAGCGCAGGGCGTCGGTTCCATACTGGGCCATCACGTCCAGCGGGTCGGTGACGTTGCCGTAGGATTTGGACATTTTTTTGCCATGCTCGTCTCTGACCAGCCCATGCAAATAAACGGTGTGGAAGGGGATGTCGTTGGTGAACAAGGCCGCCGACATGACCATCCGCGCCACCCAGAAGAAGAGGATGTCGTAACCGGTTTCCATCACATCGGTGGGGTAAAAGCGTTCCAAATCGGGGGTTTTATCGGGCCAACCGAGGGTGGAGAAGGGCCATAAGCCGCTGCTGAACCAGGTGTCCAGCACATCGGGGTCTTGCTGGATGCGGGGGCTGCCGCATGCTTCGCAGTGGGTAGGGTCTTCGAGGGCGACGGTTTTGTGCTGGCAGTCGTCGCAGTACCAGACGGGGATGCGGTGTCCCCACCACAGTTGGCGGCTGATGCACCACGGCCGTATATTTTCCAGCCAATTGTCCCACACCTTCACGAAGCGGTCGGGGACGATTTTGATACGGCCGCTGTGAACGGCCGCTAAGCCCATTTTCGCCATCGGTTCGGCGTCCACAAACCATTGACGGCTGACGAGCGGCTCGATGATTTCGCCGCCGCGCTGGCTGCGGGGGACATTGAGGGTGTAGTTTTCTTTTTTGATGGTCATCCCCGCTTCTTGCATGTCGGCCCACAATTTTTTGCGGCAGTCGAAACGGTCTAATCCCGCATACGGCCCGGCTTCGGCGCTCATGGTGGCGTCTTTGTTCATGATGTTGATGATGGCGAGATTGTGCTTTTGCCCGATCTCGAAGTCGTTGGGGTCGTGGCCGGGGGTGATTTTCAAGGCGCCGGTTCCAAATTCGATGTCTACATAGTCGTCGGCGATGATGGGGATTTCTCTGTCCAGCATGGGAACGAGGCAGGTTTTGCCGATGTATTCTTTGTAGCGGGGGTCGTCGGGATGGACGGCAACGGCCGTATCCCCCAAAATCGTCTCCGGGCGCGTGGTAGCCACAGGCAACTGCCCGCCTCCCTTCACCGGATAGTTGAAGTAGTAGAGGTAGCCGGGTTCTTCGCTGTATTCCACTTCCAGGTCGGAAACGGCCGTTTGCAGCCCCGGCGACCAGTTCACCAGATACTCGGCGCGGTAGATGAGGCCCATGCGGTACATGCGCACAAACGCCTCGCGCACCGCCCGCGACAACCCTTCATCCAGCGTAAACCGTTCCCGATCCCAATCGCAGCTAGCCCCCAGGCGTCGCAGTTGGCCGGTGATGTAGCTGCCGTGCTTCTCTTTCCATTCCCAGGTGTGTTCAAGGAAGCGTTCGCGCCCGATTTCTTCGCGCGTCTCTTCCAAAGTGCGCAGCAGCATCTTTTCCACCTGCAATTGGGTGGCAATGCCGGCGTGGTCGGTTCCGGGAACCCACAAGGCGGCCATCCCCTGCATTCGGGCGCGGCGAATCATCAAATCTTCCAGGGCGACGAACATGACATGCCCCATGTGCAGCGCGCCGGTCACGTTGGGCGGCGGAATGGAGATGACGAACGGCTTGGCATCGGCTGGGCGGGCTTCGGGCTTGAACCAGCCATTTTCTTCCCACCACTGGTACAGGCGGTCTTCGGTGTTTTTGAAATTGTAGGCTTTGGGCATGTCACTCATAGTCTTGTAGTCCTTTAGTCTTGTAGTCTTGTAGTCGAGTAGTCGAGTAGTCGAGTAGTCTTGTAGTCGAGTAGTCAGGTAGTCGAGTAGTCGGACTATTTGACTACCCGACTACCTGACTACCTGACCACCCAACTACCTGACTACCCGACTACCTGACTAAACACAAAAAAACTCTCTCATCCGGTCAAGGACGAGAGAGCAAATGTCTCACGCGGTACCACCTTGGTTGGACAATTTTGCAAAATTGTCCCACTCAATGCTGCTGTAACGGGCTTACCCGGTCTGGCTTACTGCCTTTAGCCAGACGACTCGTGGACGACTTCGACGGGTTTTATCTTTTGCGTTGGCTTTCAGCCTTTGGCCTTCGCTCTCTGAGGGATAAAGTTCCCGTTTACTACTCCCATTCATTGTCTTTGTGTTTTTAATTGCGCGGAAGTATAGCATGGTGGGGGAACGGCCGTCAACTGGAAACGGCCGTTTCCTCTCACACTAATATCCATCAAAATCATCGCACACATCCCTTACAGATTGAAATTGAGAAAGCGAGATTTGATCCTTCGGCCCATCAATCAGGTTCCAATGCCACCAGGTCACAGTAAAAGCATCACCTTGCACACATGCCCACATGTTAAAATCAATCAATTCCTGAGAAGTAAACTTCAAACTGTTTATAGAATAAACAATTTTGTGGGGATGCCCCCCTTCGCTCATGCGGCTGGCAGCCCCTTGCACAATGTCAACCCAAGCATTGAAGTCAATACTATCCGACCATTGCGCAAATGAAAGATTAATCGTGCCATCACGGGCTTGCGCTTCAGACAAGCCCTCTTCGATAAAATTTGGCGGGCTGCCAAAACCCAAATAAATATCTTCCATCCCATACGCTGCCAATCCGGCGCGAATTTGTTGAGCCGCATTATACAGATATTGTGGGGGAATGCCGGGCTGACATTCCGGCTGCGGATCATGAGGCTCATTCAGCAAAATAATACCAACAACCGTATCAGGGTAAAAAGGAGCGATATTGTCAGCCCGTCCCAAGACTTCATTCACAAATGCCGCCCCATCAAACGTTTGACCATCCCAATAAACACAAGGGTAACTTTGGCCGATATTTACGATAAGCCGATAATCATGATCGCGGGCTTCACTCAGCAAAATATCTATGGCTATATCGCTCTTCAAACCCAGATCAACAAACCCACTATTAAAAGCCAGCGCTTTAGGATGATCATAATCCGCCACTTCCTCACCGAAATGAAAAGGGCCATAGGGAATGCCCTTAAACTGCGCCAGCCGATAATTCTTGACAACTAAAGGGAAGTACTGCCAATACTCCGCCTCAATCTGATCAGTATCGGCATTGGTCTTTTTGGGGGTGGTAATGAGAAAAATCGCCATAAATACTAACCCCAGCAAAAGTAAAAATTTTATATTCACACAGCATCCACCCCTTACCCGCTCAAAAGATATTTTCGATTGTTTATGCATCGTTAATCGTAACCTCACAAGGCTTCAATACTTAGTAATCGCCCATTATTTACTTCCGCGTTTCGGGAATTTCAATCCCCGAAACATCCCGGCAAAAAAAGAAACGTATTTATAGACGTTCACTTATCGAATTGAGAACCCACATTCACTTCAACTACGTGTTTTATTTGGTTTTGTGGTTCGTAACTACTAAGCATCTCTGGTGCCATACCCCCATTTTCATGAGGGTAGGCTCCGCACAGGCGGGTATCCATGCAGTGGATTCCTGTCTGCGCAGAAATGACAGGGTTAGTAGTTACTGTGGTTCTATTGGGGCTATGCTTGGCGAGGAATAACAGCGCCAAGAGGGAGGCAATGTCGGAATCATTATGGGGGATTTTTTAGAGGAATCCAGAGAAATGGATGGCGCCGGGTAGGAAATCTGTCCTATAAGCGCAAAACCCTTAAGTCCTATACCCGTAGGACTCGCACCTCTTAGAGCGATTTTAACCGCGTCGGGGCTGCTCAAATGCCACGCCTACAGCCCCAACTTCTGGCTCTTCATCTCAGCTAATTCAGCGCGCATTTTCTCCATGCAATCGGGGCAAATGCCATGACTAAAATTCGCCTCTGAATGGTCGCGCACATATACTTCAACCTGATGCCAATAACCTTCATCGTCGCGGATTTTCTTGCAGGAAGAGCAAATGGGCAGCAGCCCGCTTAATGTCTTGGCCGTGGCCAGCGCTTCTTGCAGCTCAATCACAAGCTGTGCGTGCGCTCGTTCCGCCTCGTCAATTTGAACTAACAGCTTAAAAATAACGAATAATGATGATGGCGCAAGAACAATTGGAACGATAATGGAAATGACAAATCCTACCAGCATGTCAATCTCGTCACTTACGCCAACGGTAACCAGGACGGAAAGCGTCAAAAAAGCAGAGATGATGACGGCCAATACCGTGATGAACGTGATTGTTTGGGCAATACCATGTTTATATATGAACTGACGCAGCGCCACTTGTAATTTTCTCATAAGAACCTACGTCTTGTGCCAGATGATGCTGGCACAAGAGAGCCGCATGCGGCAAGCGAAGAAAATGGATAATGAATAACGCATAACGGATAATTATCAATTTCTCGCCAGCGGAAGACTCCTTCATTCGCCATTGCTCGTTATCCGTTATAAATTATCCATTCGAAAAGATCGACAACTTTTTGTCGCTGTTGGCGCGTAAGCGCCTGGCGTTTTCCTTGAACCGACTGCTCACCTTTCCACGATTTCAATCCGTTCAATAATATCGCCGATTCGGCCGGTGGGGTCGGTGGTGAGACTGGCTAATACGTCGTCGCCTTCGATTAACTCGCCAAAGATGGTATGACGGCCGTCTAGCCAGGGCGTAGGCACAAAGGTAATGAAGAATTGGCTGCCATTAGTGTTGGGGCCGGCGTTGGCCATGGCCAAAAGGCCGCGTTTATCAAAGAGTAACCCATTGTCCGTCTCGTCGGCAAAGGTGTACCCAGGGCCGCTTTCGCCCACCCCGGTCGGGTCGCCGCTCTGGGCCATAAAATCTTGGATGACGCGGTGGAATTTTACGCCGTCGTAATACCCCTGGTTGGCAAGGAAGACGAAGTTGTTGACGGCGAGCGGAGATTTATCGGGGAAAAGGGTGAAGCGCATGTCGCCTTTGTCTTTGACAGTGATGACAGCTTCATAGGTTTTGGCCGGGTCTATGACCATGTCGGGATATTGATCGTAATAGTTGGCGCGGGCGGCTGGAGCGAGGGCGGCTAACGGCCGTTCCCCCGCCACAACAGCCGGTTCCTTCGCCTTCACAAACACCAGCCATAACACATAGCCAACAATAATGACGGCCGCTGCCAAACCAATGCCAATCAACATGCGCTGCCGCTTCGCTTCCTGCTGCCGCTTCATTTCTTCACGTCGTTTTGATACCGATAAATCTGTTTTTTGCTTGGACATTTGCTCCTCCAAATGTTAATTTTCAGCGTAACTACTTTGACGATGTTAGATTCACCCGCTCAAATCGCCTGTGAATGGAATTCACAGGCTGAGACAAGAAGTACGCTGAAGCGTACTGAGAAATGTTCTCCGAACGCGCTTTCAGCGCGTTTCTTATATCAGCCGTCGAATTCCATTCGGCGGCGACCAGAGGCGGCTAACTTAACATTGTCAAACTACTCAGGTATTTACTACGCGGAGTTACTTTTCAACTTTGATAAGTCTCCAAATGGCATAGAGCGCGACAATGGCAACGGCCGTTCCCATCGCATACCCCTCTAACACCGTCGCTTCCGAAATAAACAGGGCAACCAACCCAAACATGCCGGCAAACAAATACAAAATCAACACCGCTTCCCGTTGGCTGAACCCCATCGCCACCAACCGGTGGCTGGTATGGTCCTTACCCGCCGTATTGGGGCTAACGCCGCGCCGAATACGCGAAATCGTGACCAACGTCGTATCAAAAATAGGCAAACCGAGGATAAAGACAGGCACCATCCAGGTAACAAAATTACTGTTATCAGGGAAACTCAACTCCAATCCCAAAACAGCCAACAGAAAACCTAAAAACAACGCCCCTGCATCCCCCATGAAAATTTGCGCCGGTTTGAAATTGTAGCGGAGGAACCCCAGGCAGGCTCCCAAAACGGCCGCCGCCAATGCCGACACCAAAAACTGCCCATTCTGCAGCCCCATCAACAAAATAAATGCCGCCGCCACGCCGCTGATGCCCGCGCTCAACCCATCCATATTGTCTAAAAAATTAATAGCATTGCTAATGCCTGCCAACCAGACAAACGTAACGGCGTAATTCATCCACAGAGGAATTGGCAGACGCACCCGCACGCCCCAATAAGCCAAAATAATAAATCCCACAAACTGACCGGCTATTTTGACCCAGGCGGGTAAATTGCGCCGGTCGTCAATCAGCCCGACCAGAGCGACGACGCTGCTGGCAAGCAGCACGGCCGTGACCTGCGGCGGCAACTGTCTGGCAAAAAGCAAGACAGCCAACATTGCGCCGACAAAAATTGCCACGCCGCCCATGAGAGGCATGGGCGAGCTGTGCAGTTTACGCTGCGCGGGCGCATCTACAAAGCCAAACCAGATGGCCGCGCGCCGCACCCAGGGCGTACTCATGCCGGTGACAAAAAGGGCGATAAGAAAAACAACGATGAAGGTCATTATGATCCCACGCTTGCATCCTGAGGGGTTGCCCCCCTTCGGATGCTTCTATTCCGCTACTTCGATGATGTCTATGCGTTCAATGATGTCGCCGGGCGAGACGGCCGTTGTGGGATCGCGCGGCTCAAGCATACTCAAAACCTCATCACCGGCAACCAGTTCGCCGAAGATGGTATGGTTGCCGTCCAGCCAGGGTGTTTCCGCAAAGGTGATAAAAAATTGGCTGCCGTTGGTGCCAGGCCCGGCGTTAGCCATGGCCAGCAATCCGCGCCGGTCGAAGCGCAAACCGTTATCAGTCTCGTCGGCAAATTGGTAGCCGGGACCGCCGGAACCGGAGCCGGTCGGGTCGCCGCCCTGCGCCATAAACCCCTCAATGACGCGATGGAAATTGAGGTTGTCGTAAAAACCCTGCCGGGCCAAAAAGACGAAGTTGTTGACGGTTAACGGCGATTGATCATCCAGCAGGCGGATACGCAGCGCTCCTTTTCCAGCAACGGTGATGATGGCTTCGTAGGTTTTGGCGGTGTCTATGACGGTGGGTGGGTAGGCGTCGTAATAGTTGTTACGGGCGGCGGGATTGAGGGCGGCTAACGGCCGTTCATCTCCCATCTCTACCATCTCACCCAACTCGGCAGCGGGTACGGCCGTTTCCGGTTCCGGCGCAGTCTGCCCGCCTAACCGGGTAATAAACTGCTCAATCTGCCCCTTCGCATTATCAGGCGCGGATACCAGCGCCGTTTCCGCCATTGACAGGGCCATAGCCTCATCGCCCGACTGCAAATACGCATTCGCCATCAAGAAATCCAGGTTCCAGGGCTGAATTTGGTTCGTATTGCGGCGGCGCGCCTCTTCATAAGCGGTCAAAGCCTCATCATACTGCCCCAACTGCTGATGCACCTGCCCCAATTGCAGCCAGGCGCGCACATTATCCTCATTACGAGACAGGCCCTCATCCAAACTGGCGGCGGCCTGTTCGTAATAATTTGTTTGCACATCCCCTTCCGCCTGGGCCGCGCAAGAAACATAGGCATCGGCGCGGGCAAAATAAGTGACAGTGAAATACGGATCAATAGCTACCGACTCATCATACAAAGCCAGGGCCTGCTCACAGTTGTGCATCAAATCAAACGACAGCCGGGCATACTCGTTGCGGATGATAGAATTTTGGGGACTTAGGGCTAAGGCTTCTTCGTAATAAAATGCAGCCTTTTCCACCCGCTGCTGCTTCTCCGCGTCTGTGCTGCTGAGCTGCCACCAGCGGGTATTCAAACGAGCCAGATTCGCGGTATGGTCGGTGTTCAGCGGGTTAATGTCTCGGGCGCGAAGCAGTCGTTTTTCAGCTTTACTGAGCAGGGCGGATTGTTCGGCCGGATCGGTCGTGATGGTGGACTGCTCCAGGTAAGCGCGCCCCAGGAACAGGTAGTAAAAATCTTCTTCCGGGGCCAAATCAAGCGCTTTTTCGTAAACGGCCGTCGCTACTTTCCAGGCTTCCGGGTCGCGGTTGCGGCTGGCCTGCTCATCAAACGGCTTACCGCGCTTGTAAACGATGTCGGCCTGGATGATGCGCACGTTGGTGCGGCCAATGGCGACAAATGCCAA